>CAZMNP010000069.1:0-3860 GCA_964567675.1 uncultured Actinomycetes bacterium
TGACCCCGTTGTTCGCGGGCCTGCCCGACGACCGCTGCCAGTGCGAGCACTGGGGGTTCGTGTTCGAGGGCAAGGTCGTGTTCCACACGGCGGATGGGGACGAGGAGTTCGCGGGCGGTGACGCCTACTTCGTCGGCCCCGGCCACACGCCGAGCATCTTCGCCGGCACGTCGCTGGTCGAGTTCAGCCCGACCGACCGGCTCAACGAGACGATGGAGATCGTCACCAAGAACATGGAGGCGGCGGGCTAGGCATCCCCGCTTGCAGACAGAGGGCGGGACTCCGCGAGGGGCCCCGCCCTCCTTGTGCCCGGATATCACGACTTCGCAACGTCGATTCCCGGAGCGGCGTCGGGCCTCGGGCTACGATTCCGGGGATGCCCCTCTACAAGGAACAAGGCGTCGTCCTGCGGGCACACAAGCTGGGCGAGGCCGACAAGATCGTCACGGTGATGACCCAGGGCTCGGGCAAGGTCCGGGCGGTCGCAAAGGGTATCCGCAAGACCACCTCCCGGTTCGGCGCGCGGTTGGAGCCGTTCACGCACGTGTCCTTGATGGTGTACCGGGGTCGGGGTGCCCTCGACACCGTGAGCCAGGCCGAGATCATCGACCCGTTCCGATCGCTCCGCGCCGACCTCGGACTGTTCGCGGCCGGAGAGACGATGCTCGAGGCCGTTGACAAGGTGGCCGAGGAGCACGAGCGCAACGTTCGCCTGTTCATGCTCCTGTTGACGGGGATGCGAGCGCTCGACGCCCGCCCCACCGACGCCGCCGCAGTCGCCGAGTCCTTCCTGTTGAAGCTGCTTTCGCTCTCGGGCTTCCACCCCAGCCTGCGAGCCTGCGCGGTCTGCGGCGGGCCGGAGCCCGATCGTTTCGCGAGCGGCCAGGGCGGCGCTGTCTGCGCCGCCGACGCCGAGTTCGACGCCGGGCGGGCCTCTCGCGAGGCGCTCGAGCACCTCGCGGCGCTCGGCGGCGCCGGGTTGCTTGAGGCGGGCGAGATCGCGACCGATACCTCTGTGAGGCGCGAGTCCCGCGCCCTCTTGTTCGGGTTCGCCGAGTATCACCTGGAGCGACGTATGAAGAGCCTGCCGATCCTCGCCCGGAGCCTTGCTCCGTGAGCACCTACCTCGACGATCTCGAACGCGACCGGCTGCCGCGCCACGTCGGGATCGTGATGGACGGCAACGGCCGCTGGGCGAAGCAGCGAGGGCTGGCGCGGACCGAGGGTCACGCCGCTGGCGAGGCGGCGATGTGGGACACGGTCGTCGGCGCGAACGAGCTCGGTCTGGGTTGGCTCACGATGTTCGCGTTCTCGACCGAGAACTGGAACCGGCCCAAGGCCGAGGTCCGCTACCTGATGGCGTTCAACCGCGGGCTCCTCCGCAGGCGCCGCGAGGAGCTCAACCGGATGAACGTCCGCGTGCGCTGGCTCGGCCGCAGGGATTGGCGCGTGCCCCGTTCGGTCCTGCGCGAGATGGAGATCTCCGAGGAGCTCACGCGGGACAACACCGGGATGACGCTCACGATCGCGTTCAACTACGGCGGCCGGGTCGAGATCGCGGACGCGGTCAAGCGGATCCTCGCCGACCACGACGCCGGCCGGCTGAAGGGCGAGAAGATCACGCCCGAGTCGATCGCGCGCCGGCTCTACCACCCCGACATGCCCGATCCCGACCTCATCATCCGGACGAGCGGGGAGGAGCGGATCAGCAACTTCCTCCTGTGGCAGGCGGCCTACAGCGAGCTGTATTTCACACCGGTGTACTGGCCCGACTTCGACCGCGAGCACCTGTTCGAGGCGATCCGCGACTACCAGAAGCGCTCGCGGCGGTTCGGCGCCATCGCCGAAAACGACTCCGACTAGCACGTCGGAACCGAAACCCCCGCCGCCCGTAGACTGGACGCTCACGCCAGCGGCCGCGGCCAGCGGCCGGGAGAGGAGTCATCCGCCGTGGCCGAGCTCATGGAGGCCATCACCTCCCTCGCGAAACGCCGAGGGATCGCGTTCCAGTCCAGCGAGATCTACGGCGGGCTGCGCTCGTCGTGGGATTACGGGCCGGTCGGCGTGGAGCTCAAGCGCAACATCCGGAACGCGTGGTGGCGTTCGATGGTGCAGCTCCGCGACGACGTCGTCGGCCTGGACTCCGCAGTCATCATGTCCCCGAAGGTCTGGGAGGCGAGCGGCCACCTCGAGGTCTTCACCGACCCCCTCGTCGAGTGCCTGAACTGCCACCAGCGGTTCCGCGCCGACCACCTGCCGGGCATCCACGCCCCGCGGTCGGGTCACGAGGAGGACGAGACCACGATCGACATGCAGCAGAAGCCGACGTGTCCGAACTGCGGCCATCACGAGTTCACCGACCCTCGGAACTTCAACCTGATGTTCAAGACGCACATGGGGCCGGTCGAGGACGACTCGAACGCGGTCTACCTGCGTCCCGAGACCGCGCAAGGCATGTTCGTGGACTTCGTGCAGGTCCAGACGAGCAGCCGGAAGAAGGTCCCGTTCGGGATCGCCCAGATCGGCAAGTCGTTCCGCAATGAGATCACCCCCGGGAACTTCATCTTCCGCATGCGCGAGTTCGAGCAGATGGAGATGGAGTTCTTCGTCGAGCCCGGGACCGACGAGGAGTGGCACCAGCTCTGGATCGACGAGCGCTTCCGCTGGTACACCGATCTCGGGATCCGGAAGGAGAACCTCCGCCTGCGCGAGCACGACAAGGACGAGCTCTCCCACTACTCGACGCGAACGGTGGACGTCGAGTACCGCTTCCCGTTCACGGACTGGGGCGAGCTCGAGGGCATCGCGAACCGTACCGACTTCGACCTCAAGGCCCACGAGAAGGCCTCGGGTCAGGACCTCACCTACTTCGACCAGGAGCGGAACGTTCGCTACCACCCCTTCGTGATCGAGCCGGCCGCCGGGGTTGACCGCGCGCTGCTCGCCTTCGTGATCGACGCGTATCGCGAGGAGGAAGCGCCGACGGCCAAGGGCGACACGGAGAAGCGGACGTACCTCGCGCTGCACAAGGACCTGGCGCCGGTCAAGGTCGCGGTGCTGCCGCTCTCGCGGAACGAGAAGCTCACGCCGGACGCCCGAGGGGTGTTCGACCTCGTGAAGCCGCACTGGACGTCCGATTTCGACGACGCCGGGTCGATCGGCCGCCGGTACCGCCGCCAGGACGAGGTCGGGACGCCGTTCTGCGTCACCGTCGACTTCGACACGCTCGAGGACCGGCAGGTGACCGTGCGTGAGCGCGACTCGATGGCCCAGGAACGGATCCCGGTCGAGAACCTCGTTCCGTATCTCGCCGAACGGCTCTAGGTATCCCATGGAGCAGCCGAGACCTCGAAGAGGATGGGTGAGCCTGTACGCGGTGGCCTTCGCGCTGCTGCTCGTCGCCGGCGCCGTCTTCGCCTTCGCGGCGTTCGGACAGCTGGAGTCGCTCCGACTCCTCCGGGTCTCGGCCTGGCTCTCCGTCGCGGCCATCGTGGCGGCGGTCGTGAGCGTGGTCATTCCCGTGCGCCGATGACGCCGTTGGCCAGAGTCTTCATCGCGGTACTCGCGTTCGCGATGCTCGCGTCGGCGTGCACCTCGGCCTCGAACCCGGACCCGGAGCCACCGACCGGCGCCGAGCCCTCCATCGACGTTCCGACCTCGCCGGAGGTCGTGCCGCGGCAGGAGGACGGTCCCGGGTCCGCCCTCGCCGCGCTCGAGCGCCTCTGCACGATCGTTCCGCCCGATCTCGAGGGCGGCTCCGAGGTCCCCGCGGAAGGGCCGACACCGCCGGCGATCGCGAAGGTGATGGGCGAGCTCGAGCAGATCCGCGGCTTCGATTTCTCCGCGAACGTCGTGGCCGA
>CAZMNP010000070.1:0-21994 GCA_964567675.1 uncultured Actinomycetes bacterium
TTGGCGGCCGTTGCGGCATCGACCTCCTCTTCGGAGAGGAACGGCTCCTGCCGGTTCCACGCGATGAACGCGCCGGCGAGCATCGCGAGCGTCAGGGCGCTCGTCACGGCGATGCCGAGGGCGCGCCGGTCGCCGAACCAATCGAGGAGGCGCACGAGCCCGAGCGCCGCGAGGATCGGAACGGCGAAGCCGAACGTGACGAACCGATCCGGTGGGAACCACCCGGTGATCACCGCCACCACGACACCGGCGACCAGCGCGACGATCCACGCGCGGAGCAGCCGCCCGACGAAACCCCGTGCCGAGGAGAGCCCGAGGGCTGCCAGCGGCAGCGACGCCCACTGCACGTAGCGGGTCCACCGCTGCACCAGCCGGTCGAGGTAGGCGCTCCGCAACTCGCCGCCGAGCCCCGCGCGGCGCAGGAACGCGTCGCGCGACGTGTCGACCTCCGGCGGCCGGGGGCCGGAGAGGAGCGAGAGGAGCCCGGCGCCCAGGAGCGCGCCGCCGCCGAGCACCGTGCCACCGACGCGGAGTGCCTCCGCGCGATCGGCTCGCCACGCGAGGGCCGCCGCGAGGAGCAGCACCGTAGCGCCGAGGAAGAAGAAGAGCGGGTGCGCGAGGCCGGCCGCCGCGAGCGCGCCGGCGGCGATCCGCGGGCTCCGGCGCGTGCCCTCCGCGAGCGTCACCGCAGCAGCCAGGAACGCGGCGGCGTTCGCGAGGTTCGCGAGGTATCCCGCGGCGAGGTGGACCGCGAACGTGCCGGCCAGCGCGCCGGCGAGGATCCATCCGGCGCGCGTCGTCCGGCCGCGCAGTAGCGCCGCGACGGCGAGACCCACCGTGGCGCCGAGCGCGACCTCGAGCGCGGCCGTGACCTCGATCACCGATCGGCCGAGCGTTCCCTGCAGCACGAGCGAGAGGGCTGGGACGCCGGCTCGATGGCCGACGGCGGACAACCCTTCCTCGCCGGCGAGGCGCGTCCACCACAGGTACACGGGCGTATCGGGGCCGAGCGGGAACCGTTCGCCGTGCGCGATGAACGGCCACAGGAACCACGCGAGCAGGGCGATGGACAGTCCGGCGACGATCAGGAGGTCGTTCCGGGCCGGCCGAGTTCGGGCGGGCCGGATCCGGGAGCGCTGGAACGGAACCGTCCTCATCGTTGGCGACCTCCGGTGCGCGCGCGAACCTACCATGCGCTCTCGCGCGACCCGCCGGGTCCACGCGGTCGAAACAAACCCGCTGCTAGCATCGCCGAGTGCTCGATCGCGATCTGGTGCAGGAGGTCCTGCGCGCCGCACGCGCGCGCGGTGGTGCGTTCTCCGAGCTGTTCGTCGAGGACCGTTTCGGGGTTTCGGTCCGGCTGGACGACGGCCGGATCGAGGAGGTCACGACCGGTACGGACCGGGGAGCGGGCGTCCGAGTCGGACAGGGGACCTCGTTCGGCTACGCGTACTCCAACCGTCTGGATCGCGATTCGCTGCTCGAGGCGGCTGCGGCCGCCGCCGCATCCGTGACCGAGGAAGGCCCCGGCGATGTCGTCGACCTGCGCGAGCTCGAACCGCCGGTCGTGCATCCCGCTCTCCGCGATGCGGCATCCGGGACCTCGGCCGAGAAGGTGGCATGGGTCCGCGAGGCCGACGAAACGGCCCGCGCGTTCGCTCCCGAGGTCCGTCAGGTCACGGCCCTCTACGGCGACTCGATCCAGCGCGTCCTCATCGCAGCCTCCGACGGCCGATGGGTCGAGGAGGTGCGCCCGCGCGTCCGGCTGATCGTGAGCGTCGTCGCGGCACGCGACGGCGCCATCCAGACGGGGTTCCACGGGCCCGCGGGTCTCGCAGGGCTCGAGTTCGTGGACGCGAATCCACCGTCGGAAACGGCGATCGTCGCCGCCAAGCGCGCGGTCACGATGCTCGACGCTCGGCCGGCCCCGGCCGGAGAGATGGCCGTGGTGCTGGCGCCCGGGATGGGCGGCGTGTTGTTCCACGAGGCCGTCGGTCACCCGCTCGAGGCGGACATCGTCGACAAGGAGGCGAGCGTCTACCGCGGCCGGGTCGGCGAACGTCTTGCCTCGGAGATCCTGAACGGTGTCGACGACGCCACGGTACCGAACGCGTGGGGGTCGTTCTCCTTCGACGACGAAGGCGCGCCCGCCCAGCGAACCGAATTGTTCGACGCCGGCGTCCTGCAGGGCCTTCTCTACGACCGGCTCCGTGCGGAGAAGGACGGAGTGGTGTCGAGTGGGAACGGCCGCCGCCAGTCCTACGCGCACCCGCCGATCCCGCGCATGTCGAACACCTACATCCTGAACGGCAGCGCCACGCCGGAGGAGCTGGTCTCCTCGACCCCGAAGGGCGTCTTCGTCACCGCGCTTGCCGGCGGTCAGACGAACCCCGCGACCGGTGACTTCGTGTTCGGGTGCGCAGAGGCCTACCTGATCGAGGATGGAGCGACCACGGCGCCCGTTCGCGGCGCGAACCTGATCGGCCGCGCCATCGAGGTCATGTCGCACGTCGACGGTATCGCGCAGGACTTCGACATCTGGCCGGGCGTCTGCGGCAAGGACGGGCAGAGCGTGCCCGTCGGAAGTGGATCCCCGACGTTGCGTATCTCCAAGATCACCGTGGGCGGTACCGGTGATTGACCTGCGGGAGATCGTCGACGGGGCGCTCGCCGCCGCCCGGGACGGCGAGTCGGTCGAGGCGTACGCGGAGGAGTCGCGACGGACCGAGATCGACGCGCGCAAGGGCGAGGTCGAGGGGCTCACCTCGGCCGAGAGCCGCGGGCTGGGCGTGAGGGTGATCGCCCAGGGGCGGCTCGGGTTCGCCTACGTGGCCGACCCATCGATCGAGGAGGCCCGTGAGGCGGTGGCGCGGGCCAGGGAGAACGCCACGGTCGCGACCGAGGACGAGTTCAACGCGCTGCCCGACGCGCAGTCGTGGGAGCCGATCGACGGGTTGTTCTTCGAGGAGCAGGCCTCGATGCAGCCCGACGACAAGGTCTCGATCGCGCTCGAGCTCGAGCGCGTCGCCGTCTCGACGGACCCGCGCGTTACCAGGGTCGAAAGCTGTTCGTTCGGTGACGCCATCGGGCGCGTCGCGATGGGGTCGACCGCCGGGGTCGATGCCGAGTTCCGCCGCACCGGATGCTGGTGCGTCGTCGGCACCCTCGCCGAGCAGGACGGGGATACGCAGACGGGGTTCTCGTTCCAGGTCGCGCACCGCGTTTCGGACCTCGATCCGGACGCGGTCGCCCGCGAGGCCGTCGAACGCGCGGCGCGGATGCTCGGAGCCGTGAAGCCGCCGACGAAACGAGTGCCCATCCTGTTCGATGCGTTCGCGGCGTCCTCGTTCCTCGGCGTGTTGGCCGGCGGGCTCTCGGCAGAGGCCGTGCAGAAGGGGCGGTCGCTCTTCGCCGATCTCGTCGGCGAGCAGGTCGGGGCCGAGGTGTTCACCCTCGTGGACGACGGGCGGCTGCGCGAAGGCCCGGCGGCCGCTCCCTTCGATGACGAGGGCGTGCCGACCGGCCGTACCGAGCTCATCGCGAGCGGCGTGCTGAACGGGTTCCTCCACAACACGTACACGGCCCGGCGCGGCGGCGCGACGTCGACGGGCAACGCGAGCCGCGCGGGATACCGCTCGACCCCGGGCGTGGGGACGTCGAACTTCTACGTCGCGCCCGGCACCGACCCGTTCGAGCGATTGCTCGAGGCCGCCGAGGGCGGTGTGCTGATCCAGGACGTCTCCGGTGTGCACTCGGGCGCGAACCCGATCAGCGGGGAGTTCTCGGTCGGCGCCACCGGTCTTCGGATCGCCGGTGGTTCGCTCGGCGAGCCGGTCCGGGAGATGACGATCGCGAGCACGATCCCCGAGATGCTGCGCTCGATCCGCGCGGTGGGTTCGGACCTGCGCTTCCTGTCCTCGGTGGGCTCGCCGTCGATCCTGATCGGAGAGATGACGATCGCGGGGGTCTGACTTCGCCATCGACGACAGAGGGCGCGGGTCATGTCCCGCGCCCTCTGTCCGGTGGTGATCACGCCTCCGGGTGCAAGACCTCGTCGATGATGTAGACGGTGGCGTTGTCCGTGTGGATGTCTCCGCACACGATCTCGGCGCTGGCGTTCACCGTGAACTCTTCGCCCCCGCCCTCGACGGAAAGAGACGATCCCTGCAGCGACGTGTGCTCGCCCGCGAGCTCGTCGGGAGCGAGCTGGCCCTCCACGACGTGATATGCGAGCAGACCGGCGAAGTCGCCCGTCGGGTCGGCCATCATCGCATCCATCCCCTCGGGATCGGCTGCGGCCGCCGCCTCGAACGCCGCGTTGGACGGCGCGAAGACCGTCAGGTTCGCCGCCGTGTTCAGGGTGTCCGTCAGACCGGCGAGCTCGATGTCGGCAACGAGCGACGACAGCAGCGGGTTGGCCGAGGCGGCCGTCACGATCGGCTCGGTCATCATCCCCTCGAAGCTGCCCGCACCGCTGGCCGGGACCTCCGAGCAGGCCGAGCCGAACGGCCCGGCCGCCGCGGCGCCGTCTCCTTCGTTCCCGTCGGTCGAGTCGCCGCCGCACGCCGCCGCCAGCAGCAGCAGCGCCGCGAACGCCGGGACGATCGCCAAACGCTCCATCGATCTGCTCATCCGTTCTCCTTCCTCTGCGTTGCCCAGGTCAGCCGACCCGGACGACGATCTCGTGGTGGCCGGTCGCCCCGTCGGGGAACGGCTCGGCCCGCTCGACGGTCTGCGTGACACCGGTCCCGTCTGTCGCTCGAACGCGGAGCCGGTGATCGCCGGGTGTGGCGTCCCATCGGTAGATCCATTGCCGCCACGTGTCGACCGTGTCCTCAGCGGCGAGCTCCGCGGTCGCCCACCGACCACCGTCCACGCTCACGTCCACCCGGTCGATGCCCGTGTGCTGTGCCCACGCGACGCCCGCGATCGCGACCTCGCCTGCGCGCAGGTTGGTGAACGGAGTCGGGGTGTCGATCCGAGACATCGTCTTGATCGGCGCTCGCTCGGCCCAGCCGCGCTGGACCCAGTACGCGTCGTAGGCGTCGAAGGTCGTGAGTTCGAGGTCCACGACCCACTTCGTCGCGGACACGTATCCGTACAAGCCCGGCACCACCATCCGGACCGGGAAGCCGTGCTCGAGGGGCAGCGGCTCGCCGTTCATGCCGACGGCCAGCAGGGCATCCCTCCCGTCCATCGCGATCGCTGTCGGCGTGCCGAGAGTGAACCCGTCCACGGAGCGGCTCACGATCTGGTCGGCGCCCTCGTGCGGCCCGGCCTCGAGGAGGAGGTCTCGCAGTGGCGCGCCGACCCAACGGGCGTTGCCCGCGTACCGGCCCCCCACCGGGTTGGACACGCACGTGAGCGTGATGTCGCGCTCGATCAGCGGCCGCGACAGGAGCTGGGCGTAGTCGAGGGTGATCTCCCGATCGACCATGCCGTGGATGCGCAGCCGCCAATCCTCGGCCATCACGGCCGGCACGAGTAGCCTCGTGTCGACGCGGTAGAAGCGTTCGTTCGGAGTGAAGAAAGGACCGAGCCCGGCAACGGGGAGCTCGGCGCCCGCCGAAGATGGCGCGGGGCTCGCAGGCGATGGGATGCGCACGGCGGCGCGCGACGCATCGGCGCGGAACCGGCGCGCGAGCACGTTTCCTGCCCCACCCGCCGCGACCGCGGCCGCGATCCCAGCCACGCCGGTGAGCAGGAATCGCCGCCGATCGAACCCACGGGGAACCGCCGCCCGGGCTTCCTCCGCGGCGATCGGACGGGCGGCCCAGCGGGTCGCCAGGAGGAAGATCGTTCCTGCGGCCGCGCCTGCGATCGCCGGGAGCGTGTGGACCGCGGAGGCCGTCGGACGCGTGAGCGCGGCGGCGACGCCGATCACCGCGAAGACGCCGAGCGCCGCGATCGCGATCCCCGGGCGGCGGGTCGAGATGACGCCGAGCACGCTCGCCGCGGCGGTGAGCACGAGTCCGATCCCGGCGAGCAGCACCGCCTTGTCGTGTTCGCCGAAGGCACGGATGGCCAAGCTCTTCAGCCACTCCGGCGTTAGGTCGATCGCCGCCTGGCCGACCGTCACGATGGGGGAGGCCTGCGGGTCGACGATGCCGGCAACGAGCTGTGCTGCGCCGACGGCAACCCCCGCGGCGATCAGTCCGGTCAGGACGCCCAGGCCCTTCGAGCGGCGACCCGTCTCGTGCATCGTGGAACGGATGCCGAGGGTGGCATCTCGTGCGGCTCGTTTGGCCGGCTCGATCTGGTCAGGCCGGTCGTTCGCTGGATCCGTCATGCTCCGATGCTTTCAGACAGACCCTTGCCGCCTCCTTACGCGCTGGTTACTCCGAGATGAACCTTCGAGGGCTCGCGCCGTCCGGCGCCTGCGACCGTGAGGCAGGGAGCCCGACCGCGACGATCAGGCCAACGGAAGCGTGACCGCGAACCGCGCGCCGCTCGAGGGCCGGCTCTCGGCCGTGATCTCCCCCCCAAGCCCCTCGACGATCCGCTTGGCGAGCGCCAGACCGAGCCCGGACCCCGGGCCTTGGCGCGCCGGGTCGCCTCGGAAGAACGGGTCGAAGACGCGGGGAAGATCCTCCGGCGCGATGCCCTCGCCTGTGTCGACGACCGAGACCTCGAGGCGATCGCCTGAGCTCCGTGCCTCCACACGCACGGTGCCGTCCGCCGGCGTGTGGCGCACCGCGTTCACGAGCAGGTTCTGGATCACACGGACCAGCCGAGGTGAACAGGAGGCGTCCTCCGCGCCGCTCAGGTCGGCGACGAGCGAAAGCCCCTTCTCCTGCGCCTGGAGCTCCACGGCGGCGACGGCGGACCCTACGATCTCGTCCAGGCGCGCTCGTCGCGTCTCGGCTTCGATCGCGCCGGCGTCGAGCTGCGCGAGCTCGAACAGGTCGTCGACCATCGCCACCAGCTGGTGGACGGATCGCCGCATCTCGCGCGAGTAGCGACGCATGCTGTTGGGATCCTCGACCACGCGCTCGTCGACGGCCTCGATCATCGCGCGCAGGCTGGCGAGTGGCGTCCGCAGGTCGTGTGAGACCGCGATGAGCAGGTCGCGACGCGTCGCCTCCGCCACGCGCTCGCGCGCCTGTGCCGTCCCGAGTCGCTCCGCCATCTCATCGAGCACGCGTCCGAGGGCGTCGAGCTCGGGTCCGGCGCCGAGGTCGCCGACGCGGGCGGCGAGGTTCCCCTCGCCGAGCCGATGCGCGCCCTTCGCCAGCCGGTCCACGGCTCGCGTCCGCGATCGCGCCAGAGCGAGCGCTGCGCCCACGCCCGCCCCCGCCGCATACAGGAACAGGACGCTCACGATGGTCGCGTCGTGCGAGTCCACGGTCATCTGCCGCGCCAGCACGACGAGGTTCGCGATCGCGGCGACGGCCCCGACGACCGCGATGCCCACCATGCTCTGGCGCATCGAGGCGCCGGTGAGCAAGATCCGAGCCGAGGCGATCGCCACGAGCGTGACGGCGAGCGCCGGCGCGATCAGGGCGGCGAGGTGAGCAAGCTCGCCTGCGTCCATCCCCACCACCGCGCCAGCAACGAGCGACCCGGTCGCCCCGACGAGGGCGACGATCGCCGCGAGGACGAGCGCTCGCAGGCCCATCAGTCGACCCCGCTCCTCGCGCGCATGCGTCCTCGGAGACCAGTCACGGCTCGAACCGATATCCGATACCCCATACCGTGAGCAGGTGCACGGGGTTCGACGGGTCGTCCTCGAGCTTCTCCCGGAGCCGTCGGACATGAACGGTGACGGTCGAGGTGTCACCGTCCCACGCGAAGTCCCAAACCTCGTCAAGCAGCTCCGCCCGGGAGAACGTCCGCCCGGCGTTCGACGCCAAGAGGAACAGCAGGTCGAACTCTCGCCTCGTGAGTCGCACGGGTTCGCCTCGCCGGTGAACCTCGCGCCTCGGCCCGTCGAGCTCGAGGTCGCCCAGTGTCAGGACGTCGGGAGGCGGCGGGTTCGAACGCCGGAGTACGGCCTTGACCCGCGCGACGACCTCGCGTGGGCTGAACGGCTTCGTCACGTAGTCGTCCGCGCCGAGCTCCAGGCCGACGACGCGGTCGGTCTCCTCGCCCCTCGCCGTGAGCATGATCACGGCGATCGGCCGCCGCTCGCGCATCCGTCGGAAAACCTCGAGCCCGTCGATGCGTGGCAGCATCAGGTCGAGCAGCACGAGGTCGGGCGTCGCGGCCTCGTACGCCGCGAGCGCCCGCTCGCCGTCCTCGGCGACATCGACCGTGAAGCCCTCCTGCTCGAGGTAGCGCGCGAGGACCTCGCGAACCATCGGTTCATCGTCGACCACGAGGACCCTGGTTCCGGCCATCGATAGGGATGATGCACCTCCGATGTTGCGGATTCCTTACCGGACTCGTCCGGTCCCCTCGGATGGGCGGACTGCGCGCGCCGATCCAGCTCCCGTCTCGCCGATCGAAAGACTTCCGTAATGAGCCGCCTCATACGATGCGTCCGTGACCGTCGAATGAGGTGCAGCGTGCGTAGGCTGTGGTCGGCAGGCTCGGGGCCGCCGCCCTGCCGGTCCGGGCTCCGCCCACCAAGTTCTAACGGCGTTCGGGTCTCGGGAGACAAGCCCGGGACCCTCGCCGCCGGGGGTTGATGGGGCATGCAGATCGCAGCGACGCTCAGGCGCTCGGTCCGGCGGCACCCCGCTCGCTGGGGAGTCACCGCCATCGCCGCGGGTGGTCTGGTTGGGTTCGTCCTGTACTGGTTCGCGCCTTGGAACCTGTTCGTGGACCGGCGCGTGGACGAGGCGATCCCGATCGCACCACGCGCCGTCGCGGACGACGTGACGACCGCGGACGACGGCGCGGGGATGCCGGCTGGGGGCGCAGACTCCGACGATGACCCCGAGAGATCCGATCCTGTCACTCTCTCGTCCGGCGAGTTCCGCAGCCTGGAGCACGTCACGACCGGCGCCGCCGTGATCCTCGAGATCGAGGACGACTCGCGCTTCCTGCGGCTCGAGGGCATCGAGACGTCGAACGGCCCCGACCTCCGCGTCATCCTGACCGACCAGCGCGTGTCGGATGACTGGCACGTCTGGGACGACGGCGAGTACGTGGACCTGGGCGCGCTCAAGGGGAACGTCGGTAGCTCGAACTACGCGATCCCGGACGACCTCGACCTTTCGGGTTTCGAGACCGCGGTGATCTGGTGCCGGCGCTTCAGCGTCGGATTCGGCGTCGCGCCGCTCGGGTCACCGCCCGGCTGATTCCGCTCAGATGGTCGCCGAGCGGATCCCCGTCGCGATCACGCCGAAGCAGATCGCGGCCGCGGCGAGCCGGTACCAGAGGAACACACCGAAGTCGTGCCGGCGCAGATACGACAGCAGGAACGCGATCACCAGGAACCCACTGATCGCCGACGCGATCACACCCGCCGCGAAGGCTCCGCCCATCCCGGCCGGGATGCCGTCGCGCACCAGGTCGATCCCCTTGTAGACGCCGGCGCCGGCGATGATCGGCATCGAGAGCAGGAACGAGAACCGCGCAGCGGTGGTGCGGTCGAACCCCATCGCGCGTCCGACCGTCATGGTGACGCCCGAGCGTGACACGCCCGGTTGCAGCGCGAGCGCCTGCGCGACCCCCAGCCACAGCCCGTCACGGACGCCGAGGTCCTCGAGGTGGCGTCGTTGGGCCGCCCTGCGGTCGACGACGTACAACACGACGCCGAAGGTCGCGAGCATCACGGCGATCAGCCAGGGCTGCCCGAGGTTGTCCTGGATGACTCCCTCGAGCGCCACCCCGGCGATCACGCCCGGGATCGTCCCCACGACGAGCGCCCACGCGAGTCGCTCGTCCGTCCCCTCGACCCCGCGCCGGCGGATCGAGCGGATCCACGCAGCCAGGTACCGCGCGACGTCACGGCGGAAGTACACGAGCGCGCCGGCGAGCGTCCCGATGTGCAGCGCGACGTCGAAGGTCTTGTTGAGGTCGGTGTCGGAGAGGATCGGCCAGTCGAACAGCCACGGGACCAGGATCAGGTGGCCCGAGCTCGAGATCGGCGCGAACTCGGTCGCGCCCTGCGTGAGGCCGAGCACGATCGCCTGCAGGATGCTCAGGGGTAACTCCTTTCCCGGACCGGGGCGCGGGACATCGTACCGGCGGCCAGTCGTTCCTCCGCGTTTCCAGGTCCGCCCTCAGGCGGCGGGCGGCGCGACGGTCACGGCGATCTCGGCGAACGCCGACGCGTACGCGAGCTCCTCGGCCACCTGCGGGCTGACGAGGAGGACGAGCGAGGAACCTCCGCCACCGCCGGCGGCGAACGCGCCCTCATCCGGTTCGAGGATCGCGAGGACCTCGAGCTCGGAGGCGACCGTGTCGGTGTAGGGCCGGGGCCCACCGAACGTCGCGATGACGTCGACGCGGTCTCCGGCGCGGATCGCATCGGGCGCGATGCTCGCGGTGACCGGGAAGGCGCGCAGGCCCGAGGGCACGAGCGATGCGATCGTCCCACCGGCGACGCCGAGGCGCGTCCGGGTGACCGGTTCGCCCTCCGCGACGTCCGAGACGAGCGTTCGTCCGGCGACGGCGCTCGCCGCGGCGATCCGGCCCGGAGGTGCGAACGCGGCGGGCATCTCGAGGACCGCGACGGCATCCTCGCTCAGCGTCTCGCCGCGAACGAGCGGCCGCGCGGCGACGACCACCGGCACCGGGTCGCCGGTGGTGGGCCGGAGCGCCTCGAGACGGTCGGCGTACCCGTCGACGAGGGCGAACGCCAGGCTTCCCGAAAGGACCGCGAGGATCGCGAACACCTTGGAGCGGCGCGACCAGCGCCGCAGGAAGATCATGCTCAGACGCTACCGGCGCGTACGCGCGCGCGCAGTGAACTCCATCACATCGCGCGGCACATCACCCCGTGCAACGTCACACCGCGCGAGGCTTCTTCGGCGGTGCGAGCGGCATGACCCGGACGCGGAACTCCTCGAGATGCTCTCGTCCCACGACCATCGAAACCGCCTCGCGGACGCGCTCGCCGAGCTGCTTGGGGTCGTCTTCGGTCGTGAAGCGCAGCTCGACCGTGACGAGGACCTTCTCGCCCATCACGGCACCTCGAACCGGGCGTGCTCGAGGGCCGTCGCGCAGACGCAGTCGCGCTCGGCCGGCAGGGCGGGGATCACCTCGAACAGCAGCCGACGGAGGTTCTCGATGTTGCGGTCGAACACGCGGATCACGTCCTCGTGCGTGACGGGTGGCACGTCCTCGACGCCGACGTCGTAGTCGGTGATCAGCGAGACGTTCGCATAGCACATCTCGAGCTCGCGGGCGAGGAGCGCCTCAGGATAGCCCGTCATGTTGATCGTGTCCCAGCCCTCGGAGGCGAACCACTTGGACTCGGCGCGGGTCGAGAACCTCGGGCCTTCGATCACCACCATCGTTCCGGTCTCGTGCGTCGAGATGCCGAGCTCGCGCCCCTTGCTCACGAGGATGTCTCGCACGGTCGGACAGTAAGGGTCCGCGAAGGAGATATGCGTGGTGACCGGGCCGTCGTAGAGCGTGTGAGGTCGCGAACGCGTCCGGTCGACGAGCTGGTCGCAGACCACGAAGTCGCCGAGCTCGACGTCCTTGCGGAGCGACCCGGCCGCGCAGGGCCCGAGGATCCGCTGGACCCCCAGCTCCCGCATCGCCCACACGTTCGCCCGGTAGTTGATCCCGTGCGGGGGGAGCTCGTGCTTGGCCCCGTGCCGAGGGATGAACGCGACCCGGTACGGACCGATCCCACCGACGACCGGCGGCGCCGAGGGTTCCCCGAAGGGCGTCTCGACGGCGATCGTCTCCGCGTCCTCCAGGAACGAGTAGAAGCCCGACCCGCCGAACACCCCGACCTGCGCGTCGCTCATGAGCTCTCCTTCGACGGCGAGGCCTTCTTCTTCGCGCCCTCGGAGGAGGAGGACGAAAGGTCGGCCGAGGAAGAGGACGAGCCGGAGTCTGACGAGGACGAACCCGACGACGAGTCCGACGAGCCCTTCGAGGGCGAGCCCGACGAGGAGGACTTCGAGTCCGAAGACGAGCCGCTGTCCTTCTTCGACGACGAGCCGGACTTGGCTCGGCTGTCCGTGGAGTAGAACCCCGAGCCCTTGAACACGATCCCGGCGGGGTGGAAGACCTTGCGGAGCGGTCCGCCGCACACGCCGCAGATCTTCAGCGGGTCCTCGGTGAATCGCTGGAAGACCTCGATGTGCTGACCGCACGAGGTGCACTCGTACTCGTACGTGGGCATCGCAGGCAGTCTAGCCGAGCAGATATCGACCTCTGGCCGATGCATAGGCCCGATGGCTCGGGGGTATGCTCCAGCCCCCAATGACGAAGGTCCGAAAGGCCGTCATCCCCGCCGCCGGGCTCGGGACCCGGTTCCTGCCCGCCACCAAGGCGCAGCCCAAGGAGATGCTTCCGCTCCTGGACAAGCCGGCGATCCAGTACGTGATCGAGGAGGCCGTCCGAGTCGGCATCACCGATATCTTGATCATCACGGGGCGGGGCAAGCGCTCGATTGAGGACCATTTCGACCGCTCGATCGAGCTCGAGTACTTCCTTGAGTCCCGAGGCAAGTTCGAGGAGCTGAAGCAGGTCCGCGAGATCAGCGACATGGCGTCGATCCACTACATCCGCCAGCGCGATCCGCTGGGGCTCGGGCACGCCGTGGCGGTGGCGGAGGAGCACGTCGGTGACGAGCCGTTCGCGGTCCTGCTCGGGGACGACATCATGACCGAGTCCAATCCGCTCCTCGCCGAGATGCTGCGCGTTCACGACCGCTACGGCCGGAGCGTCCTGGCGGCGATGGAGGTCTCCCGCGACGACGTCAGCCTCTACGGATGCATCGAGCCCGAGTTCGTCGAGGAGCGGCTCGCCCGGGTCATCTCCATCGTCGAGAAGCCCACGCCGGAGGACGCACCCTCGAACCTCGCGGCGATCGGCCGCTACGTCCTCACGCCCGAGGTCTTCGGCGCGCTCCGCCACCTCGAGCCTGGTGTCGGCGGCGAGGTCCAGCTCACCGACGCCATCAACGCCCTGGCGCAGGAGCAGGCCGTGTACGCGCACGTGTTCGAGGGCGGACGCTTCGACATCGGGAACAAGCTCGACTACGTGAAGGCCACGATCGAGATCGCGATCGACCGGGAGGACCTCGGCAAGGACCTGAAGCGCTGGCTCGCGGACCTCGTCGAGCGCAAGAAGCTGATGTAGCGACCGGCGCCTCGGGCCGGCATCCCGGGCGTCGTTACACTGGCCACCATGGCCTCCGCCCACCACGCCCACGATCACGACAGCGGCGAGGGACTGCTCTCGGTCGAGGAGGCGCGTGAGCGGGTGCTCTCGAAGATCGCGCCGCTCCAGCCGCTCGAACTGCCGCTCAGCGAGGCCTACGGGTGCGTCCTCGCGCAGGACATCGTGGCCGGGCGCGACATCCCCGACTTCGCGAGCTCGGCGATGGACGGGTTCGCCGTGCGCTCCTCCGAGGTCGCGGCTGCGACCCCCGCATCGCCGGTCGAGCTCCGTGTGGTGGGACGGGCATTGATCGGGCAGCGGCCGGAGGGCACCGTCGGAGGCGGCGAGGCCATGCGGATCGCGACCGGTGCGCCGATCCCGGCCGGCGCCGACACGATCGTGCCGATCGAGGCCTGTGAGGTCGTCGGCGACGTCGTCCGGGTCCTGTCGGGAACGTCCGAGGGCAAGCACATCCGTCCGTCGGGGGAGGACGTGAAGGCGGGTGAGCCGCTGGTGCCCGCGGGGCGCCGGCTTCAGGCGCCCGAGCTCGCGCTGCTCGCGACCGCCGGCGCCGCGCACCCGCTCGTTCGTCCCCGGCCGCGCGTGGTCGTGCTCTCCACGGGCGACGAGCTCGTTCCGCCTTCGCAGACGCCGGAGTTCGGACAGGTTCGCGATGCGAACGCGTACCTGCTGTTCGCGGCACTGCGCGAGGCCGGCGCGGTCCCGACGCTGGCCGGGATCGTCCGTGACGATCCGCAGGCGCTGAAGGACGCGGTGCTCGCGCACCTCACCCAGGCCGACGCGTTCGTCTCCTCCGGCGGCGTCTCGGTGGGGGAGCGCGACGTCGTCAAGGCCGCGTTCGACGCCCAGGGCGAGATCGACTTCTTCCGGGTCGCGATGCAGCCCGGGATGCCCCAGGGGTTCGGTCATATCGAAGGCAAGCCGTACTTCGGCCTTCCGGGCAATCCGGTGAGCGTGTTCGTGAGCTTCGAGGTCTTCATCCGCCCCGCGCTCATGCGGATGATGGGCCGGCGGAACCTCTACCGGCCCGAGATCTCGGCACGCCTGAGCTCCGCCGTCACCGGTCCGAAGGGCAAGACGCAGTTCGCGAGGGTTCGCGTGAAGCGGACCCGCGACGGCTGGGCGGCGACCCCGACCGGCGGCCGCGGCTCCAACCTCATCGCGACCGTCGCGCGGGCGAACGGGCTCGCCGTCATCCCCTCGGGGACCGAGACGGCCGAGGCCGGCTCGGAGGTCCGCGTGATGCTCTTCCGCTCGATGGAGGACTAGTGGCGAGCGACCCCGAAGCGAGCGGTCAGACTTCGACGGAGGCGAGCGGTCGAACCGACGTCGCGCGCATCGTCGAGGTCGGGGGCAAGGAGGTCACCGACCGCGAGGCCGTCGCCGAGTGCACGGTGACGATGTCGCCCGAGGCGATCGCGCAACTCGTCGCCGGGACCCCCAAGGGCAACCCGATCGAGGCCGCGCGGATCGCCGGCGTGATGGCCGTGAAGCGGACCCCGGACCTACTGCCGTTCTGCCATCCGATCGCCGTCACCGGGGCCGAGGTGCTCGTCACCCCAGAGCCGGAGCAGGGGCGGATCCACGTGCGGACGACCGTCCGGGCTCGAGACCGGACCGGCGTGGAGATGGAGGCGTTGACGGCGGCCGCGGTCGCCGCCCTGTGCCTGTACGACACAGGGAAGGCTTATGACCGGGCCGCGCGCATCGACGGGCTGCGGCTGCTGGAGAAACGCGGGGGCAAGTCCGGCCGCTACCTCGCCGGCGGCGACTGACCGTCGCACCGGCAACGCCCGGGGAGCCCTCCCGGCTTCTACCTGCGGCGCCGTCTCCCAGGGAACTTCTCCATTGGTATTTGTACCGCCACATCTTGACTGCTAGGTTCCAGTCCCAGCCCACATGTTGTGGCGGACCGGGGTTCCGGAACACGGGGGGCTGGCGCATGGGTTGGTTGTTGCTCGCGGCCTTGGGCATCATGTGGGCCGCCTTCCTCCTCCCCGTATGGAGGAGCTCACCGAACAAGAGCGTGGAGGATTTCGAGCGGAACATGGAGCTTCTGGCGGACACGGACGGAGGATCGCAGGGACGCTGGATCGTCACTCCCCGCAAGGGCATGGCGTTCGTCGGCCCCCGCGAGCGGGCGAAGGAGCGGGCGCGTGCGCGGCGCCGCCGTGTGTTCGTCTTCATGCTCGAGCTCATCGGGCTCACCTTCCTGATCGGTCTGGTCCCGCCCCTGCGGGCCATGTGGTACGCGACCGCCACGCTCCTGGTCCTGCTCGGCGTCTACGTCTGGCTCCTGCTGTCGAACCGGGCGAAGAGCGTGAGCATCGTGAGGATCCCGCCGGCGGGATCAGAGCTCGAAGGATCGGCGCCGGTCCCGCGCCGCCACGCGGTGCACGGCGCGAGCCACGCCGTTCGATCGGCCGCGGCGGGATTCGTCGAGCTCGACGACGACCTGGCCAACATCGTCGTCACGCGCGGTGGTCGGCGGGTCGGCGTCGCCGGCGTCTAGTCTGCCGCTCGTGAACCTCGGCGATCTCCCGGAGCAGATCCGTCGCCGTTTCGACACGACGATGCAGGCGCGCGAACGCGCGCTTCCCGCCTCCCGCGCCGCGATCCGCTCGTGCGCGAACGCGATCCGCGCGATCCACCGTGAAGAGCTCGACCTGGCGCACCGGCTGATGGAGGAAGCCAAGGCTTCGCTCGACGCCGGCCTCGAGGCCGTCGGAGAGCACCCGGAGATCCGGTTCGCGGGCTACCTCCAGGACGCGCAGAAGGAGTACGCCGAAGCGAAGATCACCGAGGCGGTCGTCACCGGGTCCGATCGGATCCCGACCCCCGAGGAGATCGGGGTCGAGGACGCTCCCTACCTGAACGGCATGGCCGAGGCGATCGGCGAGGCCCGCCGGCACATCCTCGACCTCCTGCGGCACGGGAAGGTCGCCGACGGCGAAGCGGTCCTATCGGCGATGGACGACCTGTACGCCGTGCTCGTCACGATGGACTATCCGGACGCGATCACCGGGAACCTACGGAGGACGACGGACATCGCCCGGAGCCTGATCGAGAAGACCCGCGGGGACCTCTCGGTCGCGAGGGTCTCGCAGGACCTTCACGATGCGCTGGAGCGCCACGCACGGGAGGTACTGAAGAAGGACGGACCCGAGTAGTGGATCGGTAGCCCAGAGGGAGGAGTCGCGGTGGCGGTTCGACGGGAGACGGTCCGCAAGCAGTTCGAGGAGGCGGTGCAGCAGCACCTCGAGCCGGGCGAGCAGCTCGTGGCGGGTGCATCCGGCGCGAGCGGACCGAACCCGCTCTGGCTGTCCGGGTTGTTCGGGCTGATCGGGATGCTCGTCGCGGGCGTCCGGTACTACTTCGTCTGGGTGACCGACCGGCGCGTGATCTTCATGGGCCTGTCGATGATGACCTCCCGCCCGACGGGCAAGGTGGTGTGGTCCGACGCCCGCACCGCGGTCTCGATCTCGGACGCCACGCCCGCGGCGACGTGGAGCTGGTTCAAGTACTACCGGCCGGGTGGGACCAAGCCGATCCGGATGAACTTCCCGCGGCCGTGGCGCGAGGACTTCGCGCAGATGACCCAAGCGCTGAGCGGCACGACGCCGTCGGTGCCACCCGCCCCCGCTCCTCCATCTCCCGCTCCTACATCTCCCGCGCCGCCTCCGCCGATCTGAGCCAAATCGCGCTGGTACGCTGGCGCCTCGCTTCGGGGGTGTAGCTCAGTCCGGTAGAGCACTGCCTTCGCACGGCAGGGGTCAGGGGTTCAAATCCCCTCACCTCCACGCACAGAAGTCGCGGGTTGACCCGGTGTTCGCACGTATCGCGCGGTTGAATGCGCCCGGTTCAGGGAATACTCTCAAACCATGAACAAAGGCACAGGAACCGGACTCATCGCGTTCGGCATCGTGCTGGGTGTGATCGGCGCGATCATGGCGTACGCGGTCACCGTCGAAACGAGCGGGTTCAACATCAACACCGCGGGGACGATCCTTCTCGTCGTGGGGATCATCGTCCTGGTGATCGGGATCGCGATCTTCATGATGGGCAGCCGGAGGAGCTCGACGACCGTCGAGAACGTCCAGAACACGCCGACGGGACAAGAGCGCGTCCAGGAGCACCGGGACTCGGGCACGCTCTAACCGGGGCCGGGGCGGACAACCGATCGAGGCGTACGGACGCCTATCCTGAAGGCGGATGCCCTGCTTTGGGCGTGGAAGGGAGGAAAAGCATGCTTGCGGCCGTCGGAGGGCTCGGCATAGTCGGCATCCTCGTCGTTGTTCTGATCGTGCTCGCGATCTTCTACTTCCTGAGGCGCGCCTGAACGAAGCCAGCTACGGAAGCTGAGGCTCTTAGTTCTCGTCGTCGACGGGCGTGACCGTTTCGTCCGATGTGCGGCGCTCGACGTCCATCCCTTCGGCATCGGCGCTCTCGAGCCGGCCCCCTTCGACCTCGTGACCGCATGTGAAGGTTTGTGTCTGACGGCTGTCGGGCTGCTGGTCTCCGAACTCGACCGTACGCAGGGTTCCCTTGCCACAGATCGGGCAGGTCGTCGAATCGGTGTCGCCCATCGGTACCAAGGTACACCGGCAGGCGGCAACCTCTATATCGTTCCGACGGGATGAAGGGAGGCAACATGCTCGGAGCGCTCGGGATGCTCGCGGCCAAGGGCGGCGCGGACAACATCTTGTGGATCCTGGCGGCCATACTCGTGATCGCCGGCATCGTGGCACTCGTCAGAGGATCGGTCGTCGCCGGAGTCGTCCTCATCGTTCTCGGACTCCTCGTGGGACCGGGTGGGGTGAGCATCTTCAACTAGCCCAACAAGGCTCAAGCGGAGGACGCACTCGATCAAGGTTCGCCATCGGAGGGAGTGAGCGAAGTATGGACAACCCGGTTCTTTGGGTGGTAGTCGGCGTGGTGGGGGTTCTTCTCCTCGTGTTCCTGTTTCGCGGCGTCGGCGGCAAACGAGGTGCGCGCGGCCGTGGAGGGCTTCGGCGGCGGTGGACCTTCCGCCGCTAGGTTGGGCGGACCCGCCGCGGAGTTCTAGGAGCTTGGACGTGACGAAGAAGGAGCGGGGCTTCGGCGCGGCGTGGCGAACGGTCCGCCGCCGTGGCCCGCGTGAGCTCGCGAGAGCCTCCGTGATGCGGCTCCGGGAGGCCGACGGCGCGAGTCACGTCCGGGCGCTCGCCTACCAGTCGATGTTCGTGCTGATCTCCGGCTTCATCGGGCTGGTGGGCCTGGCCAGCGCGTTCGACCTGCCGCGTGTAAGAGGCATCGTCGGGCAGATGGCCGACACGCTTTCTCCTGGTCCGTCCGGCCAGCTGCTGAGAGAGGCGGCACGTCAGGGCGCCAACGGAGGGACGACGGCGATGGTCGTTGGGCTGCTGGCCGCGCTGTTAGCGGCCACGTTGGCGATGGCGCAGGTCGAGCGATCCGCCAACAGGCTCGTTGGTCAGTCCGAGGATCGACCCTTCGCGAAGCGCTACGGCGTCGCGTTCGTGCTCGCGCTGTCCGCGGGGCTGCTCCTGGGGGCTGGGGGGCTCGCGCTCGCCGGCGGCCGAGCGATCTCCGAGGGCATCGGCTGGCAGGGTGCGGCGCTCACTATCTGGACCGTAGCGCGCTGGCCCCTGGGGGTTGCGGTGGCGGCCGTCGGCATCTACCTCCTATTCCGAACGGTGCCGCGAGAACGCGTCGGCTCTCCTGGGGCGCTTGCTACTGGTACGGCGGCGGCGGTCACGCTCTGGTTCCTGTTCAGCCTCGCTCTCGGTCTGTACTTCTCGCTGAGCAGCAACGCCGCATACGGGCCGTTGCTCTCGGTCATCGCGCTCCTCTTGTGGTCCTCCCTCTCGTCGCTGGCCCTGCACCTTGGGCTCGCCGTTACGGTCGAACTGGCGATCGGGGAGTCGCGATCGGAGGGCCTCGTTCGCGTTCCCGAGAGCGAGCCCGAGCGAGGAGTGTCTCGCAGCCCGTAGCCCAAGCCGTGGGGATGCCGGACCGTGGCGCTCCGGTCTGGTGTGAGAGCGCTTCGCCCGGGTAGGGTCCCCGTCGATGGGTGACGAGGAGCAAGACAAAGAGGAGCAAGAGAAAGAGCGGCTCAATCGCAAGCTGATCGAGCTCCTGAACGAGCTGCGCATCGCCATCCCCAGCGTGCAGGTCCTGTTCGCGTTCCTGCTGATCCTGCCCTTCAACAGCGGGTTCGTTGAGGCCGACGATCTCGGACGAGCCGTGTATGCGGTCTCTCTCGGTTGCGCAGCCGTGGCGTCGGCGCTGCTGATCGGGCCGGCGGCCTACCACCGACATCGATTCCGCCGACTGGAGGAGGAGACGGCGTCCGACAAGCAGGAGATGATCATCACCCAGGATCATCTGGCCGCCGGCGGCATCTTGTTCCTCGCGCTCGCCATGACCGGCTCGGTCTTCATGGTGTTCGACGTCCTCTTCGGGACGGTCACCGCGACGATCGTCGGCGGATCCCTCGTCCTCACGTTTGGGTGGTTCTGGTACGCGCTCCCGGTATCGCGACGGATCCGTGACTCCCGCTCGCCCCGCTGACCGTCGCCGCGAGGACTCAGGTCCAGGTTCATCTCGCGCGTGACGTCTCCGACGGTCGGAAGGACGAAGTGATCGATCCTTCCCGGTAAGGCGCCCCTCGCGAGCGAGTGGCCCGTGTGGGCCCGGATGGTGTTCACTCGCACGGACGATGACGGTCACTCGCACCGCGATCCTGTGGGCGGCGGACAACCGGTGGCTGCGCGAGCACCTGCCGCGGTACCGGTTCGTCCGTCGCAGCGTCGCCCGGTTCATGCCGGGGGAGACACTCGAAGATGCGCTCGAGGCGGCCCGCCGTCTGGGGGAGCGCGGCCTTCCGACGATGTTCACCGCCCTCGGAGAGAACCTGAACGATCTGTCCGAGGCGCGGGGTGTGAAGGAGCACTACCTCGAGGTGTTCGAGCGCATCGCCGCGGCGGGGCTCGACACCGAGGTTTCGGTCAAGCCGACGCACCTCGGGCTCGAGCTCGATCGCGAGACCACGCTCGCGAGCCTCGAGGAGCTCGCCGCGAAGGCCGCCGAACACGACAACTGGCTCTGGCTCGACATGGAGTCCGCGCCGTATGTGGACGGGACGCTCGAGCTCTACCGGAAGCTGCGAACGCGGCATCCGAACGTCGGCCTGTGTTTGCAGGCCTACTTGAAACGCACGGCGCGTGACCTCGACGAACTCATGCCGCTCGATCCGAGCATCCGGCTCGTGAAGGGCGCCTATCGCGAGCCGGACGAGATCGTGTTCCGGTCCCGCGCGGCGATCTCCGAAGCGTACCGGCGACTGGCACTGCTGATCCTCACGAGGAAAGGTCCGATCGGCCGTCTGGCGCTCGGGACGCACGACGTCGACCTGATCCGCACGATCGAGGCCGACCTCGGCGGCCACGAGGGCTTCGAGGTGCACATGCTCTACGGGATCCGGCAGAACGATCTGCTCCGCATGGCGGCCGGGGGCGTCAAGGCGCGTTCGCTGATCGCCTACGGCACGTACTGGTACCCGTGGTACATGCGTCGGATCGCCGAGAACCCGGCGAAGAACATCCTGCTCGCGCTTCGGAACCTCGTCGCACGCGGCTGAGGCTCCGCGGCCGGTCCTGCTCCGATGCCCTCAGCCGAGGATCCGCGCGTCTCCGTAGCCGGACCGCAACGCCACCTTCTCGGAGAACCGCCGCGGGTGGAACTGCTCGAGCCCGGGATCGACCTCGGCGCCGGTCACCAGGTCTGCGAGATGCCTCCCGAGCGCCGGCGCCAGCTTGAACCCGTGGCCGCTGGTCCCCGCGTCGACGAACACGCCCTCGGCGATCTCGCCGATCACGGGCTGCCAGTCCGGCGACACGTCGTACAGGCTCGCCCATCCACCGCGAGCGGTTGCCTGCTCGAGACCCGGAACGCGGCGGATGACCCGGTTCCCGAGTTCCGACGTTTCCTCTGAACGGACGCGCTCGCGGAACTCGTCGGGGTCCACGGTCGGCTCGGGGTGCAGCGGGCCGACGAGGAACAGCTCCTCGCCCTCGGGACGGAAGTAATAGCCGTTCGGCAGGTCGCCGTGCGCGGGCATGTGCGGTCCGCCGCTCCACGCGAACGTCGCGACGATGTGCCGCTCGACCGTGAGCGGGATGTCCGCGCCGACCTGCGCGGCGAGCGGCTTCGTCCACGGCCCGGCGGCGATCAGCACGGCGTCCGCCGAAACGAACGAACCGTCGTCGTTCGACACGCGCCACGCATCGCCGTCCCGGCCGATCCCGATGACGCGCGTCTGCATCCGGCTCTCGGCGCCGAGCTCGCGGGCGCGTTCGAGCAGCCCCTGCGTGGAGAGGACCGGGTCGGCGTGTCCGGCGTCTCGCTCGAATGCCGCGACCGCGATGCCGTCGAGGTCGAACGCGGGCCACGCGCCCCGCACCTCGTCCGGCGTCAGCAGCTCGGTGGAGATGCCTTGTTCGTTCAGCCGGGGGACGACCTCGCGCACGGTGGACTCGTCCTCGGGTGGGTGGAGCACCAGGAGGCCGGTCTCGCGGAAACCGGCGTCGCGGCCCGTGTGCTTCTCGAAGTCGCGGAACATCGCGATCGAGTCCCGGGCCACCGACGCCAGGAAGGCGTTCGTGTAGTAGGCGCGGCAGATCGCGCTCGACCGCCCGGTGGGGCCGCCCGCCGGCGCGGTGCGTTCGATCACGACGGT
>CAZMNP010000071.1:0-5374 GCA_964567675.1 uncultured Actinomycetes bacterium
CCGAAGCCCCTTGTGTCGAACAACCTCGGGGATCGCCGGACCCCGTCCTACCCCCGAGGCAGGTCGAGCGCCCCGGTGCAGCGCCATCCTTGCGCGCCATCCGAAGCGCCCCACGGGGGCAGTATACCCCTGAGGCCCGATTCCACCGTTCGACCTACCCCAGTCATCCATACCAACGACAACCTCTCTCGAAAGGTTCTTCGGCCGGGAACGGTCCGAAGATGAGGCCAAGGATGGAACCGGCCGAACGATGTAGGCCGTTCAGGGGTGGAGATGGCTCCAAAGGACCACACACTTTCCCCCCTTTAGGGCGTTGTGGGCGACCGACCCTCTCGGCCAGGATTGACCCCGGTCGGCGTGCGCCGGGCTTCCCCCGGAGGTCCTTCCCTAGAAGGAGAAGATCGAACGTTGCGAGTCCTTGTTGTCGACGACCACCCCGCTTTCCGTCGGGCGCTCACGTCCGCGTTGCGCCTCGTGAAAGACATCGAGGTGGCCGGTGAGGCCGGCGGGGGGATCGAGGCGGCACGCCGTGCGGTGGACGGCGAGGCGGACCTCGTGCTGATGGACCTGTCGATGCCGGACCTGGACGGGATCGAGGCCATGCGGCGGATCCACAGCGAGAGACCCGATCTGCCGGTCGTCATCCTCACCGCCCACGCAGATCCCGGCGTCGAGAAGGAAGCTCGTGATGCGGGCGCCTCGGGGTTCCTCGCGAAGGGAACGGCCCTGGAGGATCTCGTCATCGTCCTGCACGAGGCGGCCGACGTCGTGCAGGAAATACCCGACGCCGCGCCTTCCAACGGCGGGTAGCGCTTAGTCGCGGTCGGCGCTCGGTCGGTGGGGCGGGAACAAGATCACGTCGCGGATGCTCGGCGCGTCGGCAAGGATCATCGCAAGCCGGTCGACGCCCAGTCCCAGACCTCCGGCCGGCGGCATCCCGTGTTCGAGCGCGGTGAGGAAGTCCTCGTCCATCGGATGGGTCTCGTCTTCGCCCTCGGCGCGGGCCGCGGCCTGGATCTCGAAGCTCTTCCGCTGTTCGTCCGGGTCGGAGAGCTCGGAGTAGGCGGGGATGATCTCGGTGCCACAGAGCACGAGGTCAACGTGCTCCACGAGACCAGGCGTCGTGCGATGGGGACGCGCGAGCGGTGAGACCTCTCGGGGGACATCCAGCACGAACACGGGACCCCACAGGTCGTCCTCGACCAGCTTTTCGTAGAGCTCGTAGACGATCTTGCCCGGACCCCACGTCGGTTCGACCTCGATGTCGTGCGCCTTCGCAACCTCGCCGAGGTCCTTGCGGTCGAGCGTGATCTCCTCGCCGGTCGCCTCGGAGACCAGGTCGAGCATCCGCCGGCGCGGCCACTCGCTTTCGAGGTCGACCTCGCGACCCTGGTATTCGAACCGGAGCGCGCCGCGAACGGCGAGTGCCGCCTCGCGGACCAGCGCCTCGCTGAGCTCCATCATCGTCTCGTAGTCGCCGTAGGCCTGGTACGCCTCGAGCATCGTGAACTCGGGATTGTGATCTCGATCGATGCCCTCGTTGCGGAAGACCCGGCCGATCTCGTACACGCGCTCCAGCCCGCCGACGAGGAGCCGCTTGAGGTAGAGCTCGAGCGCGATCCGCAGGGACAGGTGGACGTCGAGGGCTCGGTGGTGGGTGAGGAATGGTCGAGCGATCGCCCCGCCCGCCGTCGGATGCAGGACCGGCGTCTCGACCTCGACGAAGCCGCGGGCGTCGAGGACCGTTCGGAAGGCGCGGAGCATCCCGGCACGCGCATCGACCACGCGTCGGTACTCGAGGTCTGTGGCCAGCTGCAGGTACCGCTGCCGCTGTTGGATCTCCGGGTCCTTGAGGCCGTGCCACTTCTCCGGAAGCGGGCGGAGCGCCTTCGAGAGCATGGCCAGTCGCTGCGCGAAGATCGACAGCTCGCCCTTGCGTGTCTTGCCGATCCGTCCGGTGGCCCCGATGAAGTCGCCGAGATCGACATCGGGCAGGAGCTGCCAGGACTCCGCATCCGCGTCCGATGCGTGCAGGACGAACTGGATGTCGCCGGTGCGGTCTCGGATGACGAGGAACTTCAGCTTGCCCATGTCGCGATGCATGACGACGCGTCCCGCTACCGTGCGAACCTCGTCCGTCACCTCACCCCCGGCGATGCGCTCCTCGAACGCCGAGCGGATCTCGGCGGCCGTGTCGGGTTCGCGGACGCCGAGGGCCTGCTCGAGGCTCAGCGCGAACGCGCGCTCGCCTAGGCGCTCGCGGCTGTCTCGGCGCGCGCGAAGGACCTCGCGTTCCCGCCCGGTCGGTTCCTCGGGCGGCGGAGCCCCGCCGTCTGCCTCAGCCATCGTCGCCGGGGCCGGCGTTGCGTTCGAACACGAGCCGGAGCCCTTCCAGGGTGAGCCACGGGTCGTGCTCGTCGACGAACTGACAGTGCGGGATGATCAGCGGGGCAAGTCCGCCTGTGGCGACGACGGTCGCGTCGCCGCCGAACTCCTTGCGCATGCGCTCGATCATCCCGTCGGCTTCGGCGGCGGTCCCGAAGATCAAGGCGGACTGGATCGCGTCGACGGTGTTCTTGCCGATGGCGGTGCGCGGCGCCTGGAGCTCGACCTGTGGCAGGCGAGCCGTCTCACGCGAGAGCGACGCGTTCTTCGTCTGCAGTCCTGGCGCGATCGCGCCTCCGAGGAACTCACCCTTCTCGGACACGGCGTCGTAGGTCGTGGCCGTGCCGAAATCGATGACGATGCACGGGCCGCCGTACCGGTTGAACGCCGCGAGGGCGTTCACGACGCGATCGGCGCCGAGCTCGCGCGGGTTGTCGGTGAGGATCGACATCCCGGTCTTCGTCCCGGGCTCGACGATCACGGGCGGGAAGTTGAAGTACCGCTCCACCATGTCTCGCAACGCTCCCGTCGAGGTCGGGACGACGGAGCTGATGACGACGCCCGTGATCTGGTTCGAGAACGAAAGGTCCGCCTGCTCGAGGAGGCCGCCGAACAGCACCGCCAGCTCGTCCGCCGTGCGCTCGGTCTCGGTGGACGTGCGCCACTGATGTTCGAGCTCGGCGCCGCGGAACACCCCGAGCACGGTGTTCGTGTTCCCGACGTTCACCGCGAGCAGCACGCCCTCACCTCCTGTCGCGGGCCAATCCTACGCACCGGCGGGGCGCGTCACGGCGTGGGGAGCAGCAGGTTGTCGATGAGGCGCACGTCCCCGAACCGGGCCGCCACGACGGCCCGGGCTGGAGGATCCACCGTCCGGAGCTCCTCGAACGTGTCGTCGTCGACGACGACGGCATAGTCCAGTCGGGCCGGCGGGGTCGCGCCGATCTCGCGAGCCATCACGGCGACGAGACGGGCCGCGTCGCGTTCTCCCGATCGCGCGAGCTCGGCGGCCTCCGACAGGGCGAGGAACAGGCACCCCGCCGCCTCCCGTTGCTCCGGCGAGAGACGGGCGTTCCGGGACGACATCGCGACGCCGTCGGCTTCCCGCACCGTGGGACACACGACGACCTCGATCGGGAACGAAAGATCGGCGACGACGCGCCGGACGACGGCGAGCTGCTGGGCGTCCTTTTCCCCGAAGTACGCCGCGGAGGGTCCCGCGGCGTGGAAGAGCTTGGCGAGAACGGTCGCGACACCCCGGAAATGGCCGGGACGGCTCGCGCCCTCGAACCGCTCGCCCACGGGGCCGGGGTCCACCGTCGCCTCCGGCTCACCCGCCGGATACATCTCCTCGACCGGCGGCGCGAAGACGACGTCGACGCCGAGTGACCGGGCGAGCTCGAGATCTCGCTCCTCGTCCCTCGGATAGGCGGCGAGGTCGGCCGGATCGCCGAACTGGAGCGGGTTCACGAAAGTCGAGACGACCACGAAGTCGCGATCGGCCTTCGCTCGGCGGATGAGCGAGCGGTGGCCCTCGTGGAACGCCCCCATCGTGGGGACGAAGCCGACCCTGCCGTCCTTCGCGCGCGCGGCCTCGGTGGCGTCGAAGGTCGCCGAGAGGGTCTCGATCACCTCCATCCGGCAAGGACCTCCTCGACCGCCTCGCGTCCTTCGGCCGGGAGCCGGCCGGCCCGCTCGGCGAGCTCGAGCGCGAGGTCGGCGAGGGCCACGTACGACCGAACCGCCTCGGGAGTGCGCTCGGACAAGGCCCGCAGGTTGCGCGCGACGGTGACCGCGTCGCCGCGGACGGCGGGGCCCGTGAGCGCGTCCGCCGGACCGACGCGCTCCACGTTCGCGAACGTGGCCTCCTGCAGCGGCCCCAGGATCCCCGCGGTGTCCTCGATCCCGGCCGCTCGTAGAAGCTCGTGCGCGATCGCCGTGACGGTGACGAGGTAGTTCGAGCCGAACACCGCCGACGCGTGATACAGCGGCTTCAGCTCGTCTTCGACCTGGAACGGACGGCCACCGGCATCGAGCGCGAGGCGCTCGGCGATCGCGAGGCCTTCGGCCGTTCCCGAGGTGATCGCGAACCCCGCGCCCGGGATGCTCGCGACCGCCGCCTCGACCGTCGGACACGTCTGGAACGGGTGGATCGCGAACGTCTCGGCCCCCGCGGAGCGCGCGGCTGCGATCGCGTCGAGCCCCGTGGCTCCGGAGGCGTGGGCGACGGCGGTCCCCGGACCCACGGCTCCGGCGCGGGCGATCTCCTCGCTGACCCCGGCGATCGCGGCATCCGGCGTCGCGATGACGACGACGCCGGCCTCCCGCGCGGCGTCGACGGAACCGAGCACGGGAACGCCGGGAAGGTGCTGCGCCGCCCGTTCGGGCGTCGCCTCACCTCCGGAGACCGCGACGATCCGATGGCCCGATCGCCGCCACAGGACGGCGAGTGCGGTCCCGACGCGGCCAGCACCGAGCACGGCGAGATCCATGCGCCGCAGTATCCCGCGTCAGGGCAGCCAGGCCAGCGGGCCCGCCGGCGAGGGCGCGTCGGGCGGCAGCTCGAGCGCGACGACTCCGGCGCCGGTCGCGACGACGATCGTCCCCGGCACCGACGCGAACAGCGATCCTTGGTCATCGAAGGCGGCGCCGGATGAGCCGGCTCGCCCTGGGAGCACGCCCGGCCGCAGGAGCGGCTCGATCGTCCCCGCCGGCACGTAGACCAGCCACATCCCGCGCTCGCCCCGGACCGAGCCGTTCACGACGACCTGGCTCCCGTCGTCCGACCAGGCGACGATGCGCTGTGCGACGAGGACACGGTCGCTCACCAACCGTCGCGGACTTCCCGATCCCGGCCAGACGAACACGGGCCCCGACGGCGTGCCCGGCCACACGCCCAAGGAGTTCAGATCGCCCTCGGGCTCGACGAAGAGCAACGTGCCACGCGGGGACACCGGGACGTGGGCGAGGTCGTGGAATAGGACGGTCG
>CAZMNP010000072.1:0-3417 GCA_964567675.1 uncultured Actinomycetes bacterium
GGTGGCGGCGGCGGCGATGGTGGCGGCGACGGCGACGGCGACGGCGACGGCGATGGCGATGGGGGCGGCGACGACGATGGCGATGGCGACGACGATCGCGACGACGATCGCGAGGACGGACACGACAAAAGCAATGGCGAAGGCCACGACAAGTGTCGCGGCGAGGGCCACGACGAGTGCGAAGACGACGACGGGGACAAAGACGCCGGGGGGAACGGGAACGCCGGGGGGAACGGGGACGCCGGGGGGAACGGGAACGGTCATCCCGGAGCCTGGATCAGCGTGGCAGGATCTCGGCGTCAGAGCTCGACGCGATAGCGAACGGTCGGGCGCATCTCACAGTCCACACGCTCACTCGTCGTGGCGCCGTCGTGCCTCCACCCGGCCACGTCGTAGAAGCGGCGCGCGAGCTCATTGCTTTCGAGCACCCACAACGTCGCCGAGCTGTACCCCCGGCCACGGAGATCCTCGACGGCATGGGCGAACAGGGTCCGTCCGAGGCCGGTGCCGACGCGGTCCGGGTCGAGGTAGATCGCGAACACCTCGGCGGTCCGCTCGTCGGCGTCAGCGTCCTCGCTCTTCCCGGTAACGGCGAAGCCGATCGTGCGACCCTCCTCCTCGGCCACCCACATCCGGTACTCCGCCGGAGGGTTCTCCAAAGCCAGCCGATGCATCTCCAGGCGGTCCTCGACGTTCAAGCCGTCGAGGAAGTCGTCGGCGAGCTGCCCCCGGTAGGCGGCACGCCACGACCGCACGTGGATCTCGGCGATGTCGCGCGCGTCCTTCGGCTCGGCCTCACGGATCCGCGGGGGCATCGCGCCAGCCTACCGGGGTCTCGCTCGAGCGGGCCTCGCGCGCTCGCCGGCGCGCCGCGTCAGGTTCCGTCGTTGGTGCGCGGGTGCAGGAGCCCGTACAGGTAGCCGTCGACGAGGGCCTCCCACGAGGCCTCGATGATGTTCTCGGAAACGCCGACGGTGGTCCACTCGCGCTGCCCGTTGGAAGTGTCGATCAGCACGCGGACGACGGCACCCGTGCCGTGGGTCTCATCGAGGACGCGGACGCGGAAGTCCTCGAGCGCGATGTGCTCGAGCTCCGGATAATCGTTCGAGAGCGCCTTGCGGAGCGCGTTGTCGAGCGCGCCGACCGGTCCCTGTCCCTCGGCGCTCTCGATGTGCCGGGTGCCCTTCGTCACGACCTTGACGGTTGCCTCGGCCAGCGGCGGCTCCTGGTCGCCGACGTGCTCCTCGACGTGGACGCGGTAGCTCTCGACCTCGAAGAAGAGCTGGGACCACCCGTCGGCACGACGCATCAAGAGCTCCAGCGACGCGTCGGCGACCTCGAAGGTGTACCCGCGCGCCTCGCGGTCCTTCAGATCCTCCAGGAGCCGCGGGATCGCCGCGTCGGCCAGCTCGAGGCCGAACTCCGTCGCCTTCATCCGGAGCGTCGCCGCGCCCCCGAGGTCGCTCGCGACGACGCCACGCCGGTTGCCCACGGCCTCGGGCGACACGTGCTCGTACGCGCGGGTGAGACGGGCGACACCACTCGCGTGCAGGCCGGCCTTGTGCGTGAAGGCGTACCGCCCTGAGTACGGCTGCCGGGAGTCCGGCGCGACGTTCGCCACCTCGGCCACATAGTGCGAGACCTCTGTGAGACGCTCGACGGCTCCGTCGGGCAGGCAGTCCGCGCCCATCTTGAGGATGAGGTTGGCGGCGATCGGGATCAGGTCCGCGTTGCCGGTACGCTCCCCGTAGCCGTTCACGACGCCCTGCACCTGGAAGACACCGCGCTCCACCGCCGTGAGCGAGTTCGCGACCGCGCACCCCGTGTCGTTGTGCACGTGGATCCCCAGCAGCGTGCTCACGCGTGGCGACACGGCGTCGACGGTCGCCGCGATGTCGGACGGCAGCATCCCGCCGTTCGTGTCGCACAACACCAGACGCTCGGCTCCGGCCTCCTCCGCCGCCTCCAGGACCCGGAGAGCGAAGCCGGGGTCCGAACGGTAGCCGTCGAAGAAATGCTCCGCGTCGAAGAAGACCCGCCGGCCCTGCCCCTTGAGGAACGCGACGGAATCGCGGACCATCGCCACGCCTTCCTCGAGGTCGGTCCGCAACGCCTCCGTCACATGGAGGTCCCAGGACTTGCCGACGATGCACACGACCTCGGTTCCGCCGTCCAGGAGGTCCCGAAGCACGGCGGAGCGATCCGCGGGCTCTCCCGCCTTCCTCGTCATGCCGAAGGCGGTGAGCGTCGCGTTCGCGAGGTCCTCCTTGGCGGCGAGCTTGAAGAACTCGGTCTCGCGGGGGTTCGCGCCCGGCCAGCCGCCCTCGATGTACGGGACGCCGAGCTGGTCGAGCTTGTGCAGGATCCGAAGGCGGTCGTCGATCGAGTACGAGAAGCCGGTCCCCTGGGCGCCGTCGCGGAGCGTCGTGTCGTACAGCTCGACTCGCAGAGGCTCGCTTCCCGCCAACCGGCTCACCTCGCTCATCCCGGGATCCCTTCCACCACGAGGTCCCCGACCTCGGAGGTCGAGTAGCCCATCTCGCCGGCCCGCATCGAATGGAGCTTCGAGCATGCGAACCGGATCCCGGCGTCGACGCGTCGTGCCGACTCGCCCTCGCCGAGCTCGGACAGCAGCATCTGGACCGCGGCGACCGCCGCGAGCGGATTGATCGTTCCCTTGCCCGTGTGATCGGGCGCCGTTCCGCCGATCGGCTCGAACATCGACACCCCGTCCGGGTTGATGTTGCCCCCGGCCGCGATGCCCATACCGCCCTGGATCATCGCGCCGAGGTCCGTGATGATGTCGCCGAACATGTTGTCCGTGACGATGACGTCGAACCGGATCGGCTGATCCAGGAAGTAGATGCATGCCGCATCGACGTGCACGTAGTCGCGCTCGACGCCGGGGAAGTCCGCAGCACCGACCTCGTCGACGACACGCTGGTACAGGTCGCCGGCGAACGCGAGCACGTTCGTCTTGTGCACCAAGGTCAGCTTGCGGCGTCGCCTCTCGGCCAGGGCGAACGCGTACCGGACGATGCGTTCCACCCCGTGACGGGTGTTGATCGACTCCTGCACGGCGACCTCGTACGCGGTCCCCTTGCGGTGGAACCCGCCGGCGCCCGTGTACAACCCCTCCGAGTTCTCCCGGACCACGACGAAGTCGACGTCGTCCTCGCCGTGCGAGGGCACCAGCGTCTTGACCCCCGGATACCGGATGACCGGGCGAAGGTTGACATACTGGTCGAGCTCGAACCGGATCCGGAGCAGCAGGTCGCGCTCGAGGATCCCCGGCTTGATCCGAGGATCACCCACCGCGCCGAGGAGCACCGCGTCCATCTCGCGCAGGCGCCTGAGCTCCTCGTCCGGCAGGACCTCGCCCGTCCGCAGGTAGCGTTCGCCCCCGAGGTCGAACTC
>CAZMNP010000073.1:0-3114 GCA_964567675.1 uncultured Actinomycetes bacterium
GAGCCCGACCGCGGCATCTGGGAGGTCCGCGGCGAGCCGAAGCACTTCACGTCCTCGAAGATGTTCTGCTGGGTGGCGCTCGATCGTGGATCGAGGCTCGCACGGCGACGCGGGGAGGACGCGCTCAAGGACAAGTGGGGCGCGATCGCGAACGAGATCCACGCCGACATCTGCGAGAACGGCGCCGACGAGCGCGGCGTGTTCACCCAGTACTACGGCGGGACCGCGCTCGACGCGTCGATGCTGCTGATGCCGCTCGTGCGGTTCCTGCCGGCGGACGACGAGCGGATCCGCGCGACGGTGCTCGCGATCGCAGACGAGCTGACGGTCGACGAGTTGGTGCTGCGCTACCGGGTCGAAGAGACGGACGACGGGCTCTCGGGCGAGGAGGGCACGTTCGCGATCTGCTCGTTCTGGCTCGTGTCGGCACTCAGCGAGATCGGCGAGATCCCGCGCGCGCGTGAGCTGTGCGAGAAGCTGCTGTCCTTCGCGAGTCCGCTCCAGCTCTACGCGGAGGAGATCGACTCGCGCACCGGCCGCCACCTCGGCAACTTCCCGCAGGCGTTCACGCACCTGGCGCAGGTGAACGCGTTGATGCACCTGATCCAGGCCGAGCAGAAGGCCAAACGCGGTTTCTCGATGGCCCACCAGATCATCACGTAGCCCTTCGGCGAAGGAGGATCGTTTGCGAGCGCTCGTGGCCGCCCCGAACGCGCCGGGTCGCATCGAGATCCGCGAGGTCGCCGAACCCGAGCCCGCAGCCGACCACTCGGTCGTCGAGGTGCACGCCTCGTCGCTGAACCGCGGCGAGTGCTCGGCGTTGCGTCAAGCCGACGAGGGATGGCGCCCGGGCTGGGATCTCGCCGGCCTCATGGTTCGCGCGGCCGCCGATGGAACCGGTCCCTCCGAGGGTTCGCGGGTCGTGGGCTGGGTGAACGGAGGCGCGTGGGCGGAGCGGGCCGCGGTGCGGACCGACCATCTCGCTGAGATCCCGGACTCCCTGTCGTTCGAGACGGCCGCGACACTTCCCGTCGCCGGCCTCACCGCCGTCGGCGTGCTCTCGGTGACTGGGACGTTGCTCGGCCGGAGCGTCGCGATCACCGGTGCGTCCGGAGGCGTCGGCCGGTTCGCCGTGCAGCTCGCGCACATGGCGGGGGCGCACGTCACCGCGATCGTCGGGCGGCCCGAGCGAGGGGAAGGACTCGGCGAGCTCGGTGCCGATGAGATCTCGGTCGGTCTCCTGCCCGAGGGAGTCCCGTTCGACCTCATCGCGGAGTCGGTAGGCGGCGATTCGCTCGTGGCGGCCGTCGCGCGGGTCGCACCTCAGGGTGTGGTCGTGACGTTCGGGAACTCCTCCGGCGAGCCGGCGAACTTCGATCCCCGGATCTTCTACCGCAAGGGGTCGCCGACGATGCTGGGCTACTTCGTCACGTACGAGCTGCTCGAGGGCAGGATCGGCAGCTCGCGTTTGGCGGCGCTCGCCGAGCTCGTCGCGGAGGGACGGCTGGTCAGCCAGATCGACGTCGTGGTGCCGTGGACCGAGGCGGCGTCGGCGATCGAGGCGCTGCTCGAGCGGCGGGTGAACGGCAAGGCGGTCCTGTTGCTCGACGAACGGCCGGCTTCCTAGCCCGTGTCCGCACTCGAGCTCGAAGGCCTCTCGCGAAGGTTCGGCGACGTCGTCGCGCTCGACGACGTGTCGTTCTCGGTCGCGGAGGGCGAGATGGTCGGCTTCGTGGGTCCGAACGGAGCCGGCAAGACGACCGCGATGCGGATCGCCGTCGGCGTGTTGCAGCAGGACGCGGGCGAGGTTCGGTGGCGGGGCAGACCGGTCAACCTCGAGATCCGCCGGCGCTTCGGCTACATGCCGGAGGAGCGCGGCCTGTACCCCAAGATGCGCGTCCTCGATCAGCTCGTGTACCTGGCGCGGCTCCACGGGCTCGATGCCGGCGACGCGAGGTCGCAGGCGGAGCGCACCGCGACGCTGCTCGGCGTGGGCGATCGGGCGAGGGACCGCACGGAGACGCTCTCGCTCGGCAACCAGCAGCGCGTGCAGCTCTCCGCCGCGCTCGTGCACCGTCCCGAGGTGCTCATCCTGGACGAGCCGTTCAGCGGTCTGGACCCCGTCGGCGTGGACGTTCTGTCCGGCGTGCTGCGCGCGCAGGCGGCCGAGGGCGTGCCCGTCGTGTTCTCGAGCCATCAGCTCGAGCTCGTCGAGCGGCTGTGCGAGTCGGTCGTCCTCATCGACCGCGGGCGCATCGTCGCTGCGGGCAAGATCGCGGAGCTTCGGGCCGCCGACCGGCGCCGGCTCGTCCGGGTCGAGGTCGCCGGGTCGCCGCCCGGCTGGCTGGACTCGTTGCTCGGCGTTCGCGTGGTCGAGCGCCTGCCCGGCGGCGCGATCCTGGAGCTCGACGGGAGTGTCCGAGAGGGCGACGTCCTCGATGCGGCTCGGGCGGCGGGTGAGGTCCGGCACTTCAGCGTCGTGCGGCCGAGCCTCGCCGACATCTTCCGCACGGTGGTGCACTCGTGAGCGCGACGGACCAGACGAGCGGGACACGCTGGATCTGGGCGGTCATCGCGCGCCGGGAGTTCGTCGAGCGCGCCCGCGATCGCGGCTTCGTGATCTCGACGGCGATCACGTTGGTGATCCTCGTCGGCGTCATCGTGGCGACCGCGGTGTTCGGCGGCGAGACGCGGTTCGACCTCGGCGTCGTCGGAGAGGAGTCGCGCGCGATCGGCGAGCAGGTCGTCGACGCGGCAGAGGCACTCGGCATCGATGTGTCGCTGCGCGAGCTCCCCGACGAGGGATCGGCGATCCGTGCCGTGCGGGGGGAAGGGGTCGATGCCGCGCTGCTCGACGCCGAGCGGATCCTCGTGAGATCCGAGGCCCCGGCGGAGCTCGTCGGCATCCTCCAGGTCGTGTCCCTGCGCGTCCGGTCGGCCCTGGCGCTCGAGGATGCGGGGCTGAGCGAGGACGAGGTGCAGGCCGCGCTGAACCAGCCGCCGCTCGAGGTGCGCGCCCTCGAGCCGGTGGACGATCGCAGACGCGAGAACTCGGCCGTCGCGTTCGTCGGCGTGCTCGCCCTCTACGGCCAGCTGTTCGCGTACGGCTACTGG
>CAZMNP010000074.1:0-74909 GCA_964567675.1 uncultured Actinomycetes bacterium
AGGAGCAGCTCGCGCTGGCCCGCCGTCTGGGGTTCGAGGAGTATCCGCGCCAGACGTTCCTCGAGGAGTACCGGCGCATCACGCGCCGCGCGCGTCGCGCGATGGAACGGGTCTTCTACGAGGAGGGATGAGCGTGGAACGACGGAACATCTCCTCCGGGTCGCCGTACGAGCCGGTGATCGGCTTCTCGAGGGCGGTCGTCGCCGGGCATCACGTGAGCGTCTCCGGCACGGCCCCGATCATGTCGGAGGGCCGGGAACCACCCGCCGACGCCGAGGGGCAGACCCGGCGCGTGCTCGAGATCATCCTCGCCGCGCTCGCCGAGGCCGGTGCCGGCGTGGAGCACGTCGTCCGGACACGGACGTACCTCACCCGTGCCGAGGACTGGGAGCAGGTGGGTGGCGTCCACGGTGAGGTGTTCGGCGACGTTCGACCGGCGAACACGGTCGTCGTCGTCTCCGGGTTCATCGACCCCCGATGGCAGATCGAGATGGAGGCGGACGCGATCCTCCCGGACGACGTTTCGAGGTAGCGCGAAGGTCGCGCGCGTCACATCCGGTCGATCGCGCGAACCTCCATCCGCGGTCCGAACGCCGGCGCCCGGATGCCGCTCGCCTCGAGGAGGCGCTGCACGCGGCCGCGGTGCGGCCGGTAGGGCTCGAGGAGCTCGAGCATCCGCTCGTCGGCGCCGCGCGGCTCTCCTGCGAGGGCCCACGCGACGATGTTCGGCACGTGGAAGTCCCCGACCGAGACCGCGTCGGCGTCGCCGAGCGCGGTGCGCGCGACCTCGGCGACCGACCATGGCCCGAGCCCTCGCAACATCCGGATCCGCTGCTCGGCCTCGGCGACCGGCAGGTCGATCCCGGCATCGAGCCAGGCCGCGCGAGCGCAGACGTTGCGCAGCACCTCCGCGCGGCGACGTTCGACCCCGAACGGATGGAACGCGTAGTACGCAAGGGCGGCGATCCGGTCCGGATCCGGCGGAAGGGTGAGTCCGGCTTCTCCGGGAGCCGGCTCGGCGAGCGAGGATGCGAGGCGCCGATACGCGCGCCTCGCCTCGAGTCCGGTGACCTTCTGCTCGAGGACGACGGGGATCAGGCGCTCGGTGACGAGTCCGGTGCGCGGGATCCGCAGCCCCGGGAGTTGTCGCCATAGGTCTCGGACGATCCCCACCGAGGGCGCGAAGCCCAAGTCGTCGTCGGATGCGCCGCACCACTCCGGCGAACGCTCGAGGAGCCAGTCCGACCCCGATCCCCAGGTCTCGACGTCGACCCCACCGTCGGCCGGCGAGAACCGAACCGTGGCCGGACCATCGGGGGTTCGCGAAGCGCGCCACACCTCGGCTCCAACGATCCGCATCGTGGGGTCGCCCGCACCGCGCAGCAGCGGCAAGAGTGTCAGCGCCAGATCGATCGGTCGCGCCGTCGGAATGAAACGAGAGGGCACCGTAGAAGGCTACGCCGCCAACGAGATGAGCGAGGGGCCGGGCGATGCTCGGCCCCTCGCTCAGAACGTTCGCTCTCTACAGGTCGTAATAGAGCGAGAACTCGTACGGGTGCGGACGCAGGCGCACCTGGTCGAGCTCGTGTAGGCGCTTGTACTCAATCCACGTGTCGATCACGTCTTGTGTGAAGACACCGCCCTCGAGCAACCATTGGTGGTCGTTCTCGAGCGCGTCGAGGACCTCCTCGAGCGAGCCCGGCACCTGCTTGACCGTCGCCTTCTCCTGCGGCGGAAGGTCGTACAGGTCCTTGTCGATCGGCTCGGGGGGCTCGATCTTGTTCTTCACGCCGTCCAGGCCCGCCATGAGCATGGCCGAGAACGCCAGGTACGGGTTACACGAGGGATCCGGCGTGCGGAACTCGAGCCGTTTGGCGCCCGGGTTCTTGAAGTACTGCGGGATCCGGACGCACGCGCTGCGGTTCCGCTGCGAGTAAACGAGGTTGATCGGCGCTTCGTATCCCGGAACGAGCCGCCGGTACGAGTTCGTCGTCGGATTCGTGAAGGCGAGCAGCGACGGCGCGTGTGCGATCAGGCCCCCGATGTACCAGCGCGCCATGTCGGAGATGCCCGCGTAGCCGACCTCGTCCCAGAACAGGTTCTCGTCGTTCTTCCACAGGCTCTGGTGCGTGTGCATCCCCGAGCCGTTGTCCTGGAAGAGCGGTTTCGGCATGAACGTGACCGTCTTGCCGGCCGCGTGGGCCGTGTTCTTGACGACGTACTTGTATTTCATGACGTTGTCGGCGGTCGCGAGCATCGTCCCGTACCGCATGTCGATCTCGGCCTGCCCGGCCGTGCCCACCTCGTGGTGGTGCACCTCGATCTTGATCCCGACCTTCTCCAGGTTCACCACCATCTCCGAGCGCAGGTCCTGGTAGTGGTCCATCGGGGGCAGCGGGAAGTAGCCCTCCTTGTACCGTGGCTTGTAGCCGAGGTTCGGCTCTCCCGTGAGCTCTCGGTCGCGGCCCGAGTTCCACACGCCCTCGATCGCGTCGATGTAGTAGTAGCCCTCGTGCTGGTTCTGGTCGAACCGGATCGAGTCGAAGATGTAGAACTCGCACTCCGGTCCCCAGAACGACGTGTCCGCGATCCCGGTCTGCTTCAAGTAGAGCTCGGCCTTCCGAGCGATGTAGCGTGGGTCGCGCGAGTACATCTCTCCGGTCACCGGATCCTTGACGAAGCAGTTGATGTTCAGCGTCGTGTGCGCCGTAAACGGGTCGAGGAACGCCGTGTCGGGATCGGGGACCAAGAGCATGTCGGACTCCTGGATCTCCTGGAACCCGCGGATCGACGAGCCGTCGAACCCAAGCCCGTCCTCGAAGCTGTCTTCGCTGAGCTCCGAGACCGGGATGGAGAAGTGCTGCATCAGCCCCGGCAGGTCGGAGAACCGCAGATCGACGATCTGGGTGTTCGACTCCTTCGCCAGGGCAAGGACGTCCTTCGGTGTGGCCATGCCTTCGCCCTCCCCTTCGTTCGATGGGACGGGTTCAGGGTAGGAGCGCGAACGGGGCGGACGGTTTCCGGCGCGTTAACTCTGCGTTACCGGACGGCGGACGACCGCCGTCGGCGACGGATCCCAGTCCCGGATCAGGTCGGCCACCTTCGCGAGAAGCGCGACTCCGCCGGCGACCTCGACCAGTCGTCCGGCGGGCGTTCGGAAGAACGGGTGCCGCAGGATCGCCGGTGCCGCCAGCACGAGCGCGCGCGCCGCGATCGCCCGGTAGCGGCGGCCTTGCTCCGAGGCGAGCCAGGCCCGAGCCTCATCCGCTCCCCGAGCGAGGGCGTTCTCGAGCTCCTGCGCGAGGACGCGGAGCTCGGCACGGGAGGGGATCGAACCGGTCACGGTTCGAGCGTACCCACGGAGGGTGAGCCCGGAACGCATGTCGGGCACGCTACCGGAGGTTTTCGGGAAAGCCCGGATTCAGCGGGACGAAGCGCCGGTCGATGGGGACCAGCATGGAGGTCCTCGCCACCCCGGAGGTACGGTCGATGATCCGCGAGAACGGCGGGCTGTTGTTCGTGACCCTCTCGCCGCTCGCGAGCATCCGGGGGGCGATGCGGCGGCTGTTGACCTCGACGAACCTTCCCGATGACGCGCTCGACTACCAACGGTTCGAGACGAAGGGGTTCGTGGTCTTCCTCGAGCCGGGCATCCGCGCCCCGCGGGAGCTGCATCTCCAGATGGTGGGCCGGCTTCATCGCCGTCTGAAGGCCTTCTGGAACGGTTACGCGTTCGTGCCCGCGAGGATCCGACCCGCCGAGCAGTGACCACGGGAGAGCGCTCCGGGCGGTCACTCAGACGTCGGCGGCGCGGTAGCCGACGCCGCGGACCGTCTCGATCAGGTTCTCGAACTCGGGTCCGAGCTTCGCGCGAAGACGCCGGATGTGCACGTCCACGGTCCGGGTTCCTCCGTAGAAGTCGTACCCCCACACCTCACGAAGGAGCCCCGGCCGGGTGAACACACGCCCCGATCGCTCGGCGAGGTAGCGCAGGAGCTCGAACTCCTTGTAGGTAAGGTCGAGTGGCCGGCCCTGCACCGTGACCCGGTAGGACTCCACATCGAGCACGAGGGCGCCCAGCCGCACCGTCGAGGCCTCGCCCGCGCCCGACCGGCGAAGGAGCATCGCCAGGCGGAGCCGGATCTCGGCCTCGGGGGCGCCGGGGAACAGGAGCTCGTCGGCGATCTCCTCCCACCGGAACCGATCGAGGTCGGCGCGCTCCGCCACGATCACCACCGGGACCCTGACGTCGCGTTCGATGAGCGCCCGAGCCACGGCATGCCCGTGACCGGGGTTCTCCGCCGCATCGACGAGCACGACCTGCGGGTCGAGCTCCAGCGCAGGGGCGAGGGCGACGATCGACAGGTGCTCCGTCTTCACGTCGAGCGCGAGCCCGGCGAGAGCGGGAAGCACCTCGTCGGGGGAGCGATCCGAGAGCAGGACGATGCGGGCCATGATCTCTCGAGGGTACAGGCTCGGCACGAGCGCCGGTACCCTTGACCTGCGATGACCGTGGTCAAGGTGCGTCTGTTCGCCGCCCTGCGCGAGCTCGCCGGCTCGAACGAGGTCGAGGCCGAGGCTGCGAGCGTGGGCGAGCTCGTCGAGGCGCTCTCGCTCCGATACGGGGAGCGGTTCGAAAGGGTCGCGCGTGCCGGCTCGGTCGTCGTCGACGGAGCGCGGGCCGGGCCCGAGACCACGTTGACCGGCGGATCCCAGGAGGTCGCACTGCTCCCTCCCGTCTCGGGCGGCTGAAGTCCGGGAACGGCGTCAGCCCGCATTTGTCATACTGGCCGCTCCAGATGCGCTTCCAGCGGCTCTTCCTCATCGTCAATCCGGTCGCCCGCACGTTCACGAAGCCGGTCCTCGCCGTGATCGAGAAGGCGCTCTCGGCCGACTTCAAGCTCGAGGTCGCCGAGACCAAGGAGCGCGGTCACGCGTTCGAGCTCGCGACCCAGGCGGTCGACGACGGTGTCGACCTGATCGTCGTCTTCTCGGGCGACGGGACGGTGAACGAGGTCGTCAACGCCCTCGCCGGCACGGACTCGGCGATCGCCGCGCTCCCGGGCGGGGCGACGAACATCTTCTGCCGGGCGCTCGGTTTCCCGCTCGATCCCGTCGAGGCGACGGGAACGTTGATCGGCAAGGCCCTGGACGACGTGGCCTTCAAGCTCTCGCTCGGCCGGGCCGACGGACGCTACTTCGCGGTGAATTGCGGCGCCGGCGTCGACGCGGCGGCGATGCGACGCCTCGATGCGAAGTTCCCGAAGACGAAGGCGAAGTTCGACCGAGTGGCGTTCCGCGCGGCGGCGTGGGAGCTACTGGTCGGATACGCGGGCCGCAGCGCGGACCTGGAGGTCCGGGTCGACGACGGCGAGCCGTCGCCGTCGCTGTCGGTCATGGTGGGCCGAACCGATCCGTACACCTACTACAAGGGGCGCGGGCTCCGGATGACGCCGGACGCGTCCCTCGATGGGGGTCTCGACGTCCTGTCGGTGCGGAAGCTCCGGCGCCGCAGCGTTCCGCGGATCGCGTGGCAGGTCTTCGGCTCGGCACGGCACGTGCACGGTCGCGACATCGACTACGCGCACGACGCTTCCCACGTCCTCGTGACTTCCGAGAAGCCGTTCCCCGTGCAGGTCGACGGAGACTCGCTCGGCGACCACCGCAGGCTCGAGATCGACCTCGCGCCCGAGGCGCTGTGGGTGGTGGCCTGACCTAGGCGCGCGGCGTCTCGTGCTGCTGGATGCCGCACTCCCATTTCGACAACCCGGCCCATCGCCCGGCGCGCTCGGGCTCGCCCGGGAGTCGCATCCGCGTGCACGGCGCACAACCGATCGATGCGTAGCCGAGGTCGTACAGCGGATTGTGCGGGAGGTCGTGCTCTTTCAGGTACTCCCAGGCGTCGCGACGGGTCCAGGCCGCGACCGGATTGACCTTCACGATGGGCCGGCCGGGTTCCAACTCGTAGCGGTCGAGGATCGGAGCATCCGCGCGCGTCGGCGAGGAATCCCGGCGGAACGCCGTCACCCATGCATCGAGTCCACGGAGCGCCTCGTGCATCGGTTGGACCTTGTTGATCTCGCAGCACCGATCGGGGTCGCGTTCGTAGAGCCGCGGCCCGAATGTGCGGGTCTGCGACTCGTTCGTGTGGTCGCCCACGAGATCGATCACGTTCAGGCCGAGCCGCTCGGTGAGCCTGGTCTTGAACGCGAGGGTCTCGGCGAAGTGGAAACCCGTTTCCAGGAACAGGACGGCGACATCGGGGCGGATCTCGGTCGCCATGTGCATCACGCAGGTCCCCTCCGCCTGGAAGGCCGACGCGAGCGCGATCCGCGGCAGCGCAGGCTCCTGGAGTGCCCAGCGAACGATCTCGCGCGGATGCACGCGCTCGAACCGCGCGTTGAGTTCCTGGAGATCCTCGTCGGAAAGGAGTGTCTGGGCCATGGGGCCTCTCGGTCGGGGCGCCGGACGGCGGGAAGTATAGGGCCGGTCGTCGTTGCCGGTCGTCGTTGCCGGGCATCGGAGGCGGTCGGTGACGCGCCGTTGCCCGGGTCCGCGCCGGGAGCCCGCGGCTATGCTTGCTTCGCCGCGCCGCGTCCGATACGGCCCGGGTCAACGCTTCCGTCGAGGAAAGGAACCCGACCCGCATGTCCACGCACGAGACCATCGCGCCCCACGGCGGAACGCTCGTCGACCTGCTCGTGCCCGAAGGCGATCGCGCGAAGCTCGAAGAGGAAGCGCGGCACTTCCCCAAGGTCGTCGTGAGCCCCCGCGAGCTCTCCGACCTCGAGATGCTCGCGGTGGGGGCGCTCTCACCACTCACCGGCTTCCAAGGGCAGGCCGACTACGCCTCGATCCTGGAGACCATGCACCTTTCGACGGGACCCGCTTGGACGATCCCCGTCACGCTTTCGCTCACCGACGACGAGGCGAAGCGGATAGGCGGGGCCGACGCCGTCACGCTCCTCGCGGAAGAGGGCGGCGAGCCGATCGCGATCTTGGAGGTCTCGGGGCTGTTCCGACGCGATCGCGAGCGCGAGGCCGACGCGGTGTTCGGCACCCAGGACCTGGATCACCCCGGCGTCCAGGCGCTGCAGGAAGCCGGAGACCTCTGCGTGGCTGGAGAGCTTCGGGTGTTGCGGCTGCCGGCGCACGACGACTTCGTGAAGTACCGGCTCACCCCCGCGCAGACGCGCGCGGAGTTCGCGCGGCGGGAATGGAGAACGGTGGTCGGATTCCAGACGCGGAACCCGATCCACCGGGCCCACGAGTACATCCAGAAGTGCGCGCTCGAGATCGTCGACGGACTGCTCGTGCACCCGCTCGTCGGCGCGACGAAAGGCGACGACGTGCCGGCAGAGGTTCGGATGCGTTGCTACGAAGCGCTCTTCGAGGGCTACTACCCGAAAGACCGCGCGATGGTCAGCGTGTTCCCGGCCGCGATGCGCTACGCGGGGCCGAAGGAGGCCATCTGGCATGCGATCGCCCGCAAGAACTACGGGTGCACGCACTTCATCGTGGGGCGGGACCACGCCGGCGTCGGCGACTACTACGGCACGTACGACGCGCAGAAGATCTTCGAGCGCTTCGAGCCCGGTGAGCTCGGCATCACGCCCCTCATGTTCGAGCACTCGTTCTGGTGCAACCGGTGCGAGGGTATGGCGTCGCCGAAGACGTGTCCGCACGGGGAGCAGGACCGCGTCTCGCTCTCGGGGACCAAGGTCCGAGACATGCTTCGCGCAGGAGAACGGCCGCCGATCGAGTTCAGTCGCGCCGATGTCGCCGACATCCTGATCGACGCGATGCGCGGATCAGACGCCGGAGCGGGTTGACCTTTCGCGAACCCCGGAGGTTTGCTCGAGGCCCGCGCGTTCGGTACTCTGCGGCCGCCTGAGGGGGGCCGACCACCGCCAAGGAGGCATCGACGACCGCTCGCAGGAGTCCTATCCCATCATTCCTCGTCCTGGCCCTCGTCTTGGGCCTCATCTGCCTCTCCCCCGCGCTCGCCGACACGAAGCAGGAGCTCGACCGGGCGAAGGCCGAGCTGGCGGCGATCCAGGCCGATCTGGACCGAGCCACTGCCGCGTGGAACGCCGCGATGACCCGCCTGAACCAGACGAAGTCGGAGATCATCGCGACCCGCGTGCGGATCTCCGACGTCGAGCGAAACCTCGAGCGGATCGACGCGCGCCTCGCCAGGCGTGCGGTCCTGGCGTTCACGACCGGACCGGCGGGCACGATCGACCTGTTGCTGTCCTCCGGCTCCTTCGTCGAGTTCTCCGACCGATTGGAGTTCCTCGGAAGCGTCGCCCAGGACGACGTCGACCTCGCGCTCGAACGGCAGGTGGCGCAGGCGGAGCTCCGGCGGCAGCGTGGGGACCTGCTCTCGCTCGAACAACGCCAGGTCGAGACCGCCGGCCAGTTGAACGCGGCGCGAGAGAGCATCGACGCGCGGTTCCAGAACTACCAAGACCGGGTCGCGGAGCTCACGAGGAAGTACAACGCCGAACAGGCCGCCGTACGAGAGCTCAACATCATCGGGCAGACGCCGGTCTCCAGCGGGATGATCCAGCGCTGTCCGGTGGCCGGGCCGAACTCGTTCGTCGACTCCTTCGGCTGGCCTCGCGTGGGCCACACCCACCAGGGGATCGATCTGATCGCTCCCTACGGGACACCGATCGTCGCCGCCCACCCGGGCTCGGTCTCGAGGAGCTCGAGCTCCTCGGGAGGGCTCCAGGCCTATGTCTACGGTTCCGGCGGTTACACCTTCTACGCGCACCTGTCGAGCTACGGGGCCAGCGGGAGCGTCGCAGCGGGCACGGTGATCGGGTACGTCGGCAGCACCGGGAATGCCGGCAGCACGAACCACCTCCACTTCGAGCTGCACCCGGGCGGGGGAGCAGCCGTCAACCCGTACCAGCTGCTCCTCGCGGTCTGCTGAGCGGCCGCGGGCTGGTTCGAAGGCTCGGCGGCGAGTTCCCAGCCGGGCGGCGCGCTACGATTCCCCCGACCGCAGAACCCGTCCATCTCCAGGAGCGCTCGTGAGCGACCAGGCGAACCGCAGGATCGACCGGATCCGCCAGCCCGAGTTCGTGACGGGCCTCCCCGAGCTCTCCCTCGACGAGCTCCGGGAGCGCCGCGACGTCTGTCTGGCCGAGCGCGAGTACCTCTCGCTCCTGCGACGCCTGGTCCAGGGTCGTGCCGAGATCCTTCGCGCCGAGATCGAACGCCGGGGGGCCGGCGGCGACGGGGAGCCGCTCGTGGACCGGCTGGCCGAGATCCTGTCGGGGGAGATCCAGGGGCCTTCCCGTGGCGAGGCCGTCCGGGTCGCGATGCCGGAGGAAGAGATGCTCCTCGCGCGCCGGCGGGTGGAACGGCTGGTGGCCGATGCCGGACTCTCGGACCCGGGAGCGCTGGATGACGACCGCCTCGCGAAGGCGGTCGAGGTGCTCGCCAGCGAGGAGCGAGAGGTGTCCGAGTCCCGGGGCGCCGTCCACTCGGCCCTGGACGCCGTTCAGGACGAGCTCAAGCGCCGCTACAAGGACGATCCCTCACTCGTCCTGACCTGAGCGACTCCCTCGATCGGGGGATGCGGCGCAGGCCGGTCGACCGAAGGGCGGTCCGCCCGGGGGACCCCACAGGACCAATCGGTTTGGCTCCTGCGGCCTATGGACCCGGCCGACCCAGATCGTCACCCTGAACCGGCTCCCGGCGTCTTCGGGAGCGGTAACGTGCGGCCCCAATCATGAAAGACACGACGCGCTTCCCCGCGGCGCCGGTGGTCCACGCGGATCCCGAGCTGCCGGCAGTCCACGAGCAGTTGATCGTGTTCGCCCGGGAGCTCGGCGACCTTTACCGGCTCGAGCGATCTCGGTCCGCCGAGCTCGAGCGGGTGCTCGAGAGCCTCCAGGAGACCTACATCGCGACGATGAAGTCGCTCGCGCAGGTGATCGAGGCCAAGGACCGCACGACCCGAGGCCATCTGGACCGGACGCAGGCCTACGGTCTGGCTCTCGCCCGCCGGATCGCGCCCGAGCTGCTCGCGACGCCGAACCTCGGGTACGGCTTCTTCCTGCACGACATCGGCAAGGTGGGAGTGCCCGAGCAGATCCTCTGCAAGGAAGGACCGCTCACCAGCGAGGAATGGACGGTGATGCGGAACCACCCCGTCGTCGGTGCGCAGATCGTCGCCCCGATCGCGTTCCTCACCGGAGCCGTGGAGCTGATCCGGCACCACCACGAGCGCTTCGACGGGAGCGGGTACCCCGACGGCCTCCGCGCTGAGGAGATCCCGCTCGCCGCTCGCATCTTCGCGGTTGCCGACTCGTTCGACGCCATGACGAGCGACCGGCCCTACCGCGGTGCGATGCAGGTCGACCGCGCCCTGGCCGAGATCGGCGGAGGGGCCGGGACCCAATTCGACCCCGAGGTCGTGCGGGTGTTCGTCCGCATGATCGGCGAGGGGCCCGAGACGGCGAGCGAAGAGGACTTCGCCGCCGCGCTCTGTCAGGCGGGCTGACCGCCGCTCCGGAACCACGACCCCGATAGGCTTCGAGCATGCCTTCCGCGGTGCCGCTCGTGCGCGTCGTCCGTTCCGGGTTCGAGGAGAGCGTGCACCTCGGTCACGTCGCCGTGTGCGACGCCGATGGCCGGCTCGTGGCGGCCGCCGGCGACCCGAACCGGCTCGTCTTCGCGCGTTCCTCGATGAAGCCGCTGCAGGCAGCGGTCTCCATCCGGCGGATCCCGGCGGCGCTCGCCGACGATCTCGTCGCCGTGGCGTGCGGTTCCCACAACGCGGAGCCCGACCATGTGCGCGTCGTCCGCCGCCTGCTGCGGGCCGGAGGCGCGACCGAGTCCATGTTGCGGTGCCCTGAAGCGTTCCCGTCCCGCACCGAGGACGCCATCCGGGCTGGGAAGGCACGGCGCGTCTTCTACAACTGCTCGGGCAAGCACGCCGCGATGCTCGCGGCCTGCATCGGTGAGGGCTGGCCCGTCGAGACCTATCTCGAGCCCCGCCACCCGCTCCAGCGCGAGATCCTTCGAGCGGTGCGCCGGGGGACGGGCGTCGACACCCCGGCCATCGGCATCGACGGGTGTGGTGTCCCGGTCCACGGCGTGCCGCTCTTCGCGATGGCGACCCTGTTCGCGCGCCTTGCCCGGCCGGATCGGTTGGGTGGCCTCGAGCCCACGGCCTCCCGGGCGGTCGCCGCCATGCGAGCACACCCGTTCCTGGTCGCCGGGACCGGCCGGAGCGACACCCAGCTGATGGCGTCGGCTCCGCGCATCGTGTCGAAGGTGGGCGCCGAGGGGTTGCACTGCGCGGGCGTGCTCGATGAGGGGTTCGGCGTGGCGGTGAAGATTGCCGACGGCGGCGACCGGGCGGCCGGATCGGCCCTCGTCCGGGTGCTTTCGCAGATCGGCGCCATCGGCGAAGAGGAGCTCGGCCGGCTCTCGTCCGTCGCGCGCCCGCCGGTGCTCGGCGGAGGGCGGCCCGTAGGTGAGATGGTCGCCGAGTTCCGGCTTCGGCGCCCGCGAGCGTGAGGGCTCGTCCGCGCCGCGGACCGACTTGCCTCGCGGGCAGCGTTCGCAGGACCCGCAGGTACGATTTCGGTCGGATGGGCGCACCGTCGACCTCGAACGGCTCACGACCACGCGTCGCCGTCGTGAGCCTGCACACCTCCCCCCTCGATCAACCCGGTTCGGGCGATTCCGGGGGCATGAACGTGTTCATCCGCGCGGCCGCCGAGCGGGTGGCGGCGAACGGTGTCGACGTCGACGTGTTCACGCGGTGCCGCGGGCTGGACCTGCCCGAGGTCCAGTCGCTGGGCGGCCGGTCGAGGCTCATCCAGGTGAAGGCGGGACCGTGCGGCCCCGTCCCCAAGGACGAGCTCCCGCGCTACCTGCCGGAGTTCCTCGGAGGACTGCTGCGGCGCCAACGACTCGAGGATGCGGGATACGACCTCGTTCACAGCCACTACTGGCTCTCGGGTTGGGTCGGCAGGAGCGCGAAGGAGATCTGGGGCGTGCCGCTCGTCGCCTCGTTCCACACTCTGGGCAAGGTCAAGAACTATTCGCTGGCGCTCGGCGAGACCCCGGAACCTCCCGCCCGGCTCTCGGGCGAGGAACGTGTCATCACCGATGCCGACCGGCTCGTCGCGGCCACTCCGGCGGAGGCCGCCCAACTGGTTGGCCTGTACCGCGCCGACCCCGACCGGATCCGCATCATCCCGCCGGGTGTGGACCACGGTCTCTTCTCTCCTCGGTCACGAGATGAGGCCAGGGCGCGCCTGCACCTCGTCGATGTTCGGCTGCTTGTCTTCGTGGGGAGACTGCAGGCGCACAAGGGGCCCGACCTGGCCGTCCGCGCGCTGGCGGAGGCGATCGCGCGCGATCCCGTGGGCACCGCCGACGTCGTCCTCGCGATCGTCGGAGGGCCGAGTGGGAGCGGTCACGGTGTGGAGGTCGCGCGCTTGATGGACCTCGCCGCCGCGCTCGGGATCGGCGAACGCGTGATGCTCTTCCCGCCGCAGCCCCAATCCAGGCTGGCGGACTTCTACGCCGCCGCCGAGGCGGTCCTGGTGCCGTCGCGCTCGGAGTCCTTCGGGCTGGTGGCTCTGGAAGCGCAAGCGTGCGGCACGCCCGTCGTCGCTGCTGCGGTCGGCGGCCTTCGATTCGTCATCGAGAACGGCGTGACGGGGTTCCTCGTCGAGGGTCACGACCCCGCCGATCACGCCGACCGGATCCTGGCCGTGCTCGCCGATCCCGCCGCCGCTGCCCGGATGGGCACCGCGGCGCTCGAGCGTTCCATGCGCTTCTCGTGGGACGCCACCGCGAACGAGATGCTCTCCGTGTACCGCGAGCTGTTCGCGACCGCCGTCCCCGCGTGACGTTTCGAGTGGTGGAACGCTGCGGAGTCGACGATCCCAAAACGCCGTTCACGATGAGGTTCTTCATCTGAGGCGCCTCGTGAACGCTGCGCTGCAACGCTCTCGAGCGTTCGATGCGCGTTGTGTTCATCTTCTTGTCACTCTGAATCCGGTGCCCTCTACCTGCGCATATGTTCGTGACCAGCGCGTTCGTGGAGTTGACCCGACGCCGCGCCGCCGTTACATTTCGCCTCGCTCCGAGCAGCCGGAGCGGCCGAGTCAGGGAACCGAGTGCGGGACCCCTGGGAAAGCCGTAAGGCCAACTGGGTGCAACTTTGCGGGACGGTTGGGAAAGCCAACTGGCTGTTCCGTAGGGGTAACTCGGGAGGCCCCAAAGCCCAACGAAAGGGTCTACGGCGAGGAAACCAAGACGGTTGCCAGAGGTTGCTCGGAGCACCTGAGCCCGAGGGGCTGACGGTGGCTGGAAGCTTCGGCTTCCGGCGAGCCGGAGGTCCCTCGGGTTCTTTTCTTGCCCTCTTTCTCGTTCCGTCCGGTAGCGTTCCCGCCGTGATGGCGGCCGGACGCGAACCCCCCCGAGCGCAGAGCCAGACGCCGAGCCGTCGCGAGCAGATCGTCGATGTCGCGATGCGCCACTTCGCCGAGCACGGGTATCGCGGGACCCGGGTCGAGGACATCGCCGCCGAGGTCGGCGTCGCCAAGGGGACGGTCTTCCTGCACTTCGGCAACAAAGAAGGCCTGTTCCTCGCGGCGTTCGAACAGGCGGTCGGTCAGATCCCCGCGTGGCTCGACGCCCCCGAGGAGGTCATCGCCCGCGGGTTCTGGGTCGTTCTGGATTACTGGCTGGAGCGGACCGAGGAGTTCCTGAAGCAGGAGTGGATCCCGAACCGGGTCGCGATGATGGGTCGCTACGACACCGACCTCGGGCTGCGCCGCCCGATCGATCGGTTCATGCGGAGGGAAGACCCGTACGGCACCCTCGAGTTCGTGGAGTTCGGGGTGCGGCGAGGCGAGATCCGAGACGACGTGGACGTCGAGATGCTCGCTGCGATGCTCGACTGGGTCGCCGAGCGCTTCCAGGACGCGCTCGGCAGCGAGGAGCTCGACCCGGGCCTGGTCCACCGGAAGCCCTTCGTGCCCGAGCGCCGAGCCATCAGGATCCGGGAGTTCCTGGAGGTCCTCCGGACCGGGATCGCCGCGCGCTGACTCCCGAGCGAACCGGCCCCGCCACGGCCGGGGGGTCGCCCCGGACTCGACGCCTCCCCGCGTGGCCTGCCAACATGGCGTCATGAACGAGCGGACGGTGGCGTTCCTGGGCGGCGGACGGATGGGCGAGGCCCTCGTGTCCGGATTGATCCGTTCGGGGGGTCGAGCGGCGGACGAGATCGTCGTGACGACCCGGCGCGAGGAACGCGCCCGCGAGCTCCAGGAGCGCTACGGGATCTCGGCGACCACCTCGAACCCAGAGGCCGCCGGGCGCGCCCAGACCCTCGTGCTGATGGTCAAGCCGCAGGACATGGAGGGGCTCCTGGAGCAGATCTCCGGGAGCGTGACCGCCGAGCATCTCGTGATCAGCTTCGCGGCGGGGATCCGGACCTCCTTCGTGGAGAAGCACGTCCCACCCGGCGTCCCGGTCGTCCGAGTCATGTCGAATGTGGCCGTCCTGGTCGACGAGGCGATGTCGGTGGTGTCGGCCGGCGCGAATGCCGAGGACAAGCACCTCGCCGTCGCCGAGGAGCTGCTCGGGTACGTCGGCAGGGTCCTCCGGTTGAAGGAAACGCACCTCGACGCCATCACCGCGACGAGCGGGAGCGGGCCGGCCTACTTCTTCCTCCTCGCCGAAGCCATGATCGAGGCGTGCATCCTGCTCGGGCTCGCGCGCGACGTCGCGACCGAGCTGATCATCCAGACGATGCTCGGCTCGGCGAAGATGCTGCGCGATACCGGGAAGCACCCGGTCGAGTTGCGCGAGATGGTCACCTCGCCCGGGGGGACGACCATCGCGGCGATCCGTCACCTGGAGGAGGCGGGCGTTCGGGCGGCCTTCCTGAACGCCATCGACGCGGCTCGTCACCGGAGCGCCGAGCTCGCGCAGGGTGGCGACGAAGACGAAGGGCTCAAGTAGCGAAGCGGTAGCCAAAGTAGGAAGGGCTCAAGTAGCGAAGCAGAAGCCAAGGCAAGTAGGCGAACGAGCAAGAGGAAAGAGGACGCTGATGGGAAGAGGCGATCGAGCTCGGGTGCGATGGGCGCACGACCGCGAGAGGAAGAAGAAGGCGGCGGAGAAGCGCAAGGCCGCCGAGGCCGGCAGGGCCCGGAAGGCAGCCGGGAAGCGCTAGCTCCCGAGGGACCGACGGGCCAGTCAGCGCAGCCGGCCGAGCCGGTTGCGAAGCACGCCGATCCCCTCGGCTTCGATCTCGACCTCGGCGCCGGGCCAAAGTCGGTGCTGGAAGCCGGGGATGTCGAACGGCGCGGAGGCGAACGCCTCGCCGGACGCGAGTGCTTCCCCACGCGAGGCGGTGGCGACCTCCTTCAGCAGGCTCCGCGCGATCCCGTTCAGATTCCCCTTCACCCACTCCTGGCCGTCGACGCGAACGGTGACGAACGCGGCCTGCGGGTCGAGCTCGTCCGGTGTGACGACAACCGGGCCGATCGAGACCGGCACGCCCGCCGGCGTCGGCATCGGGCTTCCGGTCGCCCGGAAGGCGAGCCAGTCCCCGACCAGCGTGTAGCCGAGGACCACCGACGGGATCTCGTCCTCGGAGAGCGGGCCCCGGACACCTCGGCGAAGTACGGCGGCGATCTTCGGCTGGAACTCGAGCCAACCGGCGCCCGCCGGCCAGGGGATCTCGTCCTCGGGTCCGAAGACCGGTCGCGCGCCCTCGGACGCGTCGGCGGAGCGCAGCGAGGTCGGAAGGATCGGCGCGAGCAGGCGTGGGTCATCGACGACGCAGGCCTCTGCCTCGTCGCGCTCGAGGGCGGCCCGGGCGGCGTCGAGCACCGTGCCCCCGTTGCCCTTGACCAAGTGCTCCATCGTCGAGGGGAAGGCGGGGTGACCGACGAGATCCGGCAGGTCCACGACCTTCCCGTCGAGGAGCGCTCCCAGTCGCCGGTGCCCCCTCCGGTCGAAGGTCACGAGCCTCAAGGGAGGCCGATGGTACGCCCGCCGGAGCGGTGATTCCAGGCTATCCGGCGGTCAGGCGCGCCGCGGCGCCCATTTGGGGGGCTCCGTTCGCGGCGGCTACGATGGAAGCGCGCACGGCCCGGTTCTCCAGGGTTCGGCACTCACAGGAGGCACCTGATGGCAGAGCAAGGATTCCGCATCACCTACGCAACCATGTCGGCCGACAACGAGGACCTGCACAAGGGCTACGAGGAAGGCATCGAGGTCGCCAAGTCCTGGCTCGGCCAGAAGCATCCGCTCTACGTGAACGGCGAAGCGAGGTGGGGTTCTGGGACGAAGGAGGCGCGTTCACCGATCGACGGCACCCCGATCGGCGAGTTCGCTCAGGGAACTCGCGAAGACGTCCGCGATGCCGTCGCCGCCGCCAAAGCCGCCTTCCCCGAGTGGGCGAACCGTCCCTGGCAGGAGCGCGTGGCGATCATCCGCAAGGCCGCCGACCTCATGAGCGAGCAGCGCAACGAGCTGTCGGCGCTCATGGCGATGGAGGTCGGGAAGAACCGGCTCGAGGCGCTCGGGGACGTGGAGGAATCCGCCGACCTGCTGCGGTGGAACGCCGACCAGCTGGAGAAGAACAACGGGTTCCAGACGCCGATGCAGGCCATGGGCGCGCCGGGCGAGTACTACGACGTCCTGCGCCCGTATGGGATCTGGGCGGTGATCAGCCCGTTCAACTTCCCCATGGCGCTCGCGGCCGGCCCGTCCTCGGCCGCGCTCGTTGCCGGCAACACGGTGGTCTTCAAGCCGGCGCACATGGGCGTGTTCACCGGATCGAAGCTGTATGAGATCTACATGGCCGCCGGGGTCCCCAAGGGCGTATTCCACTACCTCAGCGGTCCCGGCAGCGTCATCGGCGACGAGATCGTGAACCACCCCGACGTCGACGGCATCACGTTCACCGGCTCGTACGAGGTCGGCATGGGGATCTACAAGAACTTCGCGAAGGACTTCCCTAAGCCGGCGATCTGCGAGATGGGCGGTAAGAACCCGGCGATCGTTTCGGACAAGGCCGACCTGGACAAGGCGACCGACGGAGTGATGCGATCGGCGTTCGGGTTCGGCGGACAGAAGTGCTCGGCGAACTCCCGCGTCTATGTGCACCGTTCCGTCTACGACGAGTTCGTCCGCCTGTTGAAGGAGAAGACCGAGAAGGTCCAGGTGGGCAACCCGCTCGAGCGGGAGAAGTGGCTGGGACCGGTTATCGACGAGAACGCCGTCGCGACGTTCGAGCGCGCCGCCGACGAGGCGAAGAAGAACGGCACGATCGTCACGGGCGGCGAGCGGCTCACCGAGGGCGAGTTCGGCAACGGCACGTTCGTCCAGCCAACCGTCGCCGAGGTCCCGCTCGACTCGTGGATCTGGAAGGAGGAGCTGTTCGTCCCGTTCGTGGCCGTGGCTCCCTACGACGACCTGAACGAGGCGATCCGCCTGTCCAACGAGACCGAGTACGGCCTGACCGCCGGCCTGTACAGCGAGGACCGAGCCGAGATCGACAAGTGGCTGGCCTCGATCGAGGCGGGCGTCGTGTACGTCAACCGTCGCGCCGGAGCGACCACGGGCGCGTGGCCGGGCGTGCAGCCGTTCGGCGGCTGGAAGGGTTCGGGAACCAGCGGCAAGGCCGGCGGTGGCCCCTACTACCTCCAGCAATATCTCCGGGAGCAGTCCCGGACGGTGATCGAGGAGTGAGCACGACGGAGATCACCGACCTCGCGAACGCGCAGGCCCCGCGGCTGCTCACCGAGGTCCCGGGCCCCGAGGCCCTCGCGCGGATCGAGCGCGACCGCAAGGTCACGAGTCCGTCACTACCACGCGCGTATCCTCTCGTGCCGAAGCGCGGGGCGGGATCGGTGGTCGAGGACGTCGACGGGAACCTGTTCCTCGACGTGAACGCCGGGATCGCGGTGACCTCGACGGGGCACTCGCATCCCGAGGTCGTCCAGGCGATCCGCCGGCAGGCCGAGGACCTGCTCCACTACTCGGCCAGCGACTTCTACCTCCCGATCTACTCCGACGTCTGCGAGGAGCTCGACCGGATCGCGCCCTTCTCCAAGCCCGCGCGGAGCTTCTTGACCAACTCGGGGACCGAAGCGGTCGAGGGCGCGATCAAGCTGGCACGCTTCGCGACCGGACGGCAGTACGTCATCGCGATGCTCGAGTCGTTCCACGGCCGCTCGTACGGGTCGGTCTCGCTGACCGCGAGCAAGGCGAAGTACCGCACCGGCTTCGGTCCGCTGCTGCCGGGGATCCACCACACGCGATTCGGGGACTTCGAGCACCTGGAGCAGGTGCTCTTCAAGCGGCTGGTCTCTCCGAGCGAGGTCGCGGCGATCGTCGTCGAGCCGATCCAGGGTGAGGGCGGCTACGTGCTTCCCCCCGACGGCTGGTTCGCGTACCTCCGCGAGCTGTGTGACCGGCACGGGATCCTGCTCGTCGCCGACGAGGTGCAGAGCGGCATGGGACGGACCGGGAAGATGTGGGCGATCGAGCACTTCGGCGCCGAACCGGACATCGTCCTTGCCGGCAAGGGCATCGCGAGCGGGATGCCGCTCGGGGCGATGATCGCTCGAGAGGACCTCATGACCTGGGAGGTCGGCGCCCACGGCTCGACGTACGGCGGGAACCCGGTCGCGTGCGCCGCGGCGCTCGCGTCGCTTCGGCTGATCGAGGGCGGCCTGATGGACAACGCTCGCGAGATGGGAGACCTCCTCATGCAGGGGCTCCGCCGGATCGCCGAGCGTCACCCTGCGATCCGCGACGTCCGCGGGCTCGGACTGATGATCGGGATCCAGTTCCCCGACCACGATGTCATGAGCGCGGTCGAGCAGGCCGCCTTCCACAAGGGTCTGCTCGTCCTCGGATGCGGCGACGACGTGATCCGGATGTCGCCGCCGCTCGTGATCCGTCGCGACCAGGTCGATACGGCGCTCGAGGTGTTCGAGGAGGCCGTCGCCGAGGTCTCGTCGTAGGGCGCCGATGACGTCGGTCCTGGACACCCTCACGTTCGACTGCGCCGACCCAGTGCGGCTTGCCGACTTCTGGGCGGCGTCGCTCGGCTGGGAGGTCGGTGACGTCGACGACGAGGACGCGTTCGTGTCGCCGGCCGGGACGCCGGACAACACGCCGTGGCAGGGACTGCTCTTCCAGAAGGTCCCCGAAGGCAAGGTCGTGAAGAACCGCCTGCATCTCGACCTGCGGCCGGAGGACTCGATGGCCGCCGAGGTCGAGCGCTCGGTGGCGCTCGGGGCGACGGTCCACGCGCGCGTGGACGTCGAGGGCAGCTTCTGGACGGTCATGCTCGACCCCGAGGGCAACGAGTTCTGCATCCTGCGCGGCCCGCAGGATGGTTGGTCGCGCGAGGTGTGAGGGTATCGTGAGTAAGCTCGCGACGATGCGCGATGCCGTCGCCGAGCTGGTTCGCGACGGCGACACGGTCGCGATCGAGGGCTTCACCCATCTGATCTGCTTCGCGGCCGGGCACGAGATCGTCCGCCAGCGCAAACGAGACCTGACCCTCGCCCGGCTGACGCCCGACGTGATTTACGACCAGATGATCGGTGCCGGCGTCGCGCGCAAGCTGATCTTCTCGTGGCTGGGCAACCCCGGTGTCGGCTCCCTGCATGCCGTCCGTCGTCGGATCGAGAAGGCCAACCCCGAACCGCTCGAGATCGAGGAGTATTCGCACTTCGGGATGGTGTGCCGGTACGTCGCCGGGGCGTCGAACCTCCCGTTCTTCCCGATCCGCTCGTACTACGAGAGCGACATCCCGAAGGTCAACCCGAACATCAAACCGATGCGCTCGCCGTACGACGACGGCGACGAGGTCTACGTCGTTCCCCCGCTCACGCCGGACGTCACGATCGTGCACGCGCAGCGCGCGACCGCGAGCGGCGATACGCAGATCTGGGGTCTCCTCGGCTGTCAGAAGGAGGCGGCCTTCGCCGCGGAGCGTGTGATCGTCGTCTGCGAGGAGGTCGTGGAGGAATCGGTCGTCCGCCGCGATCCCAACCGGACCGCGATCCCCGGGATCGTCGTCGACGCGGTCGTGGAGCAGCCGTTCGCGTGCCATCCGAGCTACGCGCAGGGCTACTACGACCGGGACAACGCCTTCTATCGCGAGTGGGAGCAGATCTCGAAGGACCCTGAGGTGCTCGAGCGGTGGCTCGAGGAATGGGTCTACGGCCTGGAGACCCACGCGGACTACGTCGAGAAGATGGGCGACCGGTGGGAGTCGTTGAAGCCGGGGGAGCAGCGTTCGGGCGAGGTCAACTACGGGGACTACTCGTGAACGGCTCAAGGAGCCAAGCGATAGCCGGCGCCGAACGGAACGGCTACACGAAGAACGAGATCATGATCGTCGCGAGCGCGCGCACCCTCGCCGCCGAACGCATCTGCTTCGTCGGGGTCGGCCTTCCGAACATCGTCTGCAACCTCGCGCAGCGAACGGTCGCGCCCGAGCTTCAGCTCGTGTACGAGGCCGGCGTGTTCGGCGCCCGGCCGAGCCGACTCCCGCTCTCGATCGGCGACCCCACGCTCGTCTCGGGTTCGACGGCGGTGACCTCGATGTTCGAGCTGTTCGCCTTCTACCTGCAGGCCGGACTCATCGACGCAGCGTTCCTCGGCGGCGCGCAGATCGACCGGTTCGGGAACCTCAACACCACGGTGATCGGCGACTACGCCAGCCCGAAGGTCCGGCTCCCCGGCTCGGGCGGCGCGTGCGAGATCGCGATCCACGCGCGGCGGATCCTCGTCATCATGCGCCAGGCCCGGCGGTCCTTCGTCGACGAGCTCGACTTCCGCACGTCGCCCGGACACTCGGGTGATCCCGTGCACGACCGGGCGCGTGGCTGGTCCGGCAGCGGACCGACCAGTGTCGTCACGGATCTGGGGACGTACGGGTTCGACGAGCGGACCGGGGAGATGACGCTGCTGACCTTGCACGCCGGCGTCACGCTGGACGACGTGCGCACGAACATGGCGTGGGAGCCGAAGGTCACGGACGACCTCGGCGAGACCCCGCCGCCCACCGAGGAAGAGCTGCGCTTGCTCCGGACCGAGCTCGATCCCGACGGGGTGCTGACGGCATGAGTCACGTCTTCTACCGGGTCCTCTCGCGCGAGTTGCCGAGAGCCGTTCGCGCGGACGGCGTGTGGATCGAGGACGCCGACGGCAAGCGGTACCTCGACGGGTCCGGCGGTGCGATCGTGGTGAGTCTCGGTCACGGAGATCGCGCGCTGGTCGAGGCCATGACCGAACAGGCCTCGCGCCTGCCATACGTCCACGGGACGGCGTTCACCACCGGCGCGCTCGAGGACTACGCCGAGGACGTGGCGTCCCTGCTCCCGCTCGAGGACGCGCGCATCTACCCCGTCTCCGGCGGCAGCGAGGCGGTGGAGACGGCGCTCAAGCTCGCGCGCGCGTACCACCTGGCGCGAGGGGAGGGTTCGCGCACCGTGGTGATCGGCCGCCGGGCGTCGTACCACGGCAACACGCTCGGTGCGCTCGACGTGGGAGGCAAGGACAAGCTGAAACGCCCGTACGCGCCGTGGCTCGGTCGGTTCGGTCATGTGGAGGCGGCCTACGAGTATCGATGCGCGAACCCCGGCCACCCGGCCGGTTGCGGCCGCTGGCTCGCCGAGCAGCTCGAGCGCGCGATCGTCGAAGCGGGGCCGGCGACCGTCGCGGCGTTCATCGCGGAGCCCGTCGTCGGCGCGACGCTCGCGGCGGCAGTTCCGGCGGACGACTACTGGTCCTCGGTGGTCGAGGTGTGCCGCAAGCATGGCGTCCTCGTGATCGCCGACGAGGTGATGACCGGGTTCGGCCGCACGGGACGGTGGTTCGGGCTCGACCATTGGGGTGTTCGCCCGGACATCCTCACCGCCGGGAAGGGATCGACGAGCGGCTATTGGCCCTTCGGCTTCGCCGCGTGTTCCGGCGAGGTCTTCGAGACCGTTCGGCCGAACGGATTCGTGCACGGTTTCACCTGGTCGCACAACGGCGTCGGCGCTGCGGTCGCGCACGCCACGCTCCGCAGACTCCGTGAGTCCAACCTCGTCCAGGCGAGCGCGTTGCAGGGCGAGCTCCTCCTGAAGGACCTCACCGGCGCGCTCGCCGACCATCCGACGGTCGGAGACGTTCGGGGGATCGGCTCGATGATCGGGATCGAGCTCGTCGCCGACCGGGACACCAGGGCTCCGTTCGCGCGAGCCGAGCAACGGACCGAGCGCGTCGTGGCGGCCGCCCGAGAGCGAGGTCTCTTGCTCTACTCGAGCACCGGGCACGTCGACGGGGTCGACGGGGACCTGTTGATGCTCGGACCGCCGTTCACGATCACCGACGAGGAACGCGGCCTCCTCGCCGAACGGACCGTGGCCGCCATCGCGAGCCTGGACGGATAGCGCGTGGGCGGACGCGCCGGCCTCGTGCTCTGTCCGGAGGCGAAGATCTACGACCACGGCCCCGAACACCCGCTCCGGCCTCAGCGGGTCCAGTACACGTGGGACCTGATCTCGGCGTGCGGGTTGCTCGAACGGCCCGGCGTCTCGACCCTGCACTGTCGTTCCGCCGGCGACGAGGAGCTCGGGTTGGTCCACTCGGATGCGTACATCGACGCGACGCGCCGTGCCGGCCACGGCGAGGACGGCGACTGGAGCCGGTTCGGCTACGGTCCCGGAGACAACCCGATCTTCCCGCAGATGCACGAGGCGGGGGCCCTCGTCGCCGGCGCATCGATCGTGGCCGCCGAGTCGGTGCACACCGGTGTGGTCGACCATGCCTTCAACGCCGCCGGTGGCCTGCACCACGCGATGCCCTCCCGAGCCTCGGGTTTCTGCGTGTACGACGATCCGGCGATCGCGATCGCGTGGCTCCTGGGAGAAGGCGTTCACCCGATCGCGTACGTGGACGTCGACGTGCATCACGGCGATGGTCCGCAGGCGATCTTCTACGAGGACCCGCGCGTGCTCACGATCTCGCTGCACGAGTCCGGCGAGTACCTGTTCCCCGGGACCGGCTTCGTGACCGAGCGAGGTGCCGCGGCGGCCGAGGGGACCAAGGTAAACGTCCCGCTCGCACCCGGGACCGGCGACCTGGCATGGCTCGCGGCGTTCGATTCGATCGTCCCGCCCATCCTTCGCGCGTTCCGTCCCGCGGTCCTTGTCTCCCAGCTCGGGTGCGACACGCACGCCGGCGATCCGCTGGCGCACTTCCGCCTCACGACCCGCGCCTATCGTGAGACCGCCGCCCGGCTGCATGCACTTGCCCATGAGGCGGCGGGCGGCCGATGGATCGCGACGGGCGGAGGCGGGTACCGTTGGGCCGACGTGGTGCCTCGAGCGTGGACCCTGTACTTCGCCGAGATGTGCGAGGCCGAGCTCCCCGACGCGCTGCCGGAGGCCTGGATCGAGACAGTCGAGTTCGAGGTCCGCCGTGAGGTGCCGGCGACGTTCAGCGAGCCGCCGTTGCCGGAGGACCGCCAATCGGCCGAGAACGAGGCGATCATCGAACAGGTGCGCCGAACGTGCTTCCCGCACTTCGGGCTCGACGCATGAGCGTTCCGGCGGCGGCCGGCCGCCGTGGTGTGAAGCTCGTGTGCACGCTCGGGCCGGCCACGTCGACGATCGAGTCCGTTCGCGCCCTCGCCGAGGCGGCGACGAACGTGTTCCGCGTGAACCTGTCGCACGGAGACGCCGACGCTCGCCGGCACCTGGTGGAGCTCGTACGCGCGGTCTCCGAGGAGCGAGGCGAGGATCACGCGGTGATGATGGACCTGCCCGGACCCAAGATCCGGCTCGGCGAGCTCCGGGGAGGGGAGGCCCGGCTCGAGGTGGGAGCGCGGTTCGAGTTCCGCTCCGACGGCGCCGAGGGCGATGGAACCGGCGCGAGCACCACGTACGCGGGCCTCGCCGCCGACGTTCGGCCAGGCGACCGTATCCTGCTCTCGGACGGCGCGGTGGAGTTGACGGTCGTGTCGACCGAGGGCTCGGTCGTGGTGTGCGAGGTCGTGCGGGCCGGCCGGATCCGTTCGGGCGCCGGAGTGAACGTCCCGGCCGAGCGGCTCAGCCTTCCGGGCATCACCGATCGCGATCGCGCGGGACTTCACGAGGCGATGGACGTCGGCGCCGACCTTCTCGCACAGTCGTTCGTCCGGGCGGCGTCGGACGTCATCGGCCTGCGCGCCCTGATGGCCGAGCGCGCGATCCCGATCGTCGCGAAGATCGAGACGCGGCCGGCGGTGGACGACATCGCGGCCATCCTCGGCCACGCCGACGCGGTCATGGTGGCGCGAGGCGATCTCGGCGTCGAGCTTCCGATGGAGGAGATCCCGATCCTCCAGAAAGAGCTGCTGAAGGCCGCTCGGATAGCCGGGCGCCCGGCCATCGTGGCGACCCAGATGCTGGAGTCCATGATCGGCTCGCCGCGTCCGACCCGCGCGGAGGCGACCGACGTCGCCACCGCGGTCCTGGACGGCGCCGACGCGATCATGCTCTCGGGGGAGACGGCCATCGGGGAGTTCCCCGTCGAGGCGTCGCGAGCTGCTTCCCGCATCGCCGAGGTCGCGGAAGCTCGAGCGGGCGGGTATGCCGCGGTCCGCGACCCGTGCACCCACACCGACGAGGCGGCGGCGATCGCGCACGCGGCGGCCCAGATCGCGAACACCGACCCGTCCGTCGTCGCGATCGCGTGCTACACGCGGACCGGGCGGACCGCGTCGTTGCTGTCGGCCGAGCGGCCGGGCGTGCCGATCTACGCGTTCGTCCCGGAGACCTCGCCCCGCAGAGCCCTGTCCCTGCGCTGGGGCGTCCGGGCGCTGCCGGCTCGCGTGCCCGAGGACACCGACGCGATGATCGCCTCGATGGCGGAGGGCCTGCTCGCGATCGGGTTCGCGGCGCCGGGCCAGTCCGTGGTCATGGCCGCGTCATCGCCGGCGGGGAAGTCGCACACGAACATGCTGAAGGTCCACCACATCGGCGACGCCGTTCGCTGAGGACCTCGGGCGCTATCGCGGCCGGTATCGACGGGCGGCGACGTTCATCCCCCATCGATACGCGGGCGGCGCGATCAAGCGGACGACCTGGAACAGTGCCAGCGTCCGTGGCACCGAGACCTCCGGGGCGCGTTCCCGACGCACGACGTCGATGATGGTCTCGGCGACGCGATCGGGCTTCATGACGAACGGCCGCCGCCAGCCGGCCTGCGGGAAGCCTTCCGTCCGAGTGAGTCCGGGATTCACCGCGGTGACCAGGATCCCGGATGGGTGGAGCTCGGCCGACAACGCCTCGGAGAACGCGACGACCCCGTGCTTGGTCGCCCCGTACACGGCGGCACCCGGCGTCGCGACCCGGCCGGCCACGGAGGCGACGTTGACCACGTGGCCCGCCTCTCGCTCGAGCAGGTGCGGCAGGAACGCCTTCGTGACGAGCAGCACCCCGAGCAGGTTGACGCGCACCAGACGCTCGATCTGCTCCGTCGAGACGTCTCGGAACACGCCGCCGCCGGGGATCCCGGCGTTGTTCACCAGGACGTCGCAGCGACCGTAGGCGCCGATCGTCGAGTCGACGAGCCCCGCGATCTCGTCCGGTTCCGTGACGTCGCAACGGACGGGCAATGCCTCCCCTCCACGAGAGCGGATCGCGCCGGCGAGTGCCTCGAGGCGCTCCATCCGGCGAGCAGCGAGGACGGTGCGCGAACCCGCGCGCGCGAAATGAAGCGCCGTCGCTTCGCCGATCCCCGCCGAGGCTCCCGTGATGACCACGACGGCGTTCCGAAGATCCACGGCCCAAGCCTACGGTCATCGCTCCCGTACCATGGGAACGTATGGACGTCATCGAATCGCACGCAGCGAAGCTTCCGCGGATCGACGATCGCTGGAGGCCGGGGCCCGTCGACCGCGACGAGCTGGTGCTCGGCCTGCTCGAAGGGCGTGTCGCGTTCGAGGAGACCAGCCACGCGTTCGACAACGTCCTGCGCAACATCGGGCTCTTGCTGAACGGCGATCCCGACAAGCAGTTCGGGATGACTGGCTTGCAGACGTTCACCGAGGACGAGGTGCTCGCGATGGTCGGCCGTGCGGCCGGCTTTCGGCCGGATCCTCAGATCCGCACCGGCCCGGTCCCCATCGATCCAGAACTGGTCCTGGACGCGTGCACGGCGGCCGGGGACCGTCTGGCTCGAGCCGTGCGCAACCGGGAGACCGTGATCCTCGCGACCGGTCATCCGGTCGGGCTCGCCCACCTCTACATGGCGGTCGGCCGGGAGCTGCGGGAGCGTGGGCTAGCGCTCCTGAAGCCGGCCGACGGGCTTCGGTGGCGCGAAGAAATGCTCCCGCATCCCTGGCAGATCCGGTATCTGGACGGCGTCGCGTTGCTCACCGACGAAGCCAGCGCTCGCCACACCCACAGCGGCGACGCGATGGCCAGGATGCTCGACGAGGAACGCCCCCAGCTCGTCTTCGCCGACCACGGGTTCGCCGGGGCGGCCATCGAGCGCGGGATCGATACGGTCTCGATCGCCGACGTGAACGACCCGGCGCTCCTTGTCGCAAAGGAGCAGGGCAGGACGGAGAACGTCATCGTCATGGACGACAACGTCAGTCCGGAGGACTACTGGCCCTGTTTCCAGGCTATCGCGGCTCGCCTGCCCTGAGCGGCCTCGAGGACTCACCTGCTCCGACGCCGCGCGGCGGGCTCGCCCGCCCGTGAGTAGGATGAGCGGACCGTGAACCACACACCCGACCCAGAGGCACGCTTCGAACGCGTGAACGGACGCACCATGCGCCCATCCATCGACCCCCAGACCGGTCTCCGCTCTCGCCGACGGAGGAAGCCGACGGCGTAGGCGGCACGCACGCGCGCGAACGGGCCTCCGGGAGAAACCCGGAGGCGGAGTGAACCAGTACGAGGCGCTCGTCGACGACGCGGTGGGCAAGAAGCACACCGTCGTCCTGCTCGGCGCGCTCGATACGGGCAAGACCACCTTCGCGACCTCGTTGCTCGCCGCGGCGGTCGAGGCCGGACGGACGTCCGCCTACCTCGACGCCGACGTTGGGCAGAAACACGTCGGCCCACCCGCGACGGTGAGCTTGAAGCTCGTCCGTTCCGCCGAGGACCTGCAGGCCGACCGCATGGCCGTGGCCGACTCGATGTCGTTCGTCGGAGCGATCGCGCCGGAGGATCACCTCCTCGAGGTCGTCGCCGGCGTGGCGACGCTGCACCGAGCGGCGAAGGAAGCGGGGGCGGACTTCGTGGTCATGGACACATCCGGGCTCGTATCCGGGATCCACGGACAGATCTTGAAGTACCACAAGATCGAGCTGCTGCAACCCGACCTCGTCGTCGGCTTCCAACGCGGCGAGGAGATCCTGCCCCTGCTCGGGGTCATCCAGCGGTTCTTCCGCACGGAGGTCGTGCCGCTCGGCGTACCCCCGGGCGTCGTGCCCTCGACCGTGGATCAGAGAGCCGAGAACCGTGAGGAGGCGATGCGCCGGTACTTCTCGGGCGAGCTCCACCGGTTCCGGGTCAAGCCCACGGTGTTCATGCCCGCTCTTCCCCCGTGGTTCGATTCCGCCAAACTGCACCGGATCCTCGTCGGCCTCTCGGACGGGGCAGGCTCGTACCCCGGTCTCGGCTACCTCGAGCACTCCCCGGAGGAGGGGGTGCTGCGCCTGATCACGCCGGTGGCAGCCGGCCCGAAGGCGCTTAGACTGGGTTCGGTTCGGCTCGAGGAGAGCTTCCACGCCAGGCGCGTGGACCTCCGGGATCTGTTCGGGTCGGAGTAAGCCGCAGAGAAGAGAGAGGAAACGCGTGCCGTCGCTGATCAAGAAGCGCCGCAAGAAGATGCGGAAGAAGAAGCACAAGAAGCTGCTCAAGAAGACCCGCTGGCAGCGACGCCAGCAAGGCCGCTAGGACCGGCCGCGCGGCGATGAGCGCGCCCGGTCGGCGCCGGTATCGGCCGCCCGCCGCGGTTCTCCTGCTCGCCTTCCTCGTCCTGACCGGCTGCTCCGCCGAGCCCGTCGCCGACCTCTCCGATTCCCGGAAGGTCTCGTTCCCCGCGGCCGACGGCGTCCGACTCGACGGGCGCCTGTTCGGTGACGGCTCCTCGGCCGTCGTCCTGTCGCATATGCGTCCGTCGGATCAGACGTCCTGGTTCCGCTTCGCGGGGCGGCTCGCGGACGCCGGCTACCTCGTCCTGACGTACGACTTCCGCGGCTATTGCCCAGGCGGCGACGGGGGGTGCTCGCAGGGGAGTCGCGACGTGGCGGCGATGTGGCAGGACGTGGTGGGCGCGGTCGAGTTCGTTCGCTCCCGCGGGGCGACATCGGTCTCGCTCGTCGGGGCGAGCATGGGCGGCACCGCATCGCTCGTCGCCGCGTCTCGAGAGGGTGACGACCTCCGAGCGGTGATCGCGCTGTCGGCGCCGGCCTCGATCGAGGGTCTGGTGGTCGACGGCGCGCTGCTGTCCCAGGTGTCCGTCGGCAAGCTCTTCATCGCGGGCGTCGGCGACGCGGCCGCCGCCATCGACGCCGAGTCCCTGTACGCACAGGCGCCGCCGCCGAAGCGGGTCGAGATCGTGCCAGCCGACGATCACGGCACCGACCTGCTCACCGGCAGCCAAGCCGAGGTCGTTCGCCGCCTGATCGAGACGTATCTGCAGCAGAGCGGGGGACCCTGACCTCGTCGAAGCGGGATCAGGACGTCGACGAGGGGCTGGGCAACGGCGTGCCGGGAACCGGACCCGGGAAACGTTCATCGTTCCGGTTCGCTAGGACGAGCTGGTAGATCGCCGCGGCACCGAGCAACGCGAAGAGCACGACGATCGTGATGAAGGTGAAGCGACGCACGCGCCGAGGCTAGCAGGAGGACCGAAGCGCCTGCGGTGAACGCCACGAGGGGCGGGCTTTGCCCGCCCCTCGCGACTTCGTTCCTACCGCACGACCTGAACGGTGAAGCCGGCCCGGCCGCGAACGATCACGTCCTGGACCTGCGAGACGGTCTGCCCGAACCCCTTCACGATGAGGTCGTTCGCGTGATCCCCTCCGTTCAGCGCGGCGATCAGGTCGTCGAGCGAGCCGATGCCCCGGCCATAGTTGAAACGTCCTCGCCCTCCGCTGATCCGGATCTCCTCGGAGCCTCGAGCGCCGCGCGGCACCCGGAACGTCAGCTGGGAAACGACGTTCGTGTCGCGGCCGATCGGGTTCAAGGTGACCTCGATCGTCACCCGGTCGCCCGGCCCGGCCCGCAGGACCGACCGCTGCTTCAGGGACGGCTGGAGCGGGCTCGAGACGCGGATGCGCTCGATCTGCGACGTCAGGTCGTCGTTGGTGATCTCGCCGGTCATGTCCACCCCGGTGAACTCGATGTCCTCGAACCCGTTGAACGCCAGGGTGTAGAGCATGCTCGCGACCGGGTAGGCCTCGTTCGCGCCGCTGAACGGGCTGAACGACATCAGCCGGTTCGAGACGGTGAACGGCGATCCGTCCTCACGCGTACCCGAGATCGTCCACTCGAGCTCGAGCGTTCCCGGCCCGTCCTGCTGTGCGACGAAGCTCAGGTTGGCCCACGCGTGATAGTAGGTTGCGTCGGCGACGAAGGAATCCTCGTCCCACGCCACCTCGGTCTCACCCTCGCGCGACAGGCCGGTGTCGGGGCTCGACACGTCGCTCGTGATCGGAATCAGGGTCGGAAGCGTTCCGAACACCCCGGCGACGCCGGAGAAACGGTCCTGGGTCATCGTTCCACGTGCGTCACCCAGGATGCCGATCTTCGTCCCCCAGAAGTTGCCGTTGTCGATCGCGATCACCACGACCTCGTTCATGCCGAGCGACACGGGACCGATCCCCCAGAACATCGGGTGACCGAAGCCGATCACCGTGTCTCCGCACACCGCCGTCGCCGTCCCGAATCCGTAGACGGACGCGTCGCCGTAGGCCAGCGCGACGCCGAGGCCCTCACCGGGCGCGAGCGGGGTCGGATCGAGCGTGACGGAGCTCGGCGCTCGGACGGAGCCGGAACGGAACGCCTGGACGCGGATCCCGCGATCGGCGAACGAGCGCTCGACCTTGGAAAGCGGCATCCCGGCGAGGCCGGAGACGCCGATCGGGATCGGCAACGACTCCAGCGTGGCACCCGGCGCGAGGTTGCTGCCCGCAGCCGCGGCCGCGCGACGGACCTGCGGCGACAGCGCGACGCTCGAGGGCATCGATCCCGAGGATCCACCCGGCAGGGAGAACATCTGCACCATGTCCTCAGCGGCGGTCAACCCGAAGATCTCCCGGTCCTCGGCGATCGCCCAGGCGACCGCCCCGGCGAGCTGTCCGTTGATGTAGACCGGCGACCCCGACATCCCGGCGACCGCCCCACCGGTCGTCGCGACGAAGTCCGCCGGCCCGGTGATCTTCGCGGCGACGATGTCGACGCCGAGGAAGATCGCGTTCGGCATGACGCCGAGGATCTCGACGTTGAAGGGCTCGAGGGTCGTGCCCTCGAGAACGGTGTAGCCCACCCCGGTCATCCCACGGGTCATCTGGCTCGTGGGGAAGGTCTGAGGAGGACTGGTGCACGGGACCGCGGCGGGCGCGGGGCCCGCGGCGAGGAGCGTCGCGACGAGCGCGATTGCCACCACGCCGGTCACGGGCATGGATCGACTGAGTCGGACACGGCGAACGGACATGACGTCACCCCTCTCAGCTGAGCCGGATGCTATGCCTCTGACGCAACACATGCCGGGTCCGTTCCTCGCTCGTCGTCCATTCGAAGGGACCTGCGATCAAACGGCGAGGGGGAGCCGGTCCGTGCAGAACGCGCGGTTCTCGGCCAGGACCCTGCGGAGGGCTTCGGGGTCGCCGAGGTGACGCCGGAGGTCGATCTCGAGCGAGACCGAGCCCGCGAACCCGCTCCCGGCAAGCGCGTCGAGGAACGATCCCAGCGGCAGGACGCCCTCGGTCACCGGAAGGTGGGAGTCCCATCCCTTGCCGGCGTTGTTCGACAGGTGCACGTGGGCCAGGCGCGTCCGGAGCCGGTCGAGGATCTCCAGAAGGTCGAGGCCGGCGACCGCTGCGTGACTGGTGTCGAGGACCACGTGGTCGAACCCCTCGAGGTCCTCGAGCGTGCGGACGGCGTGGAACGCTCCCACCTTCCGGCCTCGAACGCGGACGGGGAACATGTTCTCCACCGCAACGTGGATGTCGGTGCGTTCCTCGAGCATCGGCAGCCGCTCCTCGGTCCAGCGGCGATACGCCGTCTGCCACCGGTACGGTGGGTGGACCACGACGAGGGGAGCGCCGACGCTCTCGGCGAGCTCGAGCGCGTGATCGATCTTCCCGATCGGGTCGGTGCCCCAAACGGTCCGCGTCATCAACAGGAACGGCGCATGGATCGCGACGATCGCGAGCGAGTGCTCCTCGGCGAGCTCGAGCAACCGGCGAGCGTCGCGGGTGTCGGGATCCTTGGTGACCATCACCTCGACGCTGCCGAAGCCGGCCTCCGCCAGGAGCGGGAACACTTCGTGGAGCGGTGTCGGGATGAGGCTCACCGTCGAGCAGGCGATCCGAGGTCCGTGGGCGGGTTCGGTCACGGCGCTCGATGGTAGCAGCGGGGTATCGGGCGCTCGTTATGCTGCCGGCCGTGTGGATCTTCCCCTCGCTCGCCGCGCTCGTTGCGCTCGTGTTCGCCGCCATGCTGCTTCGGCGTTTCGTCAGGCAGCGGCGTTCCTATCTGGCCCTGTGGGCGGTCGCGCTGCTCATGTACGCGGTCGCATCGGCGGTCGTCGCAGCCGGAGCGTTGGATGGATGGACCTCGGCGGAGTTCCGCGCGTACTGGGTTCTCGGCGCGGTGTTGAACGTGCCGTTCCTGGCTCAAGGGGAGCTCGATCTCCTGGTCAGGAACCGTTGGGTGCGCTCCGCGCTCTACGTGGCTCTTGCGTTCGTGACCGCCTACACGATCGCACGCGTCCGCACGGCGGCGATCGACGTGGATGCCCTCGGCGCGCAGCTTCCGTCGGGCAAGGAGGTCTTCGGCGACGGAACTCCCGCGCATCGCCTCCCACAGCTCGTCTCGATCCCGGCGTACCTGGTGCTGATCGGCGGGACGCTGTGGTCGGCGTGGGGGATGCGCGGCCGGCCGGAGCTTCGCGACCGCTTCTGGGGAACCCTTCTGATCGCGCTCGGTGCGACGGTGATCGCCGCCCTCGGTTCGGCGTTCGCGGCGCTGGGTGAGCTTCTTCCGTTCTCGCTCTCGCTCCTCGCCGGCGTCACGGTGATGTTCGTGGGCTTCCTCAGGGCTTCGCGCAGGACGACGTCCCAGCGCGTTTCCGCACCGACGCCTGATCGTCGTTCGTTCGAGTGATCCGACCTGACCCGCTCCGCGAAGCATGCGTGACCGCGCCGCCACCGCGTCGCGTACGGGCTCGTCCTGATCGCCGCCTTCAGCCTCGGGCTCGCGTCCGCGCTGGTTCCCGTCGGGATCCTGGCGCTGCAGACCCGCGACGCCCTCGCGCACCGGCTGTCGACCCGGCTCGGCCGGCTCGTGCCGGTCGCGTCGGCGGCCGTGATCGCGATGCTCGGCTTGCTGCTCACCCTGAACGGAGCTTCGAGGCTCTAGGGCGACGCGCGCGCGGCTCGAGACCGGCGTGCTACGCCAGCGACGCGCGCCACGACCGGCCGCTCACGCCCGGCGACGCGGGCGGTGACGAGGCCAGCTCTTCGGTGATCCAGACCTCGTCGAAGCGAGCGACGTCGACCGTGAGCTTGATCAGCACGGAGCCGCCCTTCGGCACGAACATCTCGCCGATCGGCTCGAACACGCCCTGGTCGCCGAGCCAGACCTGATACGCGTGTCCGGGCTTGGGCTCGGGACACAGGTCGGCGACGAGGTAGAACCGCCGGATGTCGGGCGCGGCGACGCCGACGAAGGAGGCCGATGCGCTCCCCTCAGCGTCGACGTTCACCGGGCTCACACCGGGTGAGCTCATCACGGACAGGAGCTCGAGCGCGAGACTGCGGTCGTCCTGAGCCTCCGAGGCGCGGTCCGCCATCACGAACGAGAGACCGCCCATGGCCACGAGGGCGACGACGCCCACCGCGAGGGCGGCGACGAACGACCCGCGTCTGAGCGGGACACCAGGGATCTGTCCGATCCCGCGATGGATCCTTCCAAGCACGAGGTCCGGAGGCGATACGGGATCCGCGGCGAGCGCGAGCTCACCGGTCACCCTCTGGAAGTCCGAGACGGTTCGCAGGCAGGTGGGGCACGTGGGGACGTGGTCGACGAGGAGGAGATCCGCCTCGGCGGCGTCCTGCTCGGAGAGCGTGTGCAGCGCGTGGCCGGCGAGCAGTTCCTCGATCCGTTCGTGGTCGGGGCCGGTTCCGGAGCCCGTTCCCCGGCCGGTTCCCGGGTCAGCGCCTTGGCTCACTCAGTCCTCCCGGTCGAGAACGCGCCGCATCTTGCGCATCGCGGCGAGCGTTCGGGTCTTCACCGTTCCCACCGGGATGCCGAGTGTTTCGGCGATCCGGGTCTGCGTGTAGCCGCCGAAGTATGCCAGCTCGATCACCTGCCGCTGCTCCGGGGGGAGGATCGTGAGGGCCTCACGGACCTCCCTGCGACGGACGCTCAGGTACGCGCCGTCGACGACCTCGTCCGCAACATCTTCGCCACGAATGGGCTCCAGGTTCGAGGCCCGCTCGGTTCTCCTGCGGAGGCGTTCCTCGCGCCGGACCACGTCCACCGCGCGGTGATGGACCAACGACAAGAAGAAGGAGCGGAACGCGCCCCGGGCAGGGTCGAAGGCCTCCGGCGCCTTCCACAGCGCGAGGAAGGCGTCCTGGACGACCTCCTGGGCGAGGGCTTCCTGGGCGGTGATCCGAAGCGCGAGGCCGTAGGCCGACGAGCCGTACCGGCGGTAGATCTCGTCGAAGGCTTCGCGGTCGCCGTGCCTGACCCGGCGGTGGAGGTCGAGATCGTGGATCTCTCCCTCGCTCATCCGGCTTTCCTACCACATAGGTGCGGCGGCTCCGTGGCCGACCGAGGCGCTAGCATGCCCGCCCGTGCGACGCGTCGTGCTGTACTCGCGGCCGGGGTGCGGCCTCTGCGACGAGGCTCGCCGGGTCATCCTGGCCGAGCGGGGGCGCACGCCCTTCGAGTTCGAGGACGTCGACGTCACCGGGAGCGACGCCCTGGAGCTGGAGTACGGGATCCGGATCCCCGTCGTCCTCGTGGACGAAGAGGAGCGGTTCGAGATTGCGCTCGACCAGGAGTCGTTCGCCCGCGCCGTTCGCCTCTGAACGCTCGCAGAGGCGGATTCACGAATGCACTATCATCCGGCCGTGAGCCAGCGGCCGATCCCCGAGGCCACCGTCGGGCGACTCCCCATCTACCTTCGGGCGCTCGTCGAGATCGCCGAGAACGGCTCGACCACCGTGTCGTCCGAGGCGCTCGCGGCGGCCTCGGGCGTGAACTCGGCGAAGGTCCGCAAGGACCTCTCGCACCTCGGCTCGTACGGGACTCGGGGGGTCGGCTACGACGTCGCGTACCTGATCCATCAGATCCGGCGCGAGCTCGGCCTGACGCAGCACTGGCCCATCGTGATCGCCGGGATCGGGAACCTCGGGCACGCACTCGCCAACTACCGGGGCTTCGCCGAGCGAGGCTTCCGAACGGCGGCGCTCGTCGACAACGACCCGGGCAAGATCGGGGAGGACGTCGCAGGCCTCGCGATCCGTCCGCTGGAGGACCTGCGCGCGATCGCGCGGGAGCACGAGACGCTGATCGGCGTCATCTCGACGCCGGCCGTCGCCGCCCAGCAGGTCGCCGACGCCATGGTGGAAGCCGGGATCCGATCGATCTTGAACTTCGCGCCGGCGGCGCTCGCGGTCCCCGAGGGCGTCTCGGTGCGGAAGGTGGACCTGGCCGTCGAGCTCCAGATCCTCACGTACTACGAGCAGCGCAATGCCGCGCTCGTGGACGTGAAGCGGCGGGGCCGAGCCCAGACCGCCTGAACCCTCGCCGGACCTACTTGGCGATCGTGATCCACATGACGACGAAGATCACCAGGACCATGACGCCGAACAGGATGAACTGCACCGAACCCTGTTCCATCAGCGGTGCCGCTTCCTGAGCGAGCATCTCGATCTCCTCGTGGTCGCGTTCTAGGCCGGTCCGTACCACGGCGGGGCCGTCCCGCCGGTCAGGATGTCCTTGCGCTTGCGCTCGGCGATGTCGAGCAGAGGCAGATGGACCGCCAGCCCGAACACCGAGCCGATCAGGAACATCCAGGAGTAGCGGTTCACGCTGCCGGAGTCGTGCCGCATGTACAGCTTGAGGAGCGGCCCACCGCCCGTGAAATACCCCTCCGCGGCGGCGAGCGACACGTCCTCGTCGGTCGCGAACTGGACGTTCTCGACGACGAAGTCCGTCGTTTGGAGGGCCAGGGGATCGTGTTCGGCGAGCCCAAGGTCCTCGTTCGCTCGCTCGGCGAGGAGCGCCTGCGCCGAGGACGTCACCGCCTGGATCGACGAGGTGTCGTTGTCGTTCTCGCCGGGCTCACGCCAGCCCTCCCCGTCGGGGTAGCGGTCGAACACCTCGTAGACGGGCTCCGGATCGGTGCCCGCCGCCTCGATGACCCAGGCCGGCTCGGCCCCGCGGGGGCCGAGGTTCACGGGCGTCTGGATCCCCTGGGAGTAGAACCCGAACGTCCAGATCGCCGAGAGCAGGATCATCCAGCCGAAGAAGGAGACGGCGAGGACGAGGTACCCCATCCGACGGCCGAAAACGAACGAGAGCATTAGCAGCACGCTGCCGACGAACAGGACGAACGCCATGATCGTGGTGAGCCCGCCCTTGAGCAGGGTCTCGCAGGGGATCTCGAATCCGACGCATGACTGGGCGATCACAGTTCCACGTTGTCCGTCGGGTTGGGCTTGTCCGTGATGACGCCGTTCAGGTAGTCCTCGACGGCCTTCGTCTGCGCTTCCGGGTTCAGGCAGACGTTCTCGCCGAAGGGGACCTCGTCCTCGTTCTGGATGCTGACGAGGTAGGTCACGATGTCGTTGATCTGCTGGTCGTTGAGGGCGCCCTCGAACCGGATGCTCCAGGACGGCATGATCCCCCGGCCCTGTTCGATGGTGGTGTAGATGTCCTTCAGGCTGTAGATCAGCGGGTGCCCGTGGAACGGGCCGCCGCAGACGGTCGTCAGGTTCGGCGTGATGATCGGCGTCAGGGTGGTGGGATTCAGGATGCGGCCGCCCTCGAGCGTCGGGCCGTGGCACTGCACGCATCCGACACCGCCCTGGTTCTCCTCGGTGAACAGCTCGACCGCCAGGCTGCCGCGGTGGATCGCGTCCGTCTTGAGGTCGCGTTCCTGCGCGAGGTTCGTGCCGGGCTCGAGGAGCCACGTCGCGGGGACCCACACGACCAAGAAGACGACGAGCAGGACGCCCCAGCCCTGCAGCTTCTGGAGCAGCGGCGTCTCGAGGTCCTCGTCCGAAGGTCCGGGGCGCATGCCCTGGGGGATGTCGGGTGCGGCCGCGCGGCGGCGGCCGCGGAGGAACAGGACGCTCCCGGCGATCGCGAGGAAGACCGCCCCTCCGATCGCGAGGATGATGCCCTGTGCCTGCGTGAGGGCGAGCATCAGATCGCGAGCACTTCTCTCATCCCGTCGCCACGCAGAACGGCCCCGATTGTGGCCGGCGAAGGGTGTCCGCGCCCCGCGGCGGGCCGAGGATCACCTCGGCCGTGTCAACGAGGACGTCACCCGTTTCGGAGACGGAGACACGGAACCGGTCCATGCCTCGCGGCGCGGGGCCGAGCTTGTACTCGCCCGCGGTGTTGTACTTCGATCCGTGACAGGGGCATTCGAACCACTGCGACTGCTGGCAGAAGGGGACCCGGCACCCCAGATGCACGCACCGCTGGTACAGGGGCATGATCCCTTGCGCGGAGAGGCCCTCGGCTTCGTAGTCGATGTCGTCCGATGGCCGGCCGTTATACGCGATGATGTAGAACCGGCCGGTCCCCGAGTACACCGGTTGCTCCGTCTCGCTGATCGCGGCCTTGATCTCCTCCACCTTCCCCGCGTTGATCAGGGAACCGAAACCGCCCTTCAGGTTCGGCCAGAGGAAGGCGAGGGTCGCGCCTCCGAACTGCGCGCCGTAGACGAGGAGCGATCCCACGAGCGACCGGCGGAAGAACTCGCGCCGGCTGACCGGCTTCGCGGTCTTCGGCGGCGGTTGGCCGAATGCGTGGGCGGTCTCTCGAGCCTCCGCCTCTCGCTGCTCGCGCCGCGCTCGCCGGAACGAGAGACCGAAGACGATCGCGAACAGGTCCAGGACGACGATCACGACGATCGCCGCGATCGTGCCGCTCGACAGGGCCAGGACCGGCATCACAGCTCGAAGAACACCCCTTGTGCCCACGGCCAGACCCAGTTGTAGCCGGTGCCGCGGAAGAAGGACCCGATGATCGTCAGGGTCGCGCCGAACATCATCAGCATGGTGAACATGGTCATCGCGAGCTTTCGGTCGCCCGGCTTCGTGCTCGGGTTCCGGTCGACGAACGGGACGACGGCGAGCGCGAGCAGGACGATCGTCGGTGCGAAGAGCACCCCGGCCACCATCGGGTGGAAGTAGCGAAGGAGCTCCTGAAGGCCGAGGAAGTACCAAGGAGCCTTCGAGGGGTTCGGTGTCAGGTTCGGGTTCGCCAGCTCGCGGAGCGGCGCGTTCACGAACGTCGAGAAGATCACGAGGCCCACGGTCACGATGAGCATCGCGACGAACTCCTCGATCAGCAGGTGCGGCCACACGTTCACGCGGTCGCCCTGTTCGCGTTCGACGCGCTGGATGCCCTCAGGCGGAACGAGCGCGAGGAGCCGGTGCTTTTCCTCGACCCCTTTCTTCGGCTCCGGCACGTTCCCCGTCGGCGCCGGAGCCTGCCGCGCCGGCGCCAACGTCGTCCCCGCCGGTGCGGCAACCGCCGCGGCTACCGGCGCCGGTGTGGCCGCAGGCGCCGGAGCGGCCGCAGGTGCAGGAGCGGAGGTCGCGGCCGGCGCCGGGGGCTGTGCGGCGCCCGAAGCCGCTCCGCCGTCTCCCGCCGTCGCCGCACCCTCCCCCGGCGTGGCCGCGGCCGGAGCGGGGGCGGCGGCCGGAGCAGCCGCCGGAGCTTCACCGTGCGCAGCCCGGTACGCCTGCACCGCCGCCCGCCGCGCGCGACCCTCCGCCACGCGGCGGTCGGTGCCCTTCGCGAGCTCCTCGGCCAGGACCCTGTCGAAGGTCTCCTGGTCGAGTTGCGCTTCCTCGCGAGCCAACGTTCCTCCTCTTCGAGCGGTCCCTTACAGCGGCCCCGAGATCCCGCCGTCCTTGCGGATCCTCCAGAAGTGCACGGAGAGGAATATCACCAGGACGAACGGCAACGCGAGAACGTGGAGCGTGTACCAACGAAGCAACGTGTCCGGGCCGACCACCACCCCGCCGAGCAGAAGGAAGTTCGCCTGTTTCGCGATGAGGGGGGAGTACCCGGCGAGCGACGTGCCGACCGTGACGGCCCAGATCGCGAGCTGGTCCCACGGCAGCAGGTACCCGGTGAACGAGAGTCCGAGCGTGAGGAACAGCAGGACCACGCCGACCACCCAGTTGAACTCACGCGGCGGCTTGTACGAGCCGGTGTAGAAGACCCGCGCCATGTGGAGCGTGACGCTGAAGACCATGAGGTGAGCGCCCCACCGGTGCAGGTTGCGGACGAGGTCGCCGAAGAACACCGAGGTCCGGATGTTCTGCATGTCGGTGTAGGCCGAGGCCGCGCCGAGCTCGGCGGCCGGGCGGTAGAAGAACATCAAGAAGATGCCCGTGACGGTGAGCAGGATGAACAGGAAGAACGACAGGCCGCCCAGGCAGAACGTATAGGTCAGCTTCAGTCCGTGCCGCTTCAGCTTCACGGGGTGCAGGTGGTACAGCACGTTGTTCATCGTCGCGAGCGCCCGGTCGCGCGAGGTGTCCTTGTAGCCTCTTCGGAAGATCGAGCCGGGCCGGAACATCGACTTCCAGACCTCGGAGTCGCGGACGCGATCCATCACCTCGCTCGGCGAGGGCGGTTTGAGCTTCACCCCGTCCTTCCCCCTCGTCCTAGCCTTCGTCGGCCCGCTGCGTCTCGGGAACCGAGGCCATCGTGCGGCGGCCGCCCGAGCCTTCGGGCAGCCGGGCGTAGTACAGCGTGTCGGTGGGGCATCGCTCCACGCAAACGGAGCAGCGGGTGCAGGCGTTGTCGTCGACCACGAAGACCGAGTAGGACTCGGAGATCTCGGCCTCGACGGCCTCCTCTGTCGCGTCCCGCACGATCGTGGGGGCCATCATGAAGATGCAGTTCCACGGGCAGACGTCCTCGCACGCCCGGCACAGGATGCAGTTATCGGGATCGAGCATCAGGTGCTTGGGCGAGCGGACGCCCTTCGCGAGCCACGACGGGTCGACGGGCTCCACGACGTAGTCCGTGTGGATGTCGACCTCGGTCTTCGTGAACGGCACGGGCGGACCTTCCTATCCGTTCCTCATCGATAGCCGCCGGTCGGGCGCTCGGCCGAGGCCCCACGGAGCTTCCGCCGCCAGTTCTGAACGATCACGCCGGCGACGACCACCGTGAAGAAGGGTCCCGTCGAGAGCCCCGCGGCGACGGCGTCGCGCGCGAGCGGCCGCCAGTCCGACGTCCCTGACAGGCCGTCCCAACCCAGCTTCTGCTCGGCGAAGTACAACCAGAACGAGGGGATGACCGCCATCGAGATGACGCTGAAGAAGGCAAGTCCCAGGGAGAACGCAACTGCGGTGGTCCAGGACCACTCGAAATCCCTGAGGAAACGCTCGGCTCGCTCCTTCTGCTTGGCGTACTGCCGAAGGAGCCTCTCCGGGACCTTCATCCGACAGCCATCCCCACGCGGATCGCGCTTCCCCCGATCGTCGGTCGCCCTCGCGGCCGGCTGATTATAGACATCGGCCCTTCCGCCACCCGGCGATGCGCCGGCCCCGCGGTGTCGCTGCCACCGCTCGTGAAAAGCTTCACAAGCACGCCTCACTATGGCAAGGATCGGCCGAGAGGTGCAACCGCATCCCCCCGGGATCGCACCTCACCCGGCGATGCGCATCCCTTCCTACACTGGCCGCGTGATCGCCGACTTCGTGCAGGAGGGCCTCGGAGCCTGGTGGGCGCCCGCGCTCGCTTTCGCCGCCGGCCTGGTCTCGTTCGCCTCCCCTTGTGTGTTCCCGCTCGTGCCGGGCTATCTGTCCTTCGTCACGGGCGAGGCGCGCGACGAACGGCGGCCGGTCGTGCCGATCCTGCTGTTCATCGCGGGTTTCGCCGCCGTGTTCACGGCCCTCGGGGCGTTCACGGGATCGGTGACCCGGATCCTGCGCTCGCCTGCGGGCATCCGGATCTCGGGCGGGATCATCATCGCGTTCGGAGTCCTGATGGTGCTGTATGCCCTGCGCGTCGGGTCGCCGGCGCTGTTCGCGGAACGCCGCCCGCTGCTCCAGCGGGTCCGGCCCGGACCGGCGTGGGCCTTCCCGCTCGGCGTCGCGTTCGGCGCCGGGTGGACGCCGTGCATCGGACCGGTGCTCGCGGGTGTGCTCGGCATCGCGGCTGCCCAGGGGGGGTCGTTCCGCGGTGCGGTGCTCCTGTTCGTGTACTCGGCCGGGTTGGGGCTCCCGTTCCTGTTGGTCGGCGTGGGCGTGCGGCGACTCATGGGGGCGCTCGCGTTCGTCCGGCGCAACTACCACTGGATCGCGGGCGGCTCGGGCGTGGTCATGATCGCGATCGGAGTGCTCGTCGCGACGAACCAGTGGACGCTGCTGCTCGGGCCAGTCCTTCGCGCGATCCGGCAATTCGAGCCTCCGCTCTGAGCGTGTCGGTCCGCTCCAGCGCCGAGCGTGGGTACTTTCAAGGATGCTAGAGTGCGCCGGGTTCGGTGCCCGCCGAACGTCCGCGCGAGGGGAAACGGGGAAGGTGCGCAGGAAGACGCAGTCGGCCCTCGGCCTAATTACCCTGGTCGCCGTCGCTGCCGCATGCGCTCCGAACGCCACGCAGTCTGCGCTCGAACCCGCTGGACCGTACGCCGAGAAGGGCTACGACCTGTTCGTCCCGGTCTTCTGGGTTGCCGCGGCTGTCTTCTTCATCGTCGAGGGCGCCCTCGTGCTTTTCGTGATCCGCTACCGGCATCGCAAGGGCCGCGAGGGCATCCCGCCGCAGGTCCACGGCAACACGCGTCTTGAGATCGCGTGGACGATCCTTCCGGCCGTGATCCTCGCGGGCGTCTCGGTGCCGACCGTCGCGGGGATCTTCGAGCTCGCCCGGGACCCCGGGCCCCAGGCACTCGCCGTGCGGGTCCTCGGGCACCAGTGGTGGTGGGAGTTCGACTATCCCGAACAGCGGATCATCACGGCGAACGAGCTGCACATCCCCACCGGCCGGCCCGTCTATCTCACGTTGTGCGCGGTCGGCGTCGGGTACGGCGGCGTGCCGACCCCCAGCGAGTGCCAGCCCGGGCCTCCGGAGGGCGCCCCGCCGGCAACGCTCGGCGACGCGGTGATCCACTCCTTCTGGCCGCCCGAGCTTGCCGGAACCCAGGACGTGATCCCGGGGCGGGCGAACACCATGGTGCTCCAGGCCGACGAGCCGGGTACCTACGAGGGCCAGTGCAAGGAGTTCTGCGGCCTCTCGCATGCGTACATGCGATTCACGGTCGTCGCCCACACGCCGCAGGACTTCGAACGATGGGTGGCCGATCAACAGGCGCCCGCGCCGCAGTTCGAACCGGGCAGCGCCGCCGCGGCAGGGGCGGAGACGTTCATCCAAACGTGCGTTGCCTGTCACTCGGTCGACGGCCTGCAGGATGCGGAGGGAGTGCTCATCCCGGGGTCGAACAACGCCCCGAACCTCACGCACTTCGCGAGCAGCGAGTGCTTCGCCGGCTGCATCTTCGAGAACGACGACGAGAATCTGCGACGATGGCTCAACGATCCTCCGGCGATGAAACCCGGATCGTTGATGCCGAACTACGGCTTGACGCCCGAGCAGATCGAACAGCTGATCGCGTACCTGAGCACGCTGGAGTGAGGTGAAGAAGGAGCGATGGCGAGCGTGAGCGTCCCGGCCGAGCGGCCTCGCGGCCTATTGAGCCGGCCCACCGCGACGACGGGATTCTGGAGCTGGTTCACGACGGTGGACCACAAGAAGATCGGGATCCTGTACGGCATCACGGCTTTCATGTTCTTCATCGTCGGTGGGATCGAGGCCCTGCTGATCCGGCTCCAGCTCGCAGGGCCCGACCAGGACATCCTGTCGGCGAGCGTCTACAACGAGATCTTCACGATGCACGGCATCACGATGGTGTTCCTGGTGGTCATGCCGCTGTCGGCCGCGTTCTTCAACTACCTGATCCCTCTGATGATCGGAGCCCGCGACGTCGCGTTCCCGCGGCTGAACGCGTACAGCTACTGGGCGTTCCTGTTCGGCGGGCTGTTCATCTACTCGAGCTGGTTCCTCGGCGGCGCTCCGAACGGCGGGTGGTTCGGTTACCCGCCGAACTCGAGTCTCGACCCGACGCTCGGGATGACCTTCTACTCGCTCGGGTTGCTGATCACCGGCATCGCGTCCACGGTCTCCGCGGTCAACCTCGCCGTCACGATCATCAACATGCGCGCGCCGGGGATGACGCTGTTCCGGATGCCCGTCTTCATCTGGATGGGCTTGGTCGTCCAGCTGCTCCTGGCCTTCTCGCTGCCGATCATCACGATCGGGCTGACCGAGTTGTTCTTCGATCGCCGATTCGGGACCCACTTCTTCGATCCGGCAGCGGGCGGCGACCCGGTGCTGTGGCAGCACCTGTTCTGGCTGTTCGGGCACCCCGAGGTGTACATCCTGGTCCTGCCGGCGATGGGGATCGTGTCGGAGATCCTGCCGGTCTTCGCTCGCAAGCCGCTGTTCGGCTACCAGTTCGTGGTCTTCAGCGGCATGGCGATCGGGTTCATCGGCTTCGGCGTCTGGGCGCACCACATGTTCGCCGTGGGGCTCGGGCCGGTCGCCAACACCGCGTTCGGCATCTCCACGATGATCATCGCGGTCCCGACGGGCGTGAAGATCTTCAACTGGCTCGGGACGCTCTGGAGGGGCGACATCCGGTTCACGACGCCGATGCTGTTCTCGATTGGATTCATCGCGATGTTCGTGATCGGCGGGCTCTCGGGAGTCACGCACGCGGTCGTGCCGTCGGACTACCAGCAGACGGACACGTATTACATCGTCGCGCACTTCCATTACGTGCTGTTCGGCGGCGCGATCTTCGGGCTTTTCGGCGGCATCTACTACTGGTGGCCGAAGGTCTTCGGCCGGATGCTGGGTGAGGGGCTCGGCAAGCTGAACTTCTGGCTCATGCTGATCGGGTTCAACCTGGCCTTTGGGCCGATGCACATCCTCGGTCTCCAGGGGATGCCGAGACGGATCCAGAGCTATCCCGAGTCGCTCGGCCTCACCTTCTGGAACCTCGTGTCGTCGGTCGGCGCGTTCCTGATCGCGGTCGGCGTGCTGATCTTCCTCGTGAACGCCGTGGCGAGCTTCCGCAAGCCGAAGGAGATGGAGGCCGATCCGTGGGACGCGCGGACCCTCGAGTGGCTCACGACGTCGCCGCCTCCCGAGTACAACTTCGACGAGGTGCCCGTCGTCCACTCCCTCGACGAGCTGTGGCATCGGAAGTACTCGCAGACGCAGGGCGGCCGCGTCGTGCCCGTTCCGGCGGGCGGCTCCGGCGAGGCGCACGGCGACCCGCACGGCGGTGGACACGGGAGTGGACACGGGATCCACCTACCGGGCCCGTCCTACTTCCCGCTGATCGCGGCGCTCGGTCTGCCGATCGCGGCCTACGGGCTCATCTTCAACTGGTGGCTCGTCGGCGCCGGGATCGTCCTGGTGCTTGCCGGGTTCTACGGCTGGATCCTGGAACCCTCGGCGGAGTGATGTCCTGATGGCGAGCGACGCGATGGAGGTCCATGCCTACGAGAGCGAGCACCTGGCGACGAGCACGGGCTTGCCGAACCTCAAGCTCGCGATGTGGCTCTTCCTCGCCTCGGACTGCCTGCTGTTCGGGGCGCTGATCTCGACGTACGTGCTCTACCGGGGTGCGAGCGTGGTCGGGCCCTATCCGAACGACGTCTTCGACATCCCGTACACGTCGGTCTCCTCCTTCGTGCTCCTCGCGAGCTCGCTCACGATGGTGCTCGCCCTCGCGGCGCTGCAGCGCGGCGACCTCGGCCGGTCGCGGGTATGGCTGCTCGCGACGGCGTTGCTGGGTATGACGTTCGTCGGCGGCCAGGTCTACGAGTTCACGACGTTCGCCGAGGAGGGACTCGTGCTCACGACGAACGTCTTCAGCACGAGCTTCTACGTGCTGACCGGGTTCCACGGGACGCACGTCGCGATCGGGATCTTGATGCTGTTGACGCTCCTCACGTTCTCGTTCGCCGGCCGGCTCGGGCCTGAGAAGGCGGAGACCGTCGAGCTCGTGGGCCTGTACTGGCACTTCGTCGACATCGTGTGGATCGTGATCTTCACCGTCGTCTATCTGATCCCCACGGGGAACCCGGCATGAGCGAGGCGGAGCGCTCGACCGAGCTCGCCCCGCAGGCCGAGGCCACGACGGGATCGCACCAGGGGTCCGGTCACGTCGCGCGCCACCCGAGCCCGAAGGAGTACGTCCGGATCGCGATCATCCTCGCGATCATCACCGCGGCCGAGGTCGCCATCTACTACATCGAGGCGATCGAGGGCCTGCTGATCCCACTCCTGTTCCTGTTCGCGCTGATCAAGTTCACGCTCGTCGTGCTCTGGTTCATGCACCTCAAGTTCGACAGCCGGACCTACGCGCGGTTCTTCATGATGGGCCTCGCGGGTGCGATCACCCTGTTCCTCATCGTGCTGCTCACGTTCCGGGTCTTCGTGGGGTAGCCGATGCCCACCTGGCACGCTCATCCCGACGTCTGGCTCCTCCTCGGAGGGGTGTGGGTGGCGTATCTCCTCGCCGTTCGCCGGCACCGATCGACGGCGCCGGAGGCCGGCCGAAGCGAGCGCCGGAAGCGCACGACGCTGTTCACCTTCGGGATGGGGCTGCTGTGGTTCGCCTCGGAATGGCCGATGCACGACCTGGCCGAGGGATACCTGTACTCGGCGCACATGGTCCAGCACATGGTCTACACGCTGGTCGCCGCGCCGCTGCTCGTGGCGGGGATCCCGGCCTGGATGTGGCGCGCGATCCTGCGGCCGCGGCCCCTCGGGCGCCTCTTCGGGTTCGCGACCCGGCCCGTCGTTGCACTGATCATCTTCAACGGAGTGCTCCTGTTCACGCACTGGCCCGAGGTGGTCGAGGCATCCGTGGGGTCGGAGCTGCTCCATCTCTCGCTGCACGTGCTGATCGTTTGCTCGGCCGTCGTGATGTGGTGGCCGGTCATGTCACCGCTCCCGGAGCGTCCGGCCCTCCCGCCGCCGGGGCAGCTGATGTACCTGTTCCTCCAGTCGCTCGCGCCGACGATCCCGGCGTCGTTCCTCACGTTCGGGACGACGCTGCTGTACCCGGTGTACGGAACGTTCCCCCGGATCTGGGGGATCCCGGCGATCACCGACCAGCTGGTCGCCGGCCTGATCATGAAGATCGGCGGCGGGTTGATCCTGTGGGGCTTCATCGTGGTCATCTTCTTCAACTGGCATGCGAAGGAGCGGGACGGGTGGGACGCCCTCGCGCTCCGCGGGGTCGAGCGGGACGTCCGGGCGGGGCTCGCGAAGTGAGGCCGAGATGAGGCCAAGGTGAGGTCAAGGTGAAGAAGGACGTCCGCGACCGGCTGCTCCTTCCGCTCCTGCTGCCGGTCGGCATCCTCCTGTTCATCGCGCTGATGCTCTGGGGGTTCTCGAGGATCCTGCTCGGTCTCACCGCGACGACCGCGACGGTCACAGCCGTCGTCGCGGCGCTCGGCGTCATGGTGATCGCCGCCATCGCGGCCGGCCGGACGACGGTCCGCGCCTCCACGATCGCCGCGATGTTCGCCGCCACGGCGGGCATCGCGATGCTGGCCGGCGGGATCGCCCTCGCCTTCGTCGCCGGCGGGGATGAGGGCGAAGAGCCGGGTCCGCCCGACGAGGGTGTCCCCGTCGTCGAGCTCGTCGCCCAGGACATCGCCTTCAACCCGACCGACCTGACGGTGCCGGCCGACGTGCCGTTCGAGATCGCGTTCGACAACCGCGACGCCGGGGTGCAGCACAACGTCTCGATCTACGACAACCCGGAGTTCAGCGGTACGCCGCTGCTCGAAGGCGAGCTCGTGACCGGTCCGACGCAGACGACCTATCGCGTCGACCCCTTGTCGCCGGGTCCGTATTCGTTCCTGTGCGTCGTGCACCCCACGATGACCGGACAGATCGAAGCCGTCGAGGGCGAGGGTCCCGGAGGCGGTGACGAGGAACCGGGAGGCGAGGAACCGGGAGGCGAGGAACCGGGCGGCGAGGAACCGGGCGGCGGTGAGGAGCCGGGAGACGGCCTCACGGTGGTGGCGCAGAACCTCGCGTTCGACACGCAGACCCTCGACCTGCCGCCCGAGGCGGTCGCGACGATCACGTTCGACAACCGGGACGCGGGAACGCCGCACAACATCTCGATCTACTCCGACGAAAGCCTCGGTGAGCTCCTCTTCCAAGGCGAGCTCGTCACGGGTCCCGCCACGATCCCGTATGAGGTCGGGCCGTTCCCGGCGGGCGAGTACTACTTCCATTGCGACGTGCACCCCAACATGAACGGGACGGTGAGGGTCGGCTGACGGCCCCGCTCACCGCCGGCAGCGAGTGGATGTCGTGATGAAACGCGTGGCCGTGCTCCTGCTGTTGACGGCGTGTGCTTCTCCCGCGGTGGTTCCCGGCGCGGCGGTGCAGGAGGTCTCCGGCAGGATGCCCGCGCTCGAGGGTGCCGCCCTCGCCGGTGGGACGCTGACGTCCTCGGACTACGCGGGGCGCGTCGTGGTCGTGAACTTCTGGGCCACGTCGTGCGCTCCCTGCAGAGACGAGCAGCCGATCCTGTCCGCCGCGCAGTCGCGAGCCGGCGACGACGGCCCGTTCTTCATCGGCGTCAACCATCGGGAGGGCGAGGACGCGGCTCGGGCGTACCTGGATGAGTTCGATGTGCGGTACCCCAGCCTCGGGGATCAGGCGGGCGACATCGCATACCGGTTCGGTGTGCCGTTCCTGCCGACCACGGTCGTGATCGACGCCGACGGCCGGCTCCGCTACCGGATCGCCGGGGCGATCGACGAAGAGACGCTCGCCGACCTGCTCTCGAGGGTGACCGCCGGCGAGTGAGCGCTCAGGCGAGCGCCGCGAACGGCGATGCCGCGTCGACGGCGACCGCGGCGAAAAGCAGCCCGAGGTAGACGATCGAGAAGCGGAACAGGCGCATCGAGTCCGCCTTGGACGCACCCAGCCAGAGCCGAAGCGCTCGCCAGACGAACCAGCCACCGAGCACGAGCGCGGCGACCGCGTAGACCGGCCCCATGTCGCCGAAGGGCACCAGCAGGAGCGACGTCCCGAACAGCACGAGGGAATACAGCAGGATCTGCTTGCGTGTCTCCTCCGGCCCTCGCACCACGGGAAGCATCGGGATGCCGGCCGCCGCGTAGTCGTCGCGGTAGCGCATCGCGAGCGCCCAGAAATGCGGCGGCGTCCAGACGAACACGATCGCGAACAGGATCCACGCGGGTACCCCGACCGTCCCGGTCACGGCGGCCCACCCGACGAGCGCGGGAGCGGCACCCGCGGCGCCCCCGATGACGATGTTCTGGACGCTCGTGCGCTTTAGCCACATCGTGTAGACGAAGACGTAGAAGGCGATCGCCGCGAGGGCGAGGCTCGCCGCCAGCACGTTGACGACGATCGAGAGGAACAGGAACGCGGCGGCCCCCAGGACGTACCCGAAGGCGAGCGCGTTCTCCGGGGCGATCCGCTGTGCCGGGAGCGGACGCCGGCGTGTCCGCCGCATCACCTCGTCCACGTCGCGATCGAGGTAGCAGTTGATCGCGTTCGCCGAGCCCGCGGCGACGGCGCCGCCGCCAACGGTCGCCAGGATCAACAGGATGGAGGGCAGGCCGCGCTCGGCGAGCATCATCGCCGGCACGGTCGTGATCAACAGCAGGACGATGATCCGCGGCTTCGTGAGTTGGAAGTACGCGGCCGTCGTCTCGCGGAGCGAGGTGCGCTTGCCGTTCCTCCGGGCGTCCACGTCCGAGTGCGCGTGTCCGCCCCGGCGGGTTTCGTTGCGTGCGGCGACCCAGAGTGCGACCAGCGTCGCCCAGATCGCGGCCGACAGGGCCACGTGGGCGGTCACCGCCGCGGGCTGCAGGCGGGACCAGACGTTTGCGGCACCGACGAGGATCTGCGCGACGATCAGTGCCAGCGCGACCAGGGACAGGATCGAGAGCGGCCGGTTCCGCGGCCGGGTCCAAGCCCGGATGAACACGAAGAGCACCAGCAGGGCTGCCGCTGCGGCCAGGACACGATGGGCGAACATCCAGGTGGCGGCCCCACCGAGCGCCGGCACGAGGCGTCCGTCCATGAGCGGCCAGTCGCGGAAGGCCAGGCCCGAGCCGGTCGCCCGGACGTACGTGCCGATGACCAGCGCGCCGAACGTCACGAGCGCGGTCCAACCGGCCAGCGCGACGAAACCGTCACCGGGCGAGGGCCGTTCGCGTCGGCGGCCGCGACCGAACGCATAGAGCGCCTCCGCGGCGTTCGCCACGACGACGGCGACGAGCGCCATCGCGAACGCGAAGTGGACGGTCACCCAGGCCGGGTCGAGATCGGTCTGCACCACGATGCCTCCGAGCACCGCCTGCATGAGCACGAGGGGGACGGCGGCGACGGACAACCGGAAGATCGTCCGCTGCTCCTTGTGCCGGCGCCACGCCTCGACGGCCATCCACGCGATCAGGACGACGAGGACGAACGCGACGAACCGGTGCGAATACTCGATCCAGGACTTAGCCGTCGGGTAGGGGAGCCAGCGGTCCGGCCCGCACTTGGGCCAGCTGGTGCAGCCGAGGCCCGACTCGGTCGCCCGGACGAGCCCGCCCACGCCGAACAGGAGGACGGTCGTCGAGGCGGTCGCGATCGCGAGCTTCTGGAAGCGCGTCATGCGAAAGGGTGGTTTGCGTTCGCGGGAACGATAGCAGCCGCCGCGACGACGCATCGTCTTGCGATACTCACGGCGTGACCGAGCGCCCGTCCGCCGAGCCGCCCGTCGTCTCCGCCGCGCTCGACCACGCGCGCCGCCGCGTCGACCCGGCGATCGAGCGGTTCCTCGCCGACCGGCGTGCGGAGCTCACGGGGATGGGACCCGGGTCCGCGGTGCTCGTGGACGAGCTTCGCCGGCTGATCGGCGCCGGCGGCAAGCGGATCCGCCCGGCGCTGTGCCTGTGGGCCCACCGGGCGTGTGGCGGTTCGGACGAGACACCGGTCGCGAAAGCCGCTGCTGCCCTCGAGTTCCTCCACACGTTCGCGCTCGTTCACGACGACGTGATGGACCGGTCCGACGAGCGACGCGGAGCCCCGGCCAGCCACGTGCGGTTCGCCAAGGAGGCGCCGCCGGGAGCCGACCCGGACGCCTACGGCACCGCCGTCGCGATCCTCGTGGGCGACCTGGCCGCCGTGCTCTCCGAGCAGCTACTGCGCACCTGCGGTGCCGCGCCGGGCCCGCTCGCCGTCGCCCTCGGCCGCTTCGACCGGATGCGGGTCGAGATGGCCGCGGGGCAGTTCCTGGACCTTTCGACGACGGCCGCCGGCCCCGCGCCGGCCAGTGTGGCGGCCCTGAAGACCGGCTCGTACACGGCCGAGGGGCCCGTGCTGATCGGTGCGGCCCTCGCCGAGGCGGGTCCGTCGGCGGAGGGTCCACTGCGCGTCTACGGCAGGCTGGTCGGCGAGGCCTTTCAGCTTCGCGACGACGTGATCGACGGCGACGCGGCTCCGAACGCGGCCGCGCGGGTCGGCGACCTCGTGGACCGCGGCATCGCCGCGCTCGAGGGCGCCTCGCTCGAAGCGGAGGGCGTTTCCGCGCTGGTCGAGATCGCCGAACTCGTGCGTCTTCGCCGGGAGGGCGGGACCTGATGCAGGTTCGAGACGTGGACGCCACCGCCGCCCGGCGGATGTTCGCGGGGCTTCCGGTCGTGAGCGTCGCGACGTTGAACGCCGACGGGTCGCCCCACGTGGTCCCGCTCTGGTTCGTGTGGACCGCCGAGGCGATCTTCGTCTCGACCCGGCGCGAGGGACGGACGTGGGCGAACGTGTCGGCCGACCCGCGCGTCGCGCTGTCGATCGATCTCGGCCGGGCTTGGGTCGAGATCGCCGGGATCGAGGTACGCGGCCGTGCCGAGCTCCTGCCCGCCGAGGACGCCGGGATGCGCAAGCCGCTGTCGGCGTGGCACGAGAAGTACCGCCCGCTGCTGACGGGGGATGGGTTCCCGAGGTTCGCCGAGGAGATCCGCGGACTCGGGTTCCTCCGCGTGACACCCGAGCGGATCGCCGCCTGGGACCACGCGCGCGAGTAGCGGTCCGGCTCCGCCGTCCGCCGCCCCGAGGCCCGGTTTGAACCGGTCTACGCGGCGCGACTAGGGTTTGTGACGCGTTTCACAAGTCGTTAGCATCCTTTGTGAATTTTTTCACAAGCGGTGGGGGGAGATCCGGTGTCGAGCCCGAGCGCGCACATCGAGACCGATGTCCTGATCGTCGGCGCCGGCCCCGGCGGCTCGACGGCCGCGTACCACCTCGCGCGGCACGGCATCGACGTCACCCTGATGGACAAGGCGTCGTTCCCCCGCGAGAAGGTCTGCGGCGACGGGCTCCCGCCGCGCGCGGTCGTCGCCGTGCAGCGCATGGGGATCGACACCGACGATCCCCGGTTCGAGCGACACGGCGGACTTCGGATCTACTCGCGCAAGACGATGCTCGAGCTCCCCTGGCCGGCGCTCGAGGACTTCCCCGCATCCGGCCTGACCATGACCCGGTACGGCTTCGACGAGATCCTCGTCCGCCAGGCCGAGAAGGCAGGCGCCGGACTCCGGGAAAGGATGGAGGCGATCTCCCCGGCCATCGACAACGGCTGGGTGACGGGCGCGAGGGTGCGCGACCTCGAGCGGGACGAGGAGGTGGACGTCCGGGCCCGCTTCGTGATCGCGGCCGACGGCGCCGCATCGCGGTTCGCAGCCCAGGCGGGGGTCCGGCGGGACCCGACGAAGCCGCTCGGCATCGCCGCGCGCCGCTACTACCGGATCGACCGGCATCCCGGCCCATGGCTCGAGGTGTGGATGGACCTGTGGGAGGGCGACGAGATCATGCCCGGCTACGGATGGCTGTTCGCTCTCCCCGACGGCTCGGTGAACCTTGGCGCCGGCGTCCTCAACACGTTCAAGAGCTTCAAGGACGTCTCTGCCCCGCGGGTGTTCGAGGCGTTCGCGAAGATGTTGCCCGAGGAATGGGGTGTCAGCGAGGAGACCGCCGAAGGACGGGCGCTCTCCGGTCCGTTGCCGATGGGAGGGTCCCGGGTCCCCACCGCGGTCCCGGGGATGTTGGTCGTCGGGGACGCCGCCGGGCTCGTGAATCCCTTCAACGGCGAGGGGATCGCGTACGCGATGGAAACGGGTGAGCTCGCGGCCGAGCTCATCCACGAGGCCCTCGTGCGCGACCGGCCGGGCATCGCGCAGCTGTATCCGGCCATCCTTCGCGAGCGGTACGCACGGTACTTCCGCGTCGGGAACAACTTCGTGCGGGCCATCGGCCACCCGGCCGTGATGCGGACGCTGACCGAGTACGGGCTGCCCCAGGAGTGGCTCATGCGGTTCGCCCTGCGGGTGATGGGGAACCTGACCGACGGGCGGAAGGGCGACTTCCAGGACAAGCTGATGAACGCGATCGTCCGGCTCGCGAGGGCCGCTTAGGAGGATCGGATGGAGCTCGCCGAGTACCTGCCGATCGTGATCTTGGCGACGCTCGCGCTCGCGTTCGCCGTGTTTTCCCTGTCGGCGTCGGCTCTGCTCCGTCCCCACAAGCCGACGCCGGCCAAGCTCGCGCCGTACGAGTGCGGCATCGTCCCCGAACGACTGCCGAAGGGAGAGCGGTTCAGCGTCAAGTTCTACGTCGTCGCGATGCTGTTCATCATCTTCGACATCGAGACGATCTTCCTGTTCCCCTGGGCCGTCGGGTTCCGCCAGCTCGGCCTGTTCGGGCTCGTCGAGATGGCCGTGTTCATCGCGCTCGTCTTCGTCGCCTACGTCTATGTCTGGAAGAAGGGCGGTCTGGACTGGCAGCGCGACGAGCGGCGCCGGGCGGGAGCAGCGGTGGATACGGCTCGAGCCGACGCGCGGGAGCTGACCCATGCCGGTTGAGCGGGAGCCGACCCATGCCCGTTGAGCGGATCGAGGGTTTCAAGACCGGCAAGGACGACGCCGACGCCGAAGGGGAGCTCGAGCGCGGCCTGCTTCTGACCACGCTCGACCGCTCGGTCTCGTGGGCGCGCAAGCAGTCGATGTGGCCCGTGACGTTCGGGCTCGCGTGCTGCGCGATCGAGATGATGTCGACCGGCGCCGGCAACTACGACCTCGCGCGATGGGGGATGGAGCTGTTCCGCGCCTCCCCACGCCAATCCGACCTGATGATCGTCGCCGGCCGCGTGAGCCAGAAGATGGCGCCGGTCCTTCGCACCGTCTACGACCAGATGCCCGAGCCGAAGTGGGTGATCTCGATGGGCGTGTGCGCATCGGCCGGCGGGATGTTCACGAACTACGCCGTCGTCCAGGGCGTCGACACGATCGTGCCGGTGGACATCTACGTGCCCGGCTGTCCGCCCAAGCCCGAGATGCTGATGTACGGGATCCTCCGGCTCCACGAGAAGGTGCGTACGGAAGGGCGGTTCCGTTGACCGGCCGCCGGACGGTGGAGCGGCGCGCCGCGTGAGGGTCGACGAGCTCGCCGCGAAGGTGCGCCCGCGACACCCCGATGTCGTCGTCGCCAGGGGCGAGGCGATGGTCGTGGTCGAACGCGGGGAGCTCCTGGGGGCCCTCGCCGAGCTGCGGGACGACCCCGCGCTCGAGCTCGACTTCCTCTCGAGCGTGACGGCGACGGACTGGCCCGATCGCGACCCGCGGTTCTGGATCTCCTACGAGCTCTACTCGCTCGCTCACCGACACCGGCTCCGGGTGCAGGTCGGTCTCCCGCACGACGACCCGAGCGTCCCCTCGGTCGTCGGTCTGTTCCCGACGGCGAACTGGCATGAACGCGAGACCTACGACTTCTACGGCATCGTCTTCGACGGCCATCCCGATCTCCGGCGGATCCTGCTGCCGGACGGGTGGCGGGGGTGGCCGCTGCGCAAGGACGAAGAGCTCGGCGGCGTCGACACCAGGTATCAGGGCGCGTTCATCCCACCCGTCGACAAGAGGACCACGTGAGCGACGACGCGCTGTGGACCGGCGAGCTCCGCCAGGAGACCTTGGTCATCAACATGGGCCCGCAGCACCCGTCGACGCACGGGGTGCTGCGGCTCCTGCTCGAGCTCGACGGCGAGACGGTCGTGACGTGCACGCCGATCATCGGCTACCTCCATACCGGCATCGAGAAGAACACCGAGTACCGCACCTGGCAGCAGGGTGTCGCCTACGTCACGCGAGCGGACTACCTGTCCCCGTTCTTCAACGAGACCGCGTACTGCCTCGCCGCCGAGCGCCTGCTCGGGATCGAGGCGCCCCCACGCGCCCAGGTGCTCCGCGTGCTCTTCATGGAGATGAACCGGATCGCCTCGCACCTGGTCTGGCTCGCCACAGCCGGGATGGAGCTCGGCGCGATCAGCCTCATGCTGTACGGCTTCCGCGAACGCGAGGAGATCATGGAGATCTTCGAGGCGGCGACGGGACTTCGGATGAACCACGCGTACGTCCGGATCGGCGGCGTCATCATGGACCTGCCCGATGGCGGGCTCGACCAGGTCGGCGACTTCCTCGAGATGATGCCGGGCCGGATCCGCGAGTATGAGAACCTGCTCTCGAAGAACCCGATCTGGCTCGAGCGCAACGTCGGTGTCGGCGTCCTGCCGGTGGCCGAGGCCCTTTCGTTCGGCGTCACCGGACCGATCCTTCGCGCTTCCGGCCTCGCCCGGGACGTCCGGAAGGACGAGCCCTATTGCGGCTACGAGACCTACGAGTTCGACGTGCCGGTGCGCGAGGCCGGGGACTGCTACGCGCGGTACGAGGTCCGGATCGACGAGATGCGGCAGTCCCTGCGGATCGTCGAGCAATGCGTGGAACGGCTGCGCGAGCCCGGTCTCGTGATGATCGAGGACCCGAAGCTTCGCTGGCCCGCCCAGCTCGAGGTGGGACCGGACGGGATCGGGAACTCCCAGCGATACATCACGCACATCATGGAGGAGTCGATGGAGGCCCTCATCCATCACTTCAAGATCGTGACCGAGGGCATCTCCGTCCCGGCGGGGGAGGTCTACCTCCCGGTCGAGTCCCCACGCGGCGAGCTCGGCATGTTCGTGGTGTCGGACGGCAGCAACAAGCCGTACCGCGTCAAGATCCGAGATCCCTCATTCGTGAACCTGCAGGCGGTTCCCGAGATGGTGGACGGCGGCCTCGTCGCCGACACCGTCGCGGTGATCTCGAGCGTCGACCCCGTGATGGGCGGGGTTGATCGCTGATGCCCGTGCTCGCCGAGGACCTCCGCGGCAAGGCCGAGGAGATCAAGGCCCGCTACCCGCAAGGCCGCGAGCGCTCGGCGATCCTGCCGCTGCTCTACCTCGTGCAGTCCGTCGAGGGACACGTCTCGCGCGACGGGCTGCGTGAGGTGGCCGAGCTCCTTGGGCTCACGACGGCGGAGGTCGAGGCGGTCGCGACGTTCTACACGATGCTGCGGCTGGCCCCGACGGGGACACATCTCGTGAACGTCTGCACGAACCTGTCCTGCGCACTCCGCGGGGCGAAAGTCGTGTACGAGACCGCCCACGACGTTACGGGGATCTCGAACGGTTCCGCCGTCTCGGACGACGGCTTGTTCTCGGTCGCCGAGGAGGAATGCCTCGGCGCGTGTGATGCCGCGCCCGTCGTCCAGATCGACTTCGCGAACCACGACCGCGTCACGCCAGACCGGATGCGAGAGCTGATCGAGCAGGTCCGCGCGGGCCAGGTCCCGGCCCCGTCGCGCGGAGAAGCGCCGGCGGATCTCCGGCACGCCTCGCGGATCCTCGCCGGGATCGAGGCCGACTGATGGCCGAGAGGATCATCACGGCGAACTGGGGGAACCCCGACGTGGTCGGTATCGACGGCTACATGGCCGCCGGTGGGTACGGGTCCCTGCGCACGGCGCTCGGGATGACCCCGGCCGACCTGATCGACGTGGTCAAGGCGTCGGGCCTGCGCGGTCGCGGGGGCGCCGGCTTCCCGACGGGCGTGAAGTGGTCCTTCGTGCCGCAGGACACGGGGAAGCCGACCTACGCGGTCGCGAACTTCGACGAGTCCGAGCCCGGCACGTTCAACAACCGCGAGCTGATCGAGCGCGATCCCCACCAGTTCCTCGAGGGACTCGCGATCGCCACGTACGCGATCGGCAGCCACGAGGCGTACGTGTACTGCCGGGGAGAGTTCCTGTGGCCGGACCAGGTCTTGGAACGCGCGATCGCCGAGGCGTACACGAAGGGCGTGTTCGGCGACGACGTCCTCGGCACCGGCTATCAGATGAAGGTGATCCAGCACCGCGGCGCCGGCGCGTACATCTGCGGGGAGGAGACGGCGCTGCTCTCCTCGCTCGAGGGTTTCCGCGGGCAACCCCGGCTCCGGCCGCCGTTCCCGGCGGTCGAGGGCCTCTACGGATGCCCGACGCTGATCAACAACGTCGAGACCCTGTGCAACGTCCCGCACATCGTCCGCAACGGCGCCGCGTGGTTCGCCGGTATCGGCCCCGAGAAGTCGCCCGGGACGAAGGTCTTCAGCGTCTCGGGCAAGGTGGAGCGTCCCGGGAACTACGAGCTCCCGATGGGGACGACGCTCGGGACCCTGCTCGAGGAGCACGCGGGCGGTGTCCTCGGCGGAAAGCGCCTGAAGGCGTGGACGCCGGGGGGCTCCTCGACGCCGATGCTCACCGACGAGCATCGGGACGTCGCGCTCGACTTCGAGTCCGTCGCAGCCGCGGGATCGCTCCTGGGGACCGGGGCCATCATCGTGATGGACGAGACCGATTGCATCGTCGAGGCGACGCGCCGGCTCGTCGCCTTCTACGCGCACGAGTCCTGCGGGAAGTGCACCCCGTGCCGTGAGGGGACGTGGTGGGTGAGTCGCGTCCTGGGCCGGATCGAGTCGGGCTACGGACGGCCCGAGGACCTTCCGCTCCTGGACGACATCGGGAAGAACATCCTGTTCCGCGCCTTCTGCGCGCTCGCCGACGGCGCGGTGAGCCCGATCCAGTCGAGCCTCAAGTACTTCCGGGACGAGTACGACCAGCACATCGCGGAGCGCCGGTGCCCGTTCACGGGCGTTGGTCCCGGCGTCCAGAAGCACGGCCGCGAGATCGCCGAACCGGGGCTGTCGGAGGTCCTGGGATGACCGGCGCGCCCGCGGAGCTCGTCACGCTCACGGTGGACGGCAAGGAGGTGACCGTCCCGAAGGGAACGCTGATCATCCGCGCCGCCGAGCAGCTCGGGGTCGAGATCCCGCGCTTCTGCGACCACCCGTTCCTCGAGCCCGTCGGCGCCTGCCGCCAGTGCTACGTCGAGATCGAGGGGCAGCGGAAGCTGTTCACCTCGTGCACGACCGAGGTCGGCCCGGGCATGGTGGTGAAGACGCAGTACTCGTCGGAGGTGGCCCAGGACGCCCAGGTCGCGAACCTGGAGTTCCTGCTGCTCAACCACCCGCTCGACTGTCCGATCTGCGACCGGGGCGGCGAGTGCCCGCTGCAAGACCAGGCGCTCGCGTTCGGTCCCGGCGAGAGCCGGTACCGCGAGCCCAAGCGCGTCTACGAGAAGCCGATCGCGCTCTCGCCGCTCGTCGCGCTCGACCGCGAGCGCTGCGTGCTGTGCGCGAGGTGCACGCGCTTCTGCGACGAGATCAGCGGCGACCGCTTCATCGAGTTGTTCGCGCGGAGCGCCGGCGAGCGGGTGTCGATCGCGGCGGGGGAGGACTTCCGCTCGCCGTTCAGCGGGAACACGGTGCAGATCTGCCCCGTCGGCGCGCTCACCTCGACGACGTATCGATTCGCCGCGCGCCCGTTCGACCTGTCGACGGCCGACTCGGTCTGCGGACACTGCTCCTCCGGGTGCAACGTGCGGGTCGACCTGCGCCGAGGCGAGGTCGTTCGAGTCCTGGCCCGCGACAACGTGGACGTGAACGATGCCTGGATCTGCGACAAGGGGCGGTACGCGTTCCGCCACGCCGACCTCGACACGCGCGTCACGACCCCACTCCTGCGCGATCCGGGGCTCGAGCCGGTGTCGTTCGACGAGGTGTTCGGCGAGATCGCCCGGTGGTCGGGCGGGGGGCGGGTCGCGTTCCTCACGGGTGGACGCCTGCCCGACGAGGACGCCTACGCGCTCTCCAAGCTTGCTCGGACGGCGTTCGGAACGAACGACGTGGATCATCGCCGCGCGCCGCACGGCGGACAGGCCGAAGAGCTCGCTGCCGCGACGCCGCTCGCCACGACCTATCGCGACGTCGAGCGCGCGAAGGTGATCCTCGTCGCCGGGCTCGACGCCGAGCAGGAGGTGCCGATCCTGCACCTTCGGATCCGGAAGGCGGCCCGCCGGGGCGCGAAGGTCTTCGTGATCCACCCACGGACGACGCGGCTGCGCGACGTCGCCGAGCATCGGCTCTGCCGCCCCGAGCACCAGACCTACGTGCTGGAGCGGATCCATGACGGCGATGACGGGGCCGAGACCTTCGAGGGGCGCGTCGCCGCCGCGCTGCGCGAGGCCGGCGCGGCCGCCGTCGTGATCGCCGGGGAGCGGCTTGCCGAGCACCCGCTTGCCGCAGACGTCGCGCTCTCGGTCGCGCAGCGGTTCGGCGCGCGCTTCGCCTTCGTGACGCGGCGCGCGAACGATCGGGGAGCGCTCCGCGCCGGGCTGCACCCCGCGATGCTTCCCGGCGGCCGCCGCGTCTTGAACGACGTGGAGCGCGGCGAGGTCGAGGCCGTCTGGGGCCTGGTTGGCACCGGTGGTCCGGGACGCTCGGCGCGACAGATCCTCGAGGCGTGCGCGCGACGCGAGATCGAGGTCCTGTTCCTGATCGGGGCGGATCCGCTCCGCGACTTCCCCGATGGGGGACTCGCCCGGCGCGCCCTCGCGAACGTCCGGTTCAAGGTGGTCCAGGGGCTGGAGCTCGGCGAGCTCGAGCCGTACGCGGACGCCTTCCTGCCCGCGGCCGCCTGGTCCGAACGCGAGGGCAACGTGACCGACTGGGAGGGGCGTTCCCAGCGGATGCGGCCGGTCCGCGGCCCGCTCGGCCTGTCACGGCCGGATTGGGAGATCTTCGCCGGCCTCGCCGAGGCGATGGGACGTGGGCTCGGGTTCGACTCGCTCGAGGACCTCCGGGAAGAGGCCGCAGGACTGCTCGCGCCTCGCGCCGTTCCGGTGCGCGGCACGGCGTGGACCGGGACCGGGCGGCCGCAACTGCTCGGCGACCTCACGTTGTTCTCGTACCCGCTCCTCGTGGACGAGGGTCGCATGCTCGAGGGCGCCACCGAGCTCAAGGCCGCGCTGGAGGATCCCGCGTTCGCCGAGATCCACCCCGACGACGCGGAGAAGCGCGGCGTGCAGGATGGAGCACGCGTTCGGGTGAAGACGGAGGCGGGCGAGCTCGTCCTGCCGGTCCGGATCACGCGAGACGTGGCGGCCGGCTCGGTCTTCGTGCCGTTCAATCAGCCGGGCGCGAGGGCGAACACGGTGCTTACGGGCGGGTTCGTCGGGCCTGTGACGGTCGCGCTCGCGGAAGAGGGGGCCCCAAGCAACGGAGCGGTCGCTCAGACGGAGGAGGTGGCCTCCTGATGGACTGGCTCGACTGGCTCCTGATGGTCGTCCGCGTCGTCGTCGTCTTCTTCGCACTCCTGATCATGGTGATGCTCCTCATCTGGGTCGAGCGGAAGGTGATCGCCGACATGCAGACGAGGGTGGGCCCGATGAGAGCGGGCCCGCGAGGGGTGCTGATCACGCTCGCCGACGGCGTCAAGCTCTTCTTCAAGGAGGGCATCACCCCGACCCTCGTCGACCGGCCCGTCTACGCGATCGCGCCCGTGATCGCGATGCTTCCCGCGTTCCTGTCCTTCGCGGTCATCCCGTTCGGGACGGGCATCGTGGTGTTCGGTCGCGAGGTCCCGTTCCAGCTCGCCGACCTCAACGTCGGGATCCTGTGGATCCTCGCGATGGGCTCGCTGATGGTGTACTCGATCGTCCTCGCGGGCTGGTCGAGCGGTTCCAACTACCCGCTGCTCGGGGCCATCCGGAGCTCGGCGCAGATGATCAGTTACGAGGTCGGCATGGGGCTCGCGCTGATCGCGGTGCTCATGTACTCGGGCTCGCTCCGGATGTCCGAGATCGTGTCGAGCCAGGACCAGGTCTGGAACGTGATCCCGCAGTTCCCCGCGTTCGTCATCTACCTGATCGCCGGGCTCGCAGAGACGAACCGCCCGCCGTTCGACCTTCCCGAGGCCGAGTCCGAGCTCGTCGCCGGGTACCACACCGAATACAGCGGGATCAAGTTCGCGATGTTCTACCTCGGCGAGTACCTCAACACCGTGACCGTCGCGGCCGTCGCGACGACGATGTGGCTCGGCGGCTGGCGCGGGCCCGCGCCCGACGTCCTTCCGTGGGTCTGGCCTCTGCTCTGGTTCCTGCTGAAGGTCCTCGTCGTGATCTACGTCTACATCTGGATCCGCGCGACACTCCCGCGGATCCGCTACGACCGGCTCATGGCGTTCGGCTGGAAGTTCCTGATCCCGTTCGGCCTGGTGTGGGTGCTCGCGACGGGCGCGGTCGTGGTCCTGCCCGACGTCTACGGTCGGCGCACGGTCGTCACCGGCGCCGCGATCCTCGTCGGAGCGGTGCTCGTCCTGTCCCTGATCTGGCCGCTGTTCGCCCGCAGGCCCGAGGCGGAGCAGGCGGCGCGGTGAACGAGGACCCGCGCGTGCCGCCCTCGCAGCCCGCCGAACGCCCCGCCGAGCTGTCGCCACCCACCGGCCCCCCGGCGAACCGCCCGCGGATCGACCTGGGCTCGGCGGTGGTCGCGATCGCGAAGGGCATGGGCACGGTGTTCAAGCAGATCTTCCGTCCCGACGTCACCGAGCGCTATCCGACCGAGATCGTGCCGCCACCGGCCCGCAGCCACATCGGTCGTCATCTCCTGAACCGTCACGAGAACGGCCTGGAGAAGTGCATCGGCTGCGAGCTCTGTGCCTTCGCCTGCCCGGCCGACGCGATCTGGGTCGTCGGTGAGGACAACGACCCGGAGAACCCGACGAGCCCGGGGGAGCGGTTCGCGAAGGACTACCAGATCAACTACCTCCGTTGCATCATGTGCGGCCTCTGCGTCGAGGCCTGTCCGACGCGAGCGCTCACGCTGACGAGCTTCTACGAGATGTCGTTCACGTCGCGAGAGGACGCCGTCCTCACCAAGGAGCAGCTCCTGGAGCCTCCTCCACCGCTCGGGACCGCACCCGGGACCGAGGAAGGCCGGTAGTGCCGCTCGACAACGTCGTCTTCTGGGTGTTCGCGCCGGTGTCGGTCGCGAGCGCGATCGCGATGCTGCTCCAGCGGAACGCCGTCCACGCGGCGCTGTTCCTGATCGTGAACTTCTTCACGATCTCGGTGTTCTACCTGGTCCTGGGCGCCTCGTTCCTGTTCGCCGTGCAGATCATCGTCTACGCGGGCGCGATCATGGTGCTCTTCCTGTTCGTGCTGATGCTGCTCGGGGTCGACCGCGACGAGCCGCTGATCGAACGCCTCAAGGGTCAGCGGCCGATGGCCGTCCTGCTGGGCGCCGGGATCTTCCTCGAGCTGTTCTTCGCGATCCGCGCAGGCATCGGGTTCGCGACGAAGGCGCCGGCGGGGTTCGACGAAACCGTGAATCGGGGCGGGAACGCCGCCGCCCTCGCCCGGGTGCTGTTCCGCGACTACTTCTTCCCGTTCGAAGTGACCTCGATCCTGTTGATCATCGCGGCCGTGGCCGTGATGGTTCTCGCGTCCCGGCAGGCACCGGCGATCACCCGTGCGGAGCAGGCGACCGCGGCGGCGGCCGAGGCCCGCGCGACGGAGCCGGCACCGTGAGGACGCCGATCTCCTACTTCCTGGTGCTCTCGGCGCTGTTGTTCTCGATCGGGACGGTGGGCGTTCTCATCCGCCGGAACGCGCTCGTGATCTTCATGTCGGTCGAGCTCCAGCTGAACGCGGTGAACCTCGCGCTGGTCTCGTTCAGCCGGATGCACGACAACCTGGACGGCCAGGTGCTGGCCTTCTTCTCGATGGTCGTCGCGGCGGCCGAGGTGGTCGTCGGCCTGGCCATCATCCTGAACGTCTATCGGCGCCGCCAGAGCGCGAGCGTCGACGACGCGAGCGTCTTGCGTGGGTGACGCGGTGCTCGATCAGGCGTGGCTGATCCCCGCGTTGCCGCTGGCCGGGGCGGTGGTGAATCTGTTCTTCGGGCGGCGCCTTGGCAAGACGGCGGGATGGGTCGCATCGGCGACGGTCGGGCTCGCCTTCGCGATCGGCGTGGCCGTCCTGCTCGACCTCCTCTCGCTGCCCGCCGAGCAGCGGGAGCACGTCGTTGAGCTGTTCCCGTGGATCGATGCCGGGGGCCTCAGCCTTCGCGTCTCGTTCCTGGTCGACCCGCTGTCCCTCACGATGGTGCTGGTCGTGACCGGCGTCGGGGCGCTCATCCACGTCTACGCGGTCGGCTACATGGACGGAGATCCGCGGTTCGAGCGCTTCTTCGCCTACCTGAACCTGTTCGTCTTCTTCATGCTCGTCCTCGTCCTGGCCAACGACTACCTCCTGCTGTACCTCGGTTGGGAGGGCGTCGGCCTCTGCTCGTACCTGTTGATCGGGTTCTGGTACGAGCGGCCGAGCGCCGCGAGCGCCGCGAAGAAGGCGTTCGTCACGACACGGATCGGCGACGCCGCCATGATGCTGGGGATCGTCCTGATCTTCGTGCACTTCGGATCGCTGGAGTTCGGTGAGGTTCTGGTCGAGCGGACCGCCGTGGGTCCGCTGATCGCGCCGTCCGAGGGCCTCTACACCGCGATCTCGCTCCTGCTGCTCGCGGGCGCCGTCGGCAAGTCGGCGCAGATCCCGCTGCACGTCTGGCTTCCGGACGCGATGGAGGGACCGACGCCCGTCTCGGCCCTGATCCACGCGGCGACGATGGTGACGGCCGGCGTCTACCTGGTCGTGCGGTCGCACGTCCTTTTCGAGGGATCCGGGATCGCCCTGACGGTGGTGCTCGTCATCGGGCTCGTCTCTGCGATCTACGCGGCGCTCGCTTCGATCGGGCAGTTCGACATCAAACGCGCGCTCGCGTACTCGACGATGAGCCAGATCGGATTCATGTTCTTCGCCGCGGGGATGCGCTTCTACGCGGGCGCGATGCTCCTGCTCGTCTGTCACGCCTTCTACAAGGCGTTGCTGTTCCTCACGGCGGGCAACGTCCTGCACGGGCTCCACGACGAGGCCGACCTGCGCCGGATGGGCGGCCTGCGGGAGGAGATGCCCGTCACGGCCCCGTTGTTCGCGATCGGTGCGCTCGCCCTGGCCGGCATCCCTCCGCTCGCGGGGTTCTTCGCCAAGGACCACATCGTGAACTTCGCGGCGGAAAGTGGGCGCGTCGCCGCGTGGGTCGTGGCGTCGGTCGGCGCGTTCCTTTCCGCCCTGTACATCGCGCGGCCGCTGTTCCTCGCGTTCTTCGGCACCAAGCGGAACGACGCACGCGCCCACGAGGCGCCGTGGGCGATGAACGCTCCGCTCGTCGTCCTCGCGGCAGGAGCGGTCCTGGGCGGACTCGTCCTCGGTCTCCAGGCGGAGGGCGGCCTCCTCGAGCGGTTCCTCGAGCCGGTGATCGGCGCGGCCGAGCACGGGCACCTCGGGCTCTCCGAAGCCGTCCTCGTCGGCATCTCGATCGTCCTCGCGGTGCTGGCGGTCCTAGTTGCCTGGTACGTGTGGGCGTCCGGGCGCGTGAACTGGGCGGCCTTCCCCGAGCGCCAGCCCGAGCTCGCCGCCTGGCTGGCGAACGCGTTCTACATCAACGCGTTGTACGCGTGGCTGGTTCGGACGGCCGGGATGGGGGTCGGGCGGGCGTTCCGAACGGTCGATGACCGGGTCGTCGACGGGGCCGTCAACGAGGTCGCCGAGGAGATCGGCCAGGCCTCTCGCCTCGCCTCGGTGCTGCAGTCGGGATACGTCCGTTCGTACGCGCTCGCCTTCCTGCTCGGGGCCGCGGCGCTCCTCCTGTACCTGGGACTGAGGTTCTGACGATGCCCTGGTTGAGCGTCCTCGTGTTCCTGCCGCTGGTCGGGATCCCCGTCCTCATGCTGTGGAAGGGGATGGGAGACGCGCGGGCGAAGTGGGTGACGCTCGCGGTGATGGCCGCCGACCTCGTCGTCGCCATGGGCGTGCTCGGCGCGTTCGATCCGGAGCGGTCGGGCTATCAGCTCGTCGAGCAGGTGAGCTGGGTGCCGTCGGTGGGCCTTTCCTACCTCGTCGGGGTGGACGGGTTCAGCATCTGGCTCGTGGTGCTCACGGCGTTCATGTTCCCGGTCGGGCTGATCGCCGCATGGAGGACGGAGCACCGCGTGCGCCTGTTCATGGGGCTCTCGCTGCTCCTTGAGACCGTCGTGCTGGGTTCGTTCTGTGCCCTGGACCTCCTCCTGTTCTTCGTGTTCTTCGAGGCGCTGCTCGTCCCGATGTTCCTGATCACCGGCGTCTGGGGTTCCTCGCGCAGGGTGTACGCGAGCCTGAAGTTCTTCCTGTTCACGATGTTCGGATCCGCGTTCATCCTCGTCGCGACGCTCTATCTCTGGTTCCAGACGTCCGAGCAGTTCGGGAGCGGAAGCTTCGACATCCGGCAGATGGAACAGCTCTCGCTCGGCGTCGGCGTCCAGCGATGGCTGTTCCTCGCCTTCTTCATCGGTCTTGCCGTGAAGGTCCCGATCTTCCCGCTCCACACATGGCTTCCCGACGCGCATACCGAGGCGCCGACGATGGGCTCGATCGTCCTTGCGGCGCTGCTGCTGAAGGCCGGCCCGTATGGGATCCTGCGGTTCAACCTCGACCTGTTCCCCGAGGCGTCCCGCTACTTCGCCGACGCGATCAACGTCCTCGCGGTCGTGGGCATCGTGTACGGCGCGATCGTGGCGATGATGCAGACGGACGTGAAGCGTCTGGTGGCGTACTCGTCCGTCAGTCACATGGGCTTCGTGATCCTCGGCATCTTCACCTTCACCCCGGAGGGCATGAGCGGAGCCGTGATCCAGATGGTGAACCACGGCCTGTCGACCGGTCTCCTGTTCTTCGCGATCGGGATGCTGTACGAGCGCACGCACACGCGCGAGATGGGCGAGATGGGCGGCCTGGGCCGGGTCACGCCCTGGATCGCGGCGGCGTTCCTGGTCGCCACGCTCTCCTCGATCGGCCTGCCCGGCCTGAACAACTTCGTGGGCGAGTTCCTGGTCGTCCTCGGGGCGTTCGCGACGAACCGGCTCCTCGGCGCGCTCGCGGTGACCGGCGTCGTGCTGGGCGCGATCTACATGCTTTGGGCGTTCCAGCGGACGTTCCAGGGGGCCGTCCCCGAGCGCTTCCGGAGCCTGCACGACATGGTCCCGCGCGAGCTCGCCGCCGTCGTCCCCATCGTGGCCGCGATGCTGTTCATCGGTGTGTACCCGAAGGTCGTGCTGGACCGCATCAACCCGTCGTCGGAAGGGGTCGTGCGCTGGGTGCGATCCGTCGACCTCGAGCAGCCGGGTCTCCCGGGCGGCCTGCGTGCACGGATCCAGCCCGACTACCGCCCGCCGGAGGGTATCGATGTGGCGACCCCGGCTGGCGAAGGGGAGATCCCGTGATCCGCACGCCGGCGATCGATCTGTGGCCGATCCTGCCCGAGCTGATCCTCGTGGGGACCGGGATCGTCGTGCTCCTGTGGGGCGCGATCGCTCCGTCCGTCCGTTCGCCGGCGCTGCTGTCCGTCTCGCTGGTCGGTGTGGCCGGCGCGGCGGGCGCGTCGATCCGGCTCTGGGACTGGGAAGGAGCCACGACCGTCCTCGGCGGATCCGTGGCGGTGGACCGGTTCGGCGTGGTCGTTCGGTTGATCCTGCTCGCGACGGCGGCGATCGGCCTGTTCTACGGGCATCACTACTTCGAGCGCTCGGGCGAGTCGCGGGCGGAGTTCTTCCCACTCGTGCTGTTCGCGACGTCGGGGATGACTCTGATCGCGATCGCGTCCGAGCTCATCCTGGTGTTCCTCGCGCTCGAGATCCTGTCGCTCGCGCTCTACGTGCTGACCGGGTTCTCGCGGCGCATCGGTTCGGTCGAGGGCGCCATGAAGTATTTCCTCCTGGGCGCGTTCTCTTCCGCGTTCTTCCTGTTCGGCATCGCGATGGCGTACGGCGCCACCGGGACGACACGGCTGCCGGAGGTCGCGCAGGCCCTGTCGGGGCGAACGGAGGGTCTCGCGCTTGCCCTCGCGGCGACGGGGCTCCTCGCGGTGGGCTTCGCGTTCAAGGTCTCGGCCGTCCCGTTCCACATGTGGACGCCCGACGTCTACCAGGGGGCGCCAACCGCGGTGACGGCGTTCATGTCGGCCGGCACGAAGGTCGCCGGTTTCGCCGCGCTGATGCGCGTGTTCAACGTGGCGTTCCAGCCGCTCGCCTGGGATTGGCGGCCACTCGTCTGGACGCTGGCCGCGGTCTCGGTGGTCGTGGGGATCCTCTTCGCGATCGCGCAGACGGACGTGAAGCGGCTGCTCGCCTACTCGAGCATCAGCCACGCCGGATTCGTCCTCACGGGCCTGGTGGCGACTGGCGAGAGCGGCATGAGCGCCGCCCTGTATTACCTGGTCGCGTACGCCATGACGATCCTCGGCGCCTTCGGGGTCGTGATGCTCGTGTCCTCGCGAGGCGAGCGCCGGACGTCGCTGTCGTCGTATGCCGGACTCGGGTCCCGCAGCCCGGTTCTGGCGGGTCTGCTCGCGCTCTTCTTGCTGTCGCTCACCGGTATCCCACCGACCGCGGGCTTCGTCGCGAAGGTGGAGGTCTTCCGGGCCGCGATCGATGCCGGCGCCTGGCCGCTCGCGCTGATCGGCGTCATCGCGAGCGTGGTGGCCGCGTTCGTGTACCTCCGCCTCATCGTGCTGATGTTCATGCAGGAGCCGGAGGGTGAGCCCGAGACGGACGAGTCGGTCCTCCCGCGCGTCGTCGTCGCGATCCCGGCGATCTTGGTGCTCGTGTTCGGCGTGTTCCCCAGCCTCCTGTTGGGGTTCCTGGACCGGGCGGCGGTGCTCCGATGGTGAGCGCGACGGACGCGATGGTCTGCACGAGGCGGACCCGGGTAGGGTCGGACCGATGAGCCGCCGCGTCATCCCCGGCCTGGAGGCACCCGACCCGCTCCTGGAGAGCGAGGTGCGGGGTCGCCTCGACGAGGTCGAGGCCGCCCTGGAGAAGGCCGTTCGCGCCGATTCGGACCTGCTGGCCCAGACGGCCTCCTACCTGCTGCATGCCGGCGGCAAGCGCTTCCGCCCCATGCTGGTGCTGCTCGCGGGCTACTTCGGCGATCCGAGGGACCCACGGCTGGTCCCGGGCTCGGTCTCGATCGAGCTCGTCCACCAGGCGACGCTGTACCACGACGACGTGATCGACGAGGCCGACGCTCGTCACGGGGTGCAGGCGGCGAACGTCCGGTGGACCAACACGGTGGCGATCTTGACTGGCGACTACCTGTTCGCCCGTGCCTCGGAGATCTCGACCGACCTCGGAACCGACATCTGCGCGTTGCTCGCCCGTACGATCGCCACGCTCTGCGACGGGCAGATCCGCGAGGTCGAGGCCGCGGGAAGGCTCGACCAGACCGAAGGCGCCTACATGGAGATCATCCGGCGCAAGACCGGGACGCTGATCGCCACGTCGTGCAGGCTCGGTGGGATGCTCTCGGACGCGCCTGTGGACTCGCTGGACGTGCTCGAGGAGTTCGGCGAGGCGCTCGGCCTGGCGTTCCAGCTCTCCGACGACATCATGGATCTCGTCGCCAGCGAGCGGGAGCTGGGGAAAGAGCCCGGCCAGGACCTTCGCGAGGGCGTCTTCACCCTTCCGGTCCTGCACGCCCTCGGCAGCGGTGCCCACGGGGACGAGCTGCGGGAGCTCTTGTCCTCAGGGCGGGCGAAGGAGGCCGGTCTCCCGAGGGCGCTCGAGATCGTCCGGTCGCCGGAGAACCTGGCGCACTCCCGCGCGGCGGTCGTCGCGGAGGTCGACCGAGCCCGCGAGCTGGCCGGCAGGCTGCCCGAAGGGACCGCGAGGACCGCGCTCGTCCAGCTGGCCGAGTACCTTGCCGCTCGATGCGGAGCACGGCAGCGATGAGGGAGATGTCGGTGCGGAACCAGGCACGGTGGGGGAACCCAGGTTGCTAGAATCCGGCCTGCTCGGGAAAACTTTCACAAGCGTGGATTACTACAAGTCATACGGGGTCGTCCTCGCGGTCCTGGTTGCCGGCGTCGGTCTGGTCGCGGTGGCCTTCGGAACCGCACGGTTGATCGCACCCCGGCGGCCGCTCCCCGAGAAGCTCCTCACGTACGAGTGCGGGATCGACCCGGTCGGCGAGGGTTGGTCGCAGAGCCAGATCCGCTACTACATCTACGGCTTCCTGTTCGTGATCTTCGACGTCGAAGCCGTCTTCCTCTTCCCGTGGGCCGGGATCTTCGAGGGCCTCGGCTACCAAGCCGTGGTCGAGATGGCCATCTTCATCGGGATCCTCGCCGTCGGCCTCCTCTACGCCTGGCGCAAGGGGGTCCTTCGTTGGGCCTGATCACCGAGAAGACCCCGCTCGCGCAGCTCCAGCCGGTCAAGTTCTTGCTCAACTGGGGCCGCCGGTACTCGCTGTGGGTGTTCAACTTCGGGCTGGCGTGCTGCTCGATCGAGTTCATCGCGGCCTCGACGTCCAAGCACGACTTCATCCGCTTCGGGGTGATCCCCTTCGCGCACGGGCCGCGGCAGGCGGACCTCATCGTGATCGCCGGTACTCCCACGGACAAGATGGCGCCGGTCATCAAGCGGCTGTACGACCAGATGCCCGAGCCCAAGTACGTGATCTCGATGGGATCCTGCGCGAACTGCGGCGGACCGTACTGGGACTCGTACTCGGTGCTGAAGGGTATCGACCAGATCCTCCCGGTCGACGTGTACGTGCCGGGATGTCCGCCTCGGCCGGAGGCCCTCCTCGAGGGCATCATCCGGCTACAGGAGAAGATCGCCGGCGAAGACATCAGGGAGAAGTGGAGTGGCAAGCTCACCCCCGCTCCCACTTCCTGACGCCGAGACGCGCGTGCGCGCGCAGTTCGGCGACGACGTCGTCGCCTTCGAGGACCAGTTCGGGCACGCTGTCGTGACGATCGCCGCCGAGCGGTACCGCGAGCTCGCGACGTTCCTTCGGGACGAGCCTGCGTTCGCGTGCGATTACTGCGATTTCACGTCGGCCGTCGACTACGGCGAGGACGGTCTGGAGATCGTGACGCATCTGTATTCGACGTCCCGCCGTCACAACATCCGGATGAAGGTGCGTCTGCCCGCGGACGCGCTGGTCTGCCAGACGCTCTCGGACATCTTCCCGGCCGCCAACTGGCACGAGCGCGAGACGATGGAGATGTTCGGCGTCACGTTCGAGGGCCACCCGATGCCCGTGCGGCTCCTGCTCCACGAACCCTTCGAGGGTCACCCGATGCGCAAGGACTTCGAGCTCATGTCGCGCGTGGTGAAGCCCTGGCCCGGCGAGGCTGAGGGCGAGCTCGCGGAGGACGAGGAGGAGTGATCGCCCAGGCCGGCGTGAGCTTCGTCGACCAGTGGTTCGGCAACTACTGGCTCGTCCTCGTCGTGAAGGCGGGGATCGTCCTGGTGTTCTTCCTCGTGGCTCCGCTCGGGATCGGCTACATGGAGCACAAGGTCCTCGCGCACATGCAGGCCCGGCTCGGACCGATGTACGCCGGTGGCTTCCACGGGTGGGCGCAGCTGATGGCCGACGGCGTGAAGTTCATCCAGAAGGAAGACATCATCCCGGCGGCCGCCGACCGGTGGGTGTTCTCGATCGCGCCGGCGGTGGCGATGGTGCCCTACATCGCGCTGTTCGTCGTCGTCCCGTTCTCCGACGAGATCTTCATCCTGAACCTGGACGTCGGGATCTTCTTCGTGCTGGCGATCACGTCGGTCACCGTGATCGGCGTGCTGATGGCGGGATGGGCGTCGGCGAACAAGTTCTCGTTGATCGGCGCGTTCCGCGCAGCCGCTCAGCTGATCTCGTACGAGTTGCCGCTCGTGCTCGCCGCGGCGGCCGTCGTGATGCAGGCGGGCACGCTCTCGATGATCGGGATCGTCGAGTCACAGGAGCGCTTCTGGTTCGCGCTCACGCAGCCGATCGGGTTCGGCATCTTCATCGTGGCCGCGCTCGCCGAGCTCTCGCGACCGCCGTTCGACATGCCGGTGGCCGACACCGAGATCATCTTCGGGGCCCTGACCGAGTACACGGGCCTCAAGTTCGCCTTCTTCCTGCTCGCCGAGTACGGCGGGATCGTGGCGCTGTCAGCCGTGGCCTCGGTGCTGTACCTCGGCGGGTACCAGGCGGCCCCGTTCTTCGAATTCATCCCCCCACCGCTGTGGATGGCGGCGAAGATCGGCGGTCTGTCGTTCTTCATCATCTGGCTGCGCGCCACGTACCCCCGCCTGCGGGAGGACCAGCTCCAGCGGGTCTCGTGGCTCACGCTGATCCCGCTCGGCCTGCTGCAGATCATGGTCGTCGGGTTCCTCAAGGTCGCGATCTAGGCGAAGAGACTTAGGAGGCCGTGTGGCGATCGACGAACGGGATGTGCAGAGATCCGAGGAGGTGCGGGGGACCGGTCTCGGCCTGGTGAAGGGTCTCGCGGTCACCCTCAAGCACGCGCTTCGTCCCTCGATCACGCAGCAGTACCCGGAGGAGAAGCCGGACCTACCACCGCGAACGCGCGGGGTGATCGCCCTCAAGGAAGCGAACTGCACCGTCTGCTACAAGTGCTCGCGCGAGTGCCCGGACTGGTGCATCTACATCGACGCGCACAAGGAAACGCACGACCCGGCCTCCGGAGGCAAGGCGCGCTCCGCGAAGATCCTGGACCGGTTCGCGATCGACTACGCGCTCTGCATGTACTGCGGGATCTGCGTCGAGGTCTGTCCGTTCGACGCGCTCTTCTGGAGCCCCGAGTTCGAGTACTCCACCTATGGGATCGACGAGTTGATCCATGAGAAGGAGAAGCTCGAGGAGTGGACCTACGAGGTGTTGCCACCGCCGTTCCCTGAGGTTGGGGCCGAGCCGCAGGAGGTCGGTGCGGCTGCGGTCGCCGGTGCGGGTTCTCCGGGCTCCGGTTCGGCGGCGGCGTCGGGGGGTCCAGATGTCCGCACCGCCTCACAGTCGCCCTCCGTCCCCGCCCCGGCGGCCGCTTCCGTGACACCGGCGCCTGCTGCCGAGGCCGCTCAAGCCACGACGCCGGCCGTTGCCGAGGCCGCTCCACCTGCCGAGGCCGCTCCAGCCACGACGCCTGGCGAAGCCGCGCCGGTCGGTCCAGCTCCCGCGGCGGCGGGGCATGTCGAGCCGGATCAGGAGACGTTCGACCGGGTTCTGGCGGAGCAGGTGGCGCAGGGGAAGGACCGGCGGGTGGCGGAAGGGTTGGCGAAGCGGGCGGCGATCATCGCGGCGCGACAGAAGGCCGGGGGAGGGGCGTAGCGCGTGACGGGCAACGAGTACGCGTTCGTGGTGCTCGCGGTGGTGGGGACCGTGGCGGCCATCCGGCTCGTCACCGCCGCCAACGTCGTGCACGCCGCGCTCTACCTGGTGATCACGCTGTCGATGGTGGCCGCCGCGTACCTGCTGCTGGCGGCCGAGTTCATCGCGTGGGTGCAGATCCTGATCTACGTCGGCGCGATCGTGATCCTGTTCCTGTTCGGCCTCATGCTGACGAAGGCGCCGATCGGGCGCGAGGTGCTCGACAACCAGAGCCGAGGCGTCGCGGTCGTCGTCGCGGTCGCGATCTTGGCCGGCCTCGTGTTCCTGATCCAAGACGCGTACTCGTGGGACGGGGCCAAGATCGATCCCGTCCCGGCGAGCGCGGCCGCCATCGGACAGTCGATCTTCAGCACGTACGTCCTGCCGTTCGAGGTGGTCTCGTTCCTCTTGCTCGCCGCGCTGATCGGAGCGATCGTCCTGTCGCGGAAGGACGACCAGACGTGATCCGCCTTCCCCTCGTCCTGTTCTTCTCGGCCGTGCTCTTCTCGGCCGGCGTCTACGGAGTCCTCGCGCGAAGGAACGCGGTGCTCGTTCTCATGTCGATCGAACTGATGCTGAACGCGGTCACCCTCAACCTGATCGCGTTCAGCCAGATGCTCGGCGACCTCGCGGGTCAGGTGTTCGGGCTCTTCGTGATCGCGGTGGCCGCCGCCGAGGTCGGGATCGGGCTCGCCATCGTGATCTTGATCTACCGCAACCGGGAGACGATCAACGTCGACGAGGTGAACCTCCTCAAGTGGTAGCCGCCGAGGCCGTGTCGGACGCGAACTGGTTCGTCCAGCACGCCTGGATCATCGTGCTGCTGCCGTTCGTGTCGGCCGCCCTCACGCTGTTCGTCGGCAAGCGGACCCCGGGCAAGGGCTCCGTCTACGGGATCCTCGCGGTCGGGGCGGGTCTCGTGATGTCCCTCGGTGTGCTCTGGCAGTTCGTCTCGCACGGCGGAGGCGCGTTCGAGAGCTCGATCCTGTGGTTCCAGGTCGGCGAGCTCCGCGTGGAGGCCGGCCAGCTGGTCGACGGGCTCACCGCGGTGATGCTCGTGGTCGTCACCTCGATCTCGCTCGCGGTACACGTGTACTCGGTGGGCTACATGCACGGCGACCAGCGGTACACGTGGTTCTACGTCGTCCTTTCCCTGTTCACCGGGTCGATGTTGAACGTCGTCATCGCGAACAACCTCATCCAGCTGCTCGTCGGCTGGGAGGTCATGGGCGTGTGCTCCTACCTGTTGATCGGGCACTGGTGGGAGGAGAAGAAGAACTCGAACGCCGCGATCAAGGCGTTCCTGACCACGCGCGTCGGCGACATCCCGTTCATGTTCGGTATCTTCGCCCTCATGTTCGCCACCGGATTCGAGACGGCGAACATCGGCGAGATCTCCGAGCTGATCGCCGGCGACGGCGCCTCGAGCGGCTTGGTCGCGGCGGCCGCGCTCCTGCTGTTCGGGGGCACGATCGGCAAGTCCGCGCAGTTCCCGCTCCAGGTGTGGCTCCCCGACGCGATGGCCGGTCCGACCCCCGTCTCGGCGCTGATCCACGCGGCGACGATGGTCGCGGCCGGTGTCTATCTGGTCGGGCGCATGTTCGAGGTGTTCGTGCACGCGGACGCGTTCGTCCTGCAGTTCGTCTCGATCATCGCAGGCATCACGATGGTGATGTCGGCGCTCCTGGCGTTCGTGCAGGACGACATCAAGCGCGTGCTGGCGTTCTCGACGATCTCACAGCTCGCCTACATGATCGCCGGGCTGTCGATGGGGCCCGAAGGCCTGACGGCCGGGTTCTTCCACCTGTGGACGCACGCCTTCTTCAAGGCGCTGCTGTTCCTGGGCTCGGGCGCCGTGATCCATGCCGTCCACTCGAACAACATGAGCGAGATGGGCGGGCTTCGAAAACCGATGGTCGTGACGTTCTGGACGTTCCTGATCGGGTCTGCCGCTCTGGCCGGGATCCCGCCGCTCGCCGGCTTCTGGTCCAAGGACGAGCTCCTGGCGGTCGCGTCCGACGGGCACCCCGTGCTGTTCGTCACGCTGCTGGTCACCGCCGTGATGACCGCGTTCTACATGACGCGGTGCGTGCTCCTGACGTTCTTCGGTGACTATCGCGGCCACGGTCATCCGCACGAGGCGCCACTGTCGATGCGCGGACCGCTCGTGGCGCTCGCCGCCGCGGCGATCGGGGTCGGGTTCCTCGGCGCGCCGCAGCTCGGGGCGCCGTTCGCCGATTGGGTCTACTTCGAGCATCCGCACGTGCCCGAGTTCCTGGCCTGGGTGGCCGGGCTCTCGATCGGCGCGGCGGCTCTGGGCATCGCGGTCGGGTGGGTGGCGTACGGGAGGGAGCGCGAGCGCGACCCCGTGCTCCAGCTCGGGCCGGTGACCACGCTCCTGCAGAACGGCTACTACATGGACGAGTTCTACCTGCGCGGCATCGTCCTGCCGGTTCGCGACCGGCTCTCGGCCGCCGTTTACTGGACCAACCAGCACATCCTGGACGGGGCCGTGAACGGGGCGTCATCGCTCGCCCGGGTGCTCGGGCAGGGAGCGGTGTGGTTCGACCGGAACGTGGTCGACGGAGCCGTCAACGGCATCGCCGGCATCGCCGGCTTCACGGGCGGCCTCTTGCGCTACATCCAATCCGGCAACGTCCAGCGCTACGCCGCGTTCATGTTCACCGGCGTGGTGATCCTGGCCATCATCTTCACGAGGATCTGAGAGGGGTAGGACCGATGACCTGGGAGAACTCGGCGATCACGATCGCGACGCTCCTGCCGGTGGTGGGGGCGCTGGTGATCGCGCTCGTTCCGCGGGACAAGGACACCATGGTCCGCGCCCTCGGCATCGTCTTCACGGGCGTGGCGCTGGTGATCGCGATCGCGATCGCGGTGGACTTCGACTACTCGGCGGGTCCGGGCCTGCAGTTCGAGCTGAACACCGAGTGGATCCCCGCGATCTCGGCTCGGTACCACGTCGGGATCGACGGCATCAGCCTCCCGCTCTACCTGCTCACGTTCGTGCTCTCGTTCCTGTGCGCCATCTACACCTGGCGCTTCGTCCCGAGCCCGGGCAAGACCAAGGCCTTCCTCGGGCTTATGTTGCTGCTCGAGACCGGGATGGCGGGCACGTTCATCGCGTTCGACCTCATCTTGTTCTTCGTGTTCTGGGAGCTCGTGCTGGTCCCGATGTACTTCCTGATCGGGATCTGGGGGAGCGCGAACCGCGAATACGCGGCGATCAAGTTCTTCCTCTACACGCTGTTCGGATCGGTCTTCATGCTCCTGGGGTTCCTGGGCATGTTCTTCCGCTCCGACCTGGGCGGCGGCGAGCGCACCTTCGACATCATCGCCCTGCAGGACTACGCGGCCGGTGGCGGGTTCTCCGATGGGTTCCAGCTGGTCGCCTTCGCGGCGGTGGGGCTGGGGTTCGCCGTCAAGGTGCCGATGTGGCCGTTCCACACGTGGCTCCCCGACGCGCACACCGAGGCGCCCACGATCGGCTCTGTGCTGCTCGCCGGCGTCATGCTGAAGATGGGCACCTACGGGTTCGTCCGGATCGCCCTTCCGATCCTGCCGTACGGGGCCGAGAAGTTCGCGCCGTGGATCGGCGCGCTCGCCGCGATCGCGATCGTGTACGCCGCGCTGGCCTGCCTGGCACAACGGGACCTGAAACGGCTGATCGCGTTCAGCTCGGTCGGCCACATGGGATTCGTGATGCTCGGCATCGCCACACTCACGACGATCGGGATCAACGCGGCGATCTTCGGGATGGTCGCGCACGGCATCATCACCGGGATGCT
>CAZMNP010000075.1:0-12507 GCA_964567675.1 uncultured Actinomycetes bacterium
GAAGCCCGTGAACGCGCGAGCGGCGGAGCGGTTGAGGCTCTCTCGCGCGCGCTCAGCCTCCGCGTGCGCCCGCTCCGCTTCGAGTCGGACTTCGGACAGACGCACCTGCACGTCGTTCAGGCGGATCCGCGCCTGGTTGTACCGCTCCACGAGCAGCGAGAGGTCGCGGTTGAGAGCGTCGAGTCGATCCTTCGCGCGGCGGACGTCCTCCTGCGTGGGGGCCGCGGAGGAAAGGGTCACGGAGCCGAGGGAAGCCGAAACCAGGATCACCACGGCGAGGAGCCGGGCGGCGAGGAGTCGGGCGGTTCTGATCATCAGCCTCCGGACATGAAGAAGGCTGCCTTCCCGGCAGCCGCGAACGAGGATATCGACCGGCCGGGGGCCAGTCAAACCTCTGTTGCTTTGCGGCGGAACCTTTCCGTGCTCGAAGGGTTCGACCGATGTGGGTCGGGACGGCGGGACTTGAACCCGCGACCTCAGCGTCCCGAACGCTGCGCGCTACCAAGCTGCGCTACGTCCCGTGTGCCCAGTCTAGCGGCTCGACCTTCAGGCGACCGGGTACATTGCGGCTCGCGGCGCCGACGATGGAGGTGGCATGAGGATCGCGCAGCTCTCTCCACCGTGGCTGGCCGTGCCCCCCAAGGGCTACGGCGGGATCGAGTGGGTGGTGGCGCTGCTGGCCGACGGGCTCGCGGAGGCCGGCCACGAGGTGACGTTGTTCGCGACCGGCGATTCCCGCACGAAGGCACAGCTCGAGTACGTCTACGAGCATGCGCTCGGCCCGACGGCGATCAACGACATCGTCCTCGACACGACCCAGACACTCGCGGCGCTGAGGGACGCGCGATCGCGCTTCGACGTCTTGCACGTGCACTCGCCGTTCTCGGCGCTGGCCGCGGCCATCGAGACGGGGATCCCCACGATCCACACCCTGCACGGATCGTTCACGCCCGACATGAAGCTCCTGTACTCGCAGGCCGGCGACCGCGCGTGGTACGTCGCGATCAGCGAGGCGCAGAAGGCGTTCGAACCCGGTCTCCACTACGGAGGCGTCGTCTACAACGGGATCGACCTGGACATGTATCCGCTCCAGGAGCAGAAGGAGGACTTCGTCCTGTTCCTCGGTCGCGCGGCGCCGGAGAAGGGATGGCGGCGCGCCGTCGAGGCCGCCAAGACGGCGGGCGTGCGACTCGTCTCCGCGGTGAAGATCGCCGAGCCCGTGGAGCACCACGAGTGGGAGGCACGGGTGAAGCCGATCCTGCCTCCGGACTTCGAGGTGCTCGGTGAGATCACCCACGACGAGAAAGTCGACCTGCTTCGCCGCGCGAAAGCGGTGCTGTTCCCCATCGACTGGCCCGAGCCCTTCGGCCTCGTGATGGTCGAGGCGATGGCGTGCGGGACCCCCGTGATCGGCACCCCGCGGGGGTCCGTTCCCGAGTTGGTGGAGGACGGCAGGACCGGGTGGATCGTCGACGTGGAGTCGTACGCCAAGCGTGCTGCCGAGAAGCTCGCCCGTCTCGACGAGCTGGACCCTCACGTGTCCCGTGAGCGTGTTCAGCGCCTCTTCTCCAAGGATGCGATGGTCGCCGGCTATGAGCGCGTCTACGAGCGCGCGGCAGGCGGCTGACGGTCCGAAACCCGTCCCTGGCGGAACGCGAGGCAAACCAAGGCGTCGTACCCGGTACCATCGGCCGGTCGCACTCGAACACAGGAGGGGATCCCCATGTCTCGCCCGCGTCGCACGTTCGCTTCGTTCGTGCTCGTCCTCGCTTCGTTGACAGTGCTCGCAGGGATGCCGCCTGCGGCCGCCGTCGATCCTCCGAAGGTGCGGCTCTTCGCCGGCACCACGACGGTCACGGTCGAACGCGACCGGCGCAACTTCGTGTTCGTCGACCCCGGCGTCTGGGTGGCCTCGGTCGGCGGAGGGTTCGAGCTCCGGGCGACGCGCGCCGACTACGACTCACCGGTGACCCTGGTCCAGACGGACCCGACCACCGGCGCGATCCTTCGGACGCTCCCCGTCGAGCTGCTGCGCGGCTGGTCCGGGTTGAAGGACTTCGTGCACCTGAGCGTCCGCGACGCTCACGGCACGCTGCTCACCCGCGAGTCGTTCGACTTCTGCCCCAACACCTATTACCGAGCCCGGCTCGACGACGAGGGCCCGGTCAACTCGGCGTATCCGTACATCTGCGGCGGGAACCCGTTCACCCGGGGCATGGTGTGGGGGATCGACGATCACTGGGCCGTGACCGCGATGTCCGACTTCGGGCTCGGGTTCAACGCGCCGCGGCGTAACTACTCGCTCCGCGTGTGGGTCGACCCTCAGTGGGTCGAGGCGCTCGGCCTCGAGCCCCACGAGTCCGAGGCTCGTGTGCGCATCGAGGTGTTCGACCGCGGCACGACCCCCGCTCGCGCCGAGCGGACCCTGCCGTCGCCGTACGCCCCAGGTCCGCGGGTTCCGACGACCACGACCCCCGATCCCGAGGGACTGCCGGACCTCGTCGCGCTGCCGGCGTGGGGGATCTCGACGTATCACCGCAAGGGCCGCGACTACCTCGCGTTCAACGCCACCGAGTGGAACGCCGGCCCCGGGACCCTGGTCGTCGAGGGGTTCCGCGAGGTCGACGAGGACTTCATGGACGCGTACCAGTACTTCCACGTGGACGGGGTTCCCGTGAGCCGGGCGCCGGTCGGCCAGCTCGAGTATCACCGGTCGCACACGCACTGGCACTTCGAGGAGTTCACGCAGTACTCGATGCTCGACGCGAACAGCGGCGAGATCGCGATCTCGGGCAAGCAATCCTGGTGTCTCGCCAACACGGATGCGATCGATCTCGCGGTGCCGAACGCCAACTGGAATGCCTTCTTCGGCGGCGACCTGTTCTCGATGTGCGGAGGACCCGGGGCGATCTGGATCCGCGAGGTCCTCGACGTCGGCTGGGGTGACACCTACGGGCAGTTCATCCCCGGACAGGCGTTCGACATCACGGACCTGCCGAACGGCGAGTACTACATCCGGACCGAGGTGAACCCCACCGGCCTGCTGTTCGAGGGCACGACCGCGAACAACATCCAGGATCGGTCGATCGAGCTTCACGGCGACCCCGGTGACCGAGGAGCCTCGGTTCCGCCATGGCACGGCATCGACACCGAGGGCGGCTGCTTCCCCTACTGCCGCTGAGGCGCTCGCGACAGCTCGAGCAGGGTCGCCTCGGGAGGGCAGAGGAAGCGGAACGGTGCGAACTTGCTCGTGCCGAGCCCCGGCGACACGTGCACGAGCCCGTCGCCGAGGCGGAGCAGGCCGGAAACGGCGCGCCGCGGCAGGTGTGAGTTCGTGACGAGCGCGCCGACCAGGGGCAACCGCACCTGCCCTCCGTGCGTGTGCCCGGCGACGACGAGCCGGTAGCCGCACGCGACGGCCTCCGGAGCGGAGTCCGGCGAATGCATGACCGCGAACCCGAACCGCTCCGGCGCCCGGCGGGGTGCGACGCGGAGGTCGTGCTTACGGATGTGGGCGTCGTCCAGTCCGAGGAGCTCCACCGCGAGGCCCTCGAGATCGATCTCCTCGCGCACGTTCGTGAGGTCTCGCCATCCGTCGGCCTGGAGCGCGGCAACGAGCTCGCGAGGGCGGCCGCGTCGCGCGCGCCGGGGTTTGGCGCCGCTCCGGCGGGCGAGGTAGAGGAGCGGATTCACGAAGCGCGGCGCGAAGTAGTCGTTCGAGCCGAGGACGAACCACGACGCGAGGCGACCTCGATTCGCGCCGACGGCCGCGACCGCGATCTCGACCGCCTCGGGTTCGGCCAGGAAGTCGCCGGTGACGACGGTGATGTCGGCCATCGGCAGCGATCCGAGGAACCGCCGCTTCCGCTCGTCGCCGCGGACGAAGTGCAGGTCCGACAGGTGAAGGACATCGAGTGTCTCGGGACCGTTCGCCGGTAGGATGGCCAGGCGGCGACGGACCAACCGGTACGCGCGACGCTCGATCAGGACCCCGTACATCACACACGCGACGCCGAGCAGAACGATCGCGAGCAGGATCCACGCAAGCACGGGAGGGGAGTCTACGGTGGGCGACGCCACCCTCAAGCGGAAAGCGCACGAGGAGATGACGGCCGCGCTGAAGGCCGGCGAACGCGTTCGCCTCGGCGCGCTCCGGATGCTGGTCGCCGCGATCACGAACCGGGAGAAGGAGCTTCGCCGAGAGCTCTCGGACGACGAGGTCCGCGACGTCGCCGCCAAGGAGGTCAAGAAGCGGCTCGAGTCGATCGAGGCCTTCGAGTCCGCCGGCCGGCTCGAGCTCGCCGAGAAGGAACGCGCGGAACGCGAGGTGTTGGAGCCCTACGCCCCTGAGCAGCTCGACGAGGCTGCCGTCGACGCGATGATCGACGAGGCCCTCGCCTCCACCGGCGCGACGTCCATGAAGGAGATGGGCAAGGTCATGGGTGTCGTCATGGGGAAGGCGAAGGGTGCCGTCGACGGCACCGTCGTCCAGCGGAAGGTCCGGGAGCGTCTCGGCGATTAGGCGCGGCGTCGCAGCAGTGCCCGAGAACCGTTCCCGTCCCCGTTGCCATCGCCGTTGCCACCGCCGTTGCCGTTGCCGTTGCCGTTGCCGTTCCCGTTCCCGTCCTGGAACTGCCCGACCTGGAGCTCGACGGTCGACCCGGCGTCGACCTCCTTGGTACCGTCGCCGATCGGCGTCTGAGCCAGCACGATCCCGTCGAGGTCGGGGTCGTTCACGTCGATGTACGTGATCGACGCGAACAACTCCAGCTTCTCGAGATCTTTCACGGCGTCGTCCTCACGAAGGCCGGTGAGGCGCGGAACGATCACGGGCTCGCCCTTGCCGTTGCTGACCTGGACGTTCACGGCGCTGCCGAGGACCGCGCTCGCGCCGCCCCCCGGGGTCTGCGACAGAACCGTGTTCGTCTCCTCGAACGAGTCGACCTTCTCGATCACCGGCGTGAAGTTGGCCTCGACCAGGAGCGCCTGCGCCTCCTCGGACTTGAGCCCGATGACGTCGGGGACCTGGCCGCGTTCGGGCGCGGGCGGCGCCGGGAAGCCCTCGATCCGATACCCCTGCATGGCCTCGATCATGAAGTCGTGCCAGATGGGCGCCGCCACGGTGCCGCCGAAGTACCCGCTCATCTCGATCTGACCCGAGGGGTGGCCGACCCACACGGCGGTGGAGACCTGCGGCGTGTAGCCGGCGAAGTACACGTTCGTGTAGTCCTGCGCGGTGCCCGTCTTCCCGGCCACCGGCCGGCCGATGCCCGCCGCCGTGCCCGTGCCGCTCGTGACCACGCGCTGGAGCATCGCCGTGATGAGGTTCGCGATGTCGGGCGCGATGGCCTTCTCGCACTGTCTTCGATGCCGGTACAGGTTGTGCACGCCGTTCCCGTCCTCGTCCGGCGCTTCGACCCTCGCGACGGCGTACGGCTCGCAGTGCACGCCCTGGTTCGCGAGTGTCCCGAACGCCGAGGCCATGTCGAGCGTCGAGACCTCCTCGACGCCGAGCGTGATCGAGGGCACGGCGTCGAGCGCCGAGGTGATCCCCATGAGGTGGGCGGTCTCCACGATGTTCTCGGGACCGACGTCGAGCGCCAGTTGCGCGAACACGACGTTCACCGAGTTCTCGGTCGCTGTCCACAGGTCCATGTACCCGCGATCGCTCCCGCCCTCCGCGTTGCTGACGCAGCCGCTCGCGCTGATCCACCCCGCGAGGCCGCAGAGCGGGGATGCCGACGAGTAGACCTTGCCCGGGGGGAACCCCTCACGGAACGCGGCGGCCAGCGTGAACGGCTTGAACGCCGACCCAACCTGCCGCGTTCCGCGCCACGCGAGGTCGATCTGATCGCGCTCGTAGTTCTTGCCCGAGAGCATGGCCCTGATCGCTCCCGTCCGCGTTTCCACCGAGACGAGCGATGCGTCGGGCGACGTCTTCTCCGGACCGAGGTTCGGGCTCGCGTCGACGGCTACCTGCGCGTACACCTGCCATGCCGGGTCGAGCGTCGTGTAGATCTTCAGGCCGCCCTGGTACAGCGTGTGGATGCGCTGGAGGCGCCGCAGGCCGAACGCGTCGAACTCGCCGTCCTCGTTGTCCAGGATCAGGTGACGGATGTACCAGACGAAGAACGGCACGACGCGCTGTTTCGGAGGTCCGACGTTCCGCGCGAGCCCCAGCCCTTTCTGCTGGGCGCGCTCGACGCGTTCGGGGTCGGCGAGCCCGAGTTCGGCCATCCGCGCGAGCACCAGGTTGCGCCGGCCGCGTGCGGCTGCCTCGTTCGTCACCGGGTCGTACGTACCCGGCGCCCGGATCAGCCCCGCGAGGAGGGCAGCCTCGGCGAGCTTCAGCTCACCGGGCGGCTTGTTGAAGTACGTCTCGGAGGCCGTGCCGATCCCGTACGCGCCGTTGCCGAAGTAGACCTCGTTCAGATAGAGCTCGAGGATCTCGTCCTTCGTCTTTCGGCGCTCGAGCCGCATCGCGAGCGACGCCTCCTGGAACTTACGCGCGAAGGTCTGCTCGGGTGAGTCGATCAGGACGTTCTTGACCAGCTGCTGGGTGATGGTCGAGCCGCCCTGCTCGATCTCGCCGGACGCAAGGTTCGCGATCGCGGCCCGGATCAGCGCGGTGAAGTCCAGGGCCCCGTGCTCGTAGAACGAGGAGTCCTCGATCGCGACCACCGCGTTGCGCGCGACCTCGGAGACCCGGTCGAGCCTGACGATCCTGCGGTTCTCGTCGAGGAAGACCGTGGCGAGGATCGACCCGTCGGACGCATAGATGACCGAGCGTTCGGGGAACCGCGGGATCTGCACGCTGCCGACCCCTGCATCCGCGAGCCGGTCGCTGAACGCGTTCACTCCCAACCCGGCGCCGGCGAACAGCGGAAGCAGCACCAGCGCGACGAGTACCGCGCCGAACGCCAGGACGAAGGCCAGCACTGCGGGGATGAGCGGCGCGATCACTCGCCGGGGACGAAGCAGGTTCTGTCGCGCCGGTGCCGTGGTCCGGCGCGAGGTCGACTCGGATCCGGGCTTGGGGGGAGCTTGCATGGGGGTTCGGCGCAAGGATAGCCCGGGGGTGGCGAAGAGTGGCACGGGTAGCATGGGACGCCCATGCGCCGGCCCGTACCGTTCCTGCTGCTCATCCTCGCCGTCGCCGGACTCGCCGCCGGCTTGGTTGGGCCGGCCGCGGCGCAAGGAGAAGAGGCATCCGTCGCCGTCGTGAAGGTCGACGGGTCGATCGACCGCACCGTGGCCGCCTATCTGCGCGATGCCCTCGCCGACGCGGAGCGAACCGGCTCGACCGTCATCCTCCAGCTCGATAGCGCGGGAACGCTCGACCAGGACGCGGTCGAGATCGCGGGATGGGTGCACGAGGCCACGGTTCCCGTCATCGCGTGGGTCGGGCCGACTCCGGCCAAGGTGCAGGGCGCCGCGCTCCTGTTGATGTACGCCTCGAGCGATGCGGCGGTCGCGCCGGGAGCCGGCGTGGGACCGCTCGAGCCGCTCGACCTCGCCGGCGCTCCGGAGCCTCCGGCGGCCGCGGTACGAGAGCTCGCGTCCGAGTGGATGCGCGAGCGCGGCCGTCCCGTCCCGAGCGCGTTCCCCGCCGAGCCGGTTCCGGCACAGGAGGCGCTCGACCTGGGCATCGCATCGATCGCCGCCGCATCGATCCCCGACCTGCTGGACCGGCTCGACGGGCTGGCGGTCCGAACGCCCGAGGGCGAGGTCACACTCCGGACCCGGATCGCACGGGTCGAGGGCGAGGAGCCCGTGAACGTTCGGTTCGTCGACCTCGGGCCGATCGACCGGGTGCTGCACGCGGCCGCGTCCCCGACCTGGATCTACGTGCTCCTGGTCCTCGGCCTCGCCGGGCTCGCCTTCGAGCTCACGCAGCCGGGGTTCGGGTTCGCGGGGTTCGCCGGAGCCGGGATGGTCGCTCTCGGGATCTACGGCCTCACGGTCGTGCCCTTCTCGTGGCCCGGGCTCGGCCTGCTTCTGTTGGGGATCGGACTGATGACCGGAGACGTACTGGTCAGGCGGCTCGGCCCGCTCACGGCGGCCGGGCTCGCGGGCTTCGTGGGCGGCTCGGTGCTCCTGTTCGGCGGCGTGGCCGATCAGATCGACGTATCGCCCTGGCTCGTCGGGGCCTTCGCCGTCGCCGCGGCGCTGTACTGGGGGTTCGGTCTCACCGTTGCCGTGCAGGCGCGCGAGCGGATCTCCTCCACCCAGAAGGGCCTGGTCGGGCTCGTCGGTGAGACCCGCGGCGAGCTGAAGCCCGAGGGCCCCGTTTACGTGAAGGGGACCCTGTGGCGCGGCCGGAGCGCGAACGGACCCATCGCGCCGAACACCCGCGTCCGGGTCCGGGGCGTCGACGGCCTCATCCTGCGGGTCCAGCCCGAACCCCAAGCCGGGCCGAGCGACGAGCCGGCACCCCCAGAACCCTGATCGCCGGGCGGAGTCGCGGCAGAACCTCCCGGCCAAGCCCCGAGCGCGCTGCGTTCTTCGACCCCCATCGGGACAAAGGGGCAACCAGCGGAATCCTCCCGGCGTTCAGATACGAAACACCTATCAAGGAAGGAACAAGGGGGACGGTCCGGCGTGGCCGAGCGGATGTACGCGGATCGGATGCAGGGGTGGCAGTTCGATGCCGCCTGCCGCGGCGAGGACTCCGCCCTGTTCTTCGCCCCGAACTACTTCGAGAAGCGCGACGAGAAGGACCGGCGCGAGGCCAAGGCAAAGGCGCTCTGCCTCGTCTGTCCGGTTCAGGACGTCTGCCTCGAGTTCGCACTCAAGATCCGTGAGTCCCACGGCATCTGGGGCGGGCTGAACGAGTTCGAGCGCCGGCAGATCCTCCGCCGGCGAACCCTGCAGGCGGGCTGACCTTGGTCGAAGAGCTCCTCGCGCAGCTGGGGATCCGGTTGCCCGAACCCGTCGCCCCGCTGGCGTCCTACGTGCCCGTGCGCATCTCGGGCGATCACGCGTACGTCGCGGGTCAGGTGCCCATCGAGGACGGAACGATCCTGTCCGCCGGCAAGCTCGGGGCGGACGTCTCGATCGAGCAGGGACAGGAGGCGACGAGGCGGTGCGCGCTCCAGGCCCTCGCTGCCTTGCGTGCCGCCCTGGGATCGCTCGATCGCGTGAAGGGCATCGTCCGGGTCGACGTGTTCGTCGCCTCCGCTCCCGGGTTCACGGACCAGCCGGCGGTGGCGAACGGAGCGAGCGATCTGCTCGTCGAGATCTTCGGCGAAGAGGGAAGGCACGCGCGCGCGGCCGTCGGCGTCTCGGAGCTTCCTCGCGGAGCATCGGTGGAGGTCGCGATGATCGTCCGCATCGCCTGAGCGAAGCAGGCCTCGCGGCGCCGGCTACGTCCCGCGAGCGAACCGGAGGTCTCCCGACCTTCGCGTCGCGCCGGTTCGGTCGAGATGTTCCATGAGCGGCACGGCGTACTTCCGCGACGTCCCGAGCCGGGCCCGGACGTCGCCGACGGTGATCCCCGCGTCTTTCGCCTCGCGCACGATGTCGACGGCGCGCTCGACGAACGCGGGTGTGAGGACGAGGTCGGGCGCGATCCGGACGAGGGCACCGGACCGGACGGCGGACTCGATCGTCTCCCGCGCGAACCCGTTCCGCTGCAGCTCGGACATCGACGGCGGGGTCGGCTCCCCGGCCGCGACCGCCGCGGTCAGGCGTTCGAGCTCCCCGGGAACGACCTCTGCCCGGTGCGACGGGATCCGCAGGAACGACCCGGACCGAGCGATCGTGTCGCGCTGCACCAGATCGTCGACGATCGAGGCCGCGAGCTCGTCGTCCCCGGGGGATCCCGCACGCCGCACGGCATCGGCGACCGCGTGACGGATCTCGGCGACGTCCGAGCCTTCGGATGCCGGGTTCGCCTCGTGGTGGGCGGTGAGCAGTTCGATCGCCGCGGTCTCGGCCACCGAACGCACCCGCTCGGAGATCCACCAACCGGAGACGCGGTCCGCGCCCGGTATCTCGGCGAAGCCGGTCAAGGTCCGTAGCTCCGCCTCGCGCACCGCTCCGCGTTCGGCGAGCAGGAGCGCCGGGATGTCCTCTCGCCTGGCCTTCTCGCGGCGTTCGAGGCGGTCCGCGGCGGTCGCGCCCGGGCGCTGCGGCGGCGCGGGATCGAGGACGACGCCGCCCGCAACCGTCTCACGCCGTCCGGACTCGCGCAGGACGAATCGGTCGTGCACGTCCAGCACGAGCGGCGACGAGAGCCGGATCCGCGCGAACGATCCATCCGGGGAGACCGACGTGGCGCCGTAGGGGCGGATCCTCGCGGAACGCTCGGCGGCGCCGGCGTGGAAGGTGAACGCCCCGCGCGGCGACAACGGGTGGGTCAGCCCGCGCACCGGACGGATCCGCGCCTCGATCACGTCGGTCGGACGCCAGTCGCCGGGACGGCCGACGACGTCGCCGCGCTCGATCCGCGATCGCTCGATGCCGGCGAGGTTGGCGGCCACGCGCGACACGGGCCGGGCAGTTTCGATCCGTCGCTGGTGGGTCTGGAGCGAGCGGATCTTCGCCCGAACACCCGAGGGGAACAGCTCGACCTCATCGCCCGTGGCGATGCGTCCCCCGGTGAGCGTCCCGGTCACGACGGTCCCCGCGCCGGCGATGCTGAACACGCGATCGACGAACTGCCGGGGCCGGTCGCCCTCCTCCGGGGCGGGCGCGGCGCTCACCATCGCGTCGAGCGCCGCCATGAGGTCATCGACCCCTTCACCCGTCGCCGACGAGCACGCGACGATCGGCGCGTCGGCGAGCGTCGTTCCGGCGAGGCGCGCGCGGACCGTGCGTTCGGAGCTCCGGGCGCGGTCCGCGTCGACGAGATCGCGCTTCGTGAGGGCGACGACGCCGTCGTGCACGCCGAGCACATCGACGATCGCGAGGTGCTCCTCGGACTGAGGCTTCCACCCTTCGTCCGCGGCGACCACGAACAGCACGAGCCGAACAGGCCCGACCCCGGAGAGCATCGTGCGGACGAACCGCTCGTGCCCCGGCACGTCGACGAAGCCGATCTCGCGCCCCGACGGGAGCGTGCACCATGCGAAGCCCAGGTCGATCGTGAGGCCCCGCCGCTTCTCCTCCGCGAGCCGGTCCGGGTCGATGCCGGTCAGCCGCGCGATGAGGCTCGACTTGCCGTGGTCGACGTGCCCGGCGGTCGCGACGACGTGGAGCGGAGCCTCGCCGCTCGCGTCGCCCGTCGCGCCGAGCCCCGCGCTCACTCGCCGTCGGGGTCGTCCCACTCGCGCGCGTACTGGACCGCGCGCGCGAGGTCCGCAAGCTCCTGCTCGCCGACCGTTCGAAGGTCGAGGAGCACCCCGCGCTCGGTGATCCGACAGAACACCGGCGGGGAGCCCGTTCGCAGTCGAGCGGCCATCCCGGCCGGCTCGGGCGAGCTCACTTCGACCCCAGAGGACGGGACGACGTAGCCGGGCAGCGAGCCGCCCCCGACCGCCGAGTCGCACGCAACGACCCGCGCCCCCGCCAGCTCGCCGTCGAGGGTTCTCGCGAGCAGCTCGGCGCGGTGGCGGACGTGCTCGGCGGTCTCGCGGAGCATCCGCCATGTGGGGAGCTCGGGGCGCCGGTCCGTGGCGTGAACCGCGAGGACGTGCTCGAGTGCGGCGACCTGCATCTTGTCGACCCGGACCGCGCGGGCCACGGGGTGGCGGCGGAGTCGCTCGACGAGCGCCGCGCGTCCGAGGATCATCCCCGCCTGCGGCCCCCCGAGGAGCTTGTCGCCGGAGAACACGACGAGATCGGCCCCGTCGGCGAGGGCGCCCTCGGCCGACGGCTCGTCCGCGGGGATCCCGGCGACGTGCTCGAGCAGTCCGGAGCCGATGTCGTACATGAACGGAACGCCGTTCTTGGCCGCCAGCGCGGCGAGATCGCGAGCCGGTGGTTCGGCGGTGAAGCCCACGACGCGGTAGTTGCTCGGATGGACCTTGAGGATCAACGCCGTCTTGTCCGAGAGGGCGCCCCGGAAGTCCGAGAGCCGGGTCCGGTTCGTCGTGCCGACCTCGACGAGGCGGACCCCGGCGGCCGCCATGATGTCCGGGATCCTGAACTCCCCGCCGATCTCGATGAGCTCGCCGCGGGATACGAGGACGTGCTTCCCCCTCGCCAAGGCCGCGAGCGCGAGCAGGACGGCGGCGGCACCGTTGTTGACCACGAGCGCGTCCTCGGCACCGGTGATGGCGGTGAGCAGGACCTCGGCCCGCGCACTTCGCCTCCCGCGGGCGCCCGTCTCGGGCTCGATCTCCAGATCCGAGTAGCCGGAGGCGACCTTCGCCGCCGCCGCAGCGGCCGCCTCGGGCAGCGGAGCACGGCCGAGCCCCGTGTGTAACACCACGCCGGTGGCGTTGATCACCCGTCCGAGCCCGTGCGCGGCCGACGACGCGCGCGCCAGCGCCGAGGCCAGGATCTCGTCGTCCGGTGGCGGTGCGACGCCGCGGGCGGCGGCGGCACGGACCTCCTCGAGGG
>CAZMNP010000076.1:0-5799 GCA_964567675.1 uncultured Actinomycetes bacterium
GCCGCTGCTCGACCGCTTCGTGCCGCTGCCCGACGGAGAGCGGTTCGTCCCGCTCGAGGTGGTGATCGCGGCCAACCTCGAGTGGCTCTTCCCCGGCATGGAGATCGTGTCGCACCACGCCTTCCGGGTGACCCGGGACGCCGACGTCGAGGTCGAGGAAGACGAGGCCGGCGACCTGCTGGAAGCGATCCAGACCGTCCTGCGACGTCGGCGGCGAGGAGCGAGCACCGTCCGGCTCGAGGTCGACGAGAGCATGAGCGAGGAGGTGCTCGAGCTGTTGCTGCGCGAGCTCGACCTCGACGCCTCCGAGGTCGTTGTGACCCCCGGGCTCCTCGATCTCGGATCGCTGTGGTCGTTGTACGGCCTCGACCGCCCCGAGCTGAAGCACGAGGTCTGGATCCCGGCGACCCAGCCACGACTCGTGGACGGGGACGGCCCGCCGGACATGTTCGGCACGCTGCGAGCCGGGGACGTGCTCGTTCATCATCCGTACGACTCCTTCTCCTCGTCCGTGGAGGCGTTCGTCCAACAGGCGGCGCTCGACCCCGCGGTGCTCGCGATCAAGCAGGCGCTGTACCGCACGTCGACGCAGGAGAGCCCGATCATCCGCGCCCTGATCCGGGCGGCGGAGCTCGGGAAGCAGGTGGTCGCCCTCGTCGAGCTGAGGGCGCGGTTCGACGAGGAGGCGAACATCGGGTACGCCCGTGCGCTCGAGCAGGCGGGCGTGCACGTCGTCTACGGCGTCGTCGGCCTCAAGACGCACGCGAAGATCTCGCTGGTCGTCCGCCGCGAGCATGGCGGCGTTCGACGGTACGCCCACATCGGGACCGGGAACTACAACGCCGTGACGGCGACGATGTACGAAGACCTCGGGCTCTTGACGGCCGATCCGGAGATCGGGGCGGACCTCACAGACCTGTTCAACCTGCTCACCGGGTACAGCCGGCAGCGCGAGTATCGGGCGATCGTCGCCGCGCCTCACGACCTGCGTCCTCGGATGATCGAGCTGATCGATCAGCAGGCGCACGATGGCGGTCGCATCGTGCTGAAGATGAACGCGCTCGTCGATCCGCCGATCATCGAGTCCCTCTATGAGGCGTCGGTCGCGGGTGCCGAGATCGATCTCATCGTTCGCGGGATCTGCTGCCTCCGGCCGGGGGTCCCGGGTATGTCCGAGCGGATCCGCGTCCGCTCCCTCGTCGGGCGGTACTTGGAGCACTCGCGGATCTTCCGTTTCGGCGACGGAGACGAGGCTCGGTTCTCCATCGGCTCGGCCGACCTCATGCAGCGGAACCTCGACCGGCGCGTGGAGGCGCTCGTCCCCGTGACCGATCCCGCGCTGACCGCTCGGCTGGACGAGGTGTTGGAGGTCCTGCTCGCCGACGACACCCTCGCCTGGACGCTCGGTCGCGACGGCGAGTGGACGAAGGTGCCGACCGTGCGAGGCATCAACGCCCAGCAGCGCCTGCAGGAGATCGCGGTCGAGCGAGCTCGAGCCGATCGATGACCCTGGAGCGCGAGACGAAGCTGCAGGTTCCGCCCGGGTTCAGCCTTCCCGATCTGAATGGCGACGGCGTCGTTGCGGTCGAAGGGGAGGCGCAACGCTTCGCAACGACCTACGTCGATACCGACGACCTGCGGCTCGCGCGCTGGGGGAGCTCCCTGCGCTATCGCCAGGGGCAGGGGTGGACGGTCAAGCTTCCCGGCAAGGGTGGCGGAGACCTCCTGACCCGCGACGAGCGCGTGTTCGAGGGCGAGGACCCACGCAAGCTGCCCGTCGCGGCGGCCGACCTCGTGCGGGCGTACGTTCGCGGCGCAGAGCTCGCGCCGGTCCTGCAGTTCCGGACGGTCCGGCGCCCCGTCGAGCTGAACGACGAGCTCGGTCGCCGGCTCGCCGTTGTCACCGACGACGAGGTCTCGACGATGCAGGGTCGCCGAGTGGCCGCCCGCTTCCGCGAGATCGAGGTCGAGCTCGACGACGGCGTTCCCAAGGAGACGGGCGAGGCGATCGTGCGGAAGCTGCAGGCCGCCGGGGCGGGCCGGATCGACAACGTGCCGAAGCTCCACCGCGCGCTCGGATCTCGCGCCGAGGCTCCCCCGGACGTGGTGGTCCCCACGTTGGACCGGGCCGCCGACGTCCGAGACGTCGTCCGCGCCGTGGTGTCGGTGTCGTTCGTGCGGCTCGTCCGGCACGACGCGGGCGTGCGGCTCGGCGAGGATCCGGAGGCGGTCCACCAGGCGCGGGTGGCCACACGCCGCCTCCGTTCGGACCTTCGGACGTTCCGCGACGCGCTCGAGCCGTCGTGGTCCGATCCGCTGCGCGACGAGTTGAAGTGGCTCGGCCTCGCGCTCGCGGAGGCCCGGGACGCGGACGTTCTCCGCGAGCGCATCCGTTCAACGGGGGCGCGGCTCCGGCCGCAGGATCGCGGGGCGGTCGATCGGTTGCTGCACGTCGTCGAGCAGCGCCGCGACGACGCCCGCACGGTGTTGCTCGACGCGCTCCGCTCGGAGCGGTACGTCGCGGTGCTCGATGCCCTCGTGGAGGCATCCAACGCCCCGCAGGTCATCGAGGGCATCGCGACCGCTCCGGCTACGACCGTGCTGCCCTCGATGCTCGACGCACCTTGGAAGGAGCTGGTCACCGCCGTCGACTGTCTCGCCGAGGACGACGGCGACGAGGCCCTGCACACGGCCCGGATCCACACGAAGCGGGCGCGATACGGGTCGGAGGCGGCCGCTCCCGTGTTCGGCAAGAAGGCGCGTGCGTTCGCGGAGGCCGCGGCGACCCTTCAGGACGTCCTCGGCGAGCATCAGGACGCCGTGGTCGCCGGCGCCTGGCTGCGCGAGACGGCCGCCGCCGAGCCGGCTCTCGCATTCGTGGCCGGACAGATCGATGCCTTCGAGGTGCTTGCCGCGCAGGAAGCCCGGCGACGATGGCCCGAGGCGTGGAACCAGCTTTCGCGCAAGAAGTTGCGCTTCTGGTCGTGAGCTCCAAGGCGGTCATCCGGGCGGCGGGGGGGATCGTCACGCTCGACGACGGCGAGGAGCCCCGGTTCGCGCTCGTGCACCGTCCGAGGTACGACGACTGGACCTTCCCCAAAGGCAAGCTCCTCGACGGCGAGCTCGAAGAGCAGGCGGCGCTGCGGGAGGTCGAGGAAGAGACCGGGCTCCGGTGCCGGCTCGGAGCTCCGGTCGACGCCGTCACGTATACGGACCGTTCGGGCAGACCCAAGGTCGTGCGGTACTGGACGATGACGCCCGACGGCGGCACCTTCCGGCCGAACGCCGAGGTCGACGAGCTCCGCTGGGTCGGACCCGACGAGGCGATGGCGCTGCTCACGTACGAGCACGACCGCGATCTGCTGCGATCCGTGCTCGCCCCACGAACGCGGTCGCCCGTCTACCTCGTCCGGCACGCGAAGGCCGGGGTGCGGGAGCTATGGGAAGGTCCCGATGAGCGACGCCCGATCACCCGGCGAGGGCGCCGTCAGGCGGATCGTCTCGTCGAGCGCTTCCAGGGTCTGGACATCGAGCGCATCGTCTCCAGCCCGTTCCTGCGGTGCATCCAGACCGTCGAGCCGCTCGCCGGAGCCCGGGGCCTGGAGGTGGAGACCGCCGAGGAGCTCGCCGAGGGGGCGGATCCGGAGCGAACCATCGGGTTCATCCGGCGTCTCGACCCCGTGCCGACGGTCCTTTGCGGCCACGGAGGCGAGATCGAAGCGGTGATCTCGGCGTTCGAAGAGGAAGGCGCGAAGGTGGAGGGCACCCGCGGCCTCGCGAAAGGCTCCGTCTGGGTGCTCGAGCGCGAGGACGGAAGTGTCGTCTCGGCCCGGTACCTACCGGCGCCCGCGGGATGAGCACGGGTCCCAAGCGGTACGCGGTGCTCGACCTCGGCAGCACGACGTTCCAGCTGCTCGTCGCCGACGGTGAGCCAGACGGCACGGTGACGCCAGTGCTGCGGGGCCGAGAGGTCCTCAATCTCGGTCTGGTCTTGGGGGAAGAGGGCCAGATCCCCGAGGACGTTGCGGCCCGAGCCGCCGACACGGCGCGGCGACTCCGGGACGTCGGCATCCGTGCGGGGGCCAAAGAGGTGTTGGCGATCGCGACCAGCGCGTTGCGCGACAGTCCGAATCGGCAGGAGCTCGCCGATCTCCTGACGGATGCGGTGGGTGGGCCGGTTCGCTTCATCGACGGACCGGAGGAGGCCCGGCTCACGTTCGCCGGCGTGGCCGCGAGCGTGGCGCTCGGATCCGGGCCGACGCTGCAGCTCGACCTCGGGGGCGGCAGCCTCGAGGTCGCCCTCGCGGACGAGCGTGGGCTCCGGTGGGGTGCGAGCGTTCCCGTCGGGGCAGGTCGACTCACCGGCCTGCTCATCGAGGGCGACCCGCCCACACGGGCGGAACGCAAGCAGGTGCGTTCGGAGGTGGAGGAGGCGCTCGAGCCGCTCCTGTCGCGGGTGAAGGAAGCGGAGCCGGAACGCTTCGTGGCGAGCGGCGGAACCGTCGGCGCTCTCGGGCGGCTCATCGCCGCCGAACGCTGGGAGGTGCCGCCCGAGAGCCTGAACCAGCTGGAGATCCCGATCGAAAACCTCCTCGCCGTGACGCGAACGATCGCGGCGCTGACGCTCAAGGAACGGCTGAAGCTCCGAGGCATCGACGAGCGCCGGGCGGAGATCCTTCCCGCGGGCGGATGGATCCTCACGACCGCCGCGAGCCTGTTCGGCGCCGAGTCGCTGATCCACTCGGAGTGGGGGCTCCGCGAGGGCGTCGTGCTCGACGCGCTGGGTCTCGCCGGATCGCCACCTCCTTCGCCGGAGGACCTGCGGGCGCGCTCGGTGCAGCGCCTCGTCCGCGTGTGGGGCGAGGATCCGGCGCACGCCGACATCGTCGCGCGGGTCGCCGGCCGGCTCTTCGACGAGACGGCGGACCTGCACGGTCTCGGGATCCTCGAGGCGGAGTGGCTGGAGCATGCGGCACGGCTGCACGAGATCGGCACCGCCATCTCGCCCGCGAAGTTCCACAAGCACGGCGCCTACCTGGTGGAGCACAGCGGGATCCGCGGTTTCTCTCCCGAGGAGATCGCGTCGATCGCGACGATCGTCCGGTTCCAGCGAGGCAAGGATCCTCGCGCCGTCTACCCCCCGTTCGCCGGACTGGCCGAGCGCGCGCAGTACGCGTGCGTCGTGCTCGTCGCGCTGCTCCGCGTCGCCCACCCGATCGCTCGAGGCCTCGAAGGCGAGGCGCTCGACGTCTCCGCCGAGGTCGACGACGGGATGTTGCGGATCGCGGTCTCGGGAGCCGTGGACCCGCAATCGGCGGTCTTGGAAGCGCGCCAGAACGTCGGACTGCTCGAGCGGGCGCTCGGCCGGACCGTCGAGGTCGACGCTCGCGTGACCGCCCCGTAAGGACTACTCGCTCGCGTCGGCGCGGTCCGAGATCCAGCTCGCTATCGTCGTCAGGGGTCGGAACCCGATCCGTTCGTAGAGCGCGGTCGCGGGACCGTCGCGCTCCGCGAGCAGGTACGTGCGTTCGGCGCCGGCGGTCGCCGACTCCGCGACGGCGTGGCGCGCGAGCGCGCTCGCGAACCCTTGCCGGCGCGCCCGCGGGAACGTTACGACGTGATCGACATACCCGACCCCTTCGAGCACGAGCAGCGCGACGAACGCGGCGGACGTTCCTTCCTGCCGGACCGTGAACCATCGCCGCCCGGCCGGGACGAGCAGGTCGCGCTCGATCGTCGCGATCTCCTCCACGACGCCGGCGTCCTTCACGTCGAACCATGCGAGGGACTCACGATGGG
>CAZMNP010000077.1:0-7963 GCA_964567675.1 uncultured Actinomycetes bacterium
GGGCGACGCCTTGCCTTCGAGTGATGTGTCCTGCGGGTAGCCCGGAACGATCGAGTCCGTCCACGTCTCGCCGCGGTTGTTCGAATACGCGAACCCCTGCCAGCCGGCGCCGAGGTCGGTCAGACAGTAGTCGTTCCAGCCGGCCACGATCAGGTTCGGGTTGGTCGGATCGATGACGGTGAACGGCTCGTTCCCCTGACGCCGGCTGCCACCGTCCGTCGTGTCCGAGTCCGTGGCGCTCGGCGCGGGTTCCTCGCCGTCGTCCGAGCTTTCGTCGTTGCAGTGCGCGATGCCGGTGTCCATGCCGCCGTCGTGCCGGACGTACGGCTGGCCGGAGATTTGGTCGTCCCCGTCGGATGGGATCTGCGCGGACGAAGGGAGAGCGAACACACCCATCGCCATGCCCGCCGCGAGGATGACCAACAGCCCTCGCCTGCGCCTCGCTGATCGGAGTCGCTTCACCAGCGCTCACCTCCAGCCCCACGACGTCCCGGGCTCGGGGGGTCCAGAGGCATACGTCGCAGGAGGTCTTCGGCACTCTAGCGACGGGCCTCCGACATCGACAACGGCCTGGGAGATCGCACGGCGGGCATCGTTCCCGTGATCCGGCCTGGTGGTCCACGCATCCGCGGCCGCCCTCGGTCTTTCCGCGCTGCTGCTGGGTCCTCCCGCGCGTTCACCGTGGTGAAGCTCGTCGGTGCCGGCTACCTGGTGTTCCTCGGGCTCCGAACGTTCCTCCTTGCGGGGCGGAGGGAGCAGGAGGCCGATGTCGACTCGGTGCGCCCTTGGGCCGCCTACCGCCAGGGGATGATGACGAACGTGCTCAATCCCAAAGTCGCCCAGTTCTTCGTCTCGCTCCTTCCCGATCGAGCGCGTCACCGGGGCCGCACTCGTCGCCCTCGGTCTCCGTCTCGCGTTCGACCCACCTAACCCGAGGTGCGGATGTCTAGATGGGGTCGGCGAGGAGCTCCGAGAGCCAGCGTTCAGCCTCGTTGACGAGGACCGCGTTCGTCTCGAGTGTGTAGTGGGACAGGATCATCACGGCCTGCGACAGCACCCATCCCCGCGCACGCGACCACGTCGCATCGTCCACCTGGATCTCGGCTCGGAACTTCCTACGGACGTCGGCATCGAACATCTTCCACGCGACCATGATGTCGGCCGCGGGGTCGCCGACGGCAAGCGAGCCCCAGTCCAGCACTCCGCTCAGCCGGCCGCTCGTCGCGAGCAGGTTCCGGGCGTCGAGGTCGCCATGGATCCACACCGGGGCCGCGGACCATACGGGCGCAGCGATCGCTTCCTCCCATTCCGCTTCGGCCCAGGATCGGTCGATCACCCCATCGAGTTCCGCGATGGACTGACGACACGCGTCGTCGCGCGCATCGAGCGATCCCCCACGGCCACCCGGCGGGGGTCCACCCACCCCATCGATCGCTTCCAGCTCATGGACGAATCGGGTGAGATCGATCCCAGTCACATCGGGATCACCGAGTTGATCGGGAGATGCAGGCTCTCCCGATAGCCACGTGCAGATGGACCAGTGCCATGGATAGCCCTCGCCGGGCTCGCCGAGGGCGAGCGGCTCCGGGATCGCCAGCGACAGATGCGGCGCCAAGCGAGGCAGCCAGGCGTGCTCCTTCATCGGTTGGTCGACCGCCCAATCGATCCGCGGCAGCCGAACCGACATCGACTCACCGAGCCGGTAGATCGCGTTGTCGGTGCCGGCCGGCTCGACGGGCCGGAGGGGGCGATCCGCCCAAAGTGGAAATTGGGCGGCGAGCAACCGCGACACGAGCCGGATGTCGGTGTCGACCTCGTCCTCATGCATCCTGCTCGTGGCTTCCTCCGCAACGGCTGAATCCATTCTGGCGATGCGCGCAGTCGCGAGACACCCCATCCTTGAGCCCTCTAAGGACCGGCGACAGCTGCAGACCGCGCGGCCGGCAGCCGGATGGCTGTCGGGCCTTCGGTTTGCGGGATCCGGGCACGGCCGACCCGTGCTCGACCTCAATCGGCCCGCCGTGCGTGCCGATGTTCCCCACGAGGAGGCTTCCCAGCATGCGCGATCCGACCGTCGAAGGCCCCGCTCCGGACGTCCTCCTCTCCCGCGCCGACGAGGCCGAGGCGATGTACCGATCCCTCGTCGAGATCATGCCGGCGATCACGTACTGCGAGGCCCTGGACTCGCGTCGCACGTTCTCGGTCAGCCCTCAGATCGAGCCGATCCTCGGCTTCACGCCGGAGGAGTGGCTCGGTGAAGCCGCTCGGTGGGAGAACTGCCTTCATCCCGACGACAGGGAACGCGTCATCGCGTCATGCGCTCAGGCGAACGAGGACCGCGTGACGTGGAGCGAGGATTATCGCGTGATCGCTCGGGACGGCCGGACCGTCTGGATCCATGACGAAGCCGTGCTGGTCCGCGGCTCGAACGGCCAGCCGCTCTGCTGGCAGGGCGTCATGGTCGACGTGTCGGCGCAGCGGCGGGCATCCAGCGAGGCCGCCGACGCGGTCACGACTCCAGAAACGTCTTGAGGTCGGACAGCCGCTCCCTCCAAGCGAGCTTCGTCGTCTCGGTAAAGACTGGTCGATAGGTCTACCGATACGAGCCCGGACCATTCACCGGCGCCCGGCCGCCGGGCTCGATCGGTCGCCAGTGGGTCCAGGCGTCCGGAGTTCGTGACCAACGTTGACGGCCACTGCGACCACGGGGACCGCCAGCAGCGTGCCGTAGATGCCAAAGAGGGCCCCACCCGTCACCACGCTGACGAGGATCACTACTGGATGCAGGGCGAGCGCGCGACCATAGATCCACGGCGCGAGGACATCGTTGTCCAGTTGCTGGACGGCGAGCGCGACGACCGCCACGACCACCGCCGTCGCGACGCCGCCGGTAACAAGACCGACGAGGACCGCAGTCACGCCCGCGATCACGGCGCCGAGGATGGGAACGAAGGCGGCGAGGAACGTCAGGATCATGACGGGCGCGACGAGCCCCCCTCCTGAGGCGAATAGCGTGACGCCGATCGCAACGGACTCGACGATGCCGAGGATCGCGGCCCCGCGCATGTACCGGCCGAGGATGAACCAGCCCCGCGTCGCTGCTCTCCTTGCGGGTTCGCGTTGGGTCGGCGCCAGGCGTTCGTGCAGCCACGTCGCGAACCTGGGACCGTCGCGCAGTAGGAAGAACGTGAACAGGATGGCGAGGAACAGGCCCGCGAGCGCCTCCGCAACGAGCGTCACGCCGTCGACCACCTGCCCACGCGAGGTGAGGACGAAGTCGTCGAATCGCTCCGCCGCTTGCACGCGCAGCTGGTCGATCGCCTCCCTCGAGACGTCGAACGGCGAATCCGAGACCAGCCAGTCCTCGATGTCGTCGAGGGCCAGCGTCACGGTCTCTTCCAGCGACGCGATCTCGTCCGCGATCGGCGGCACGATCAGGACCGAGATGCCGACGAGCACGCCGAGGAGCGCGAGCATCGCGGCCGCCGCCGCGAGGCCCGGCCGGAGGTGATGCCGGAGCCGGTCGGAGATCGGCGTCAGGAGCCGCGTCAGGAAGAGGGCGACGACGGCCGGGATGAGGACCGGGGACAGCAACCGCGCCAGCCAGATCGCGGCCAATGCGGCCGCGCCGATGACGAGGAGCCGCCAGCTGTAGGCGGCGAGGCGATCGACCCGGCGGTCGACGGGCGGACCCGACGGTGCGTTGGGAATCACGGACACCTTTTCTCCGTCCCTCCCCGCACCTCGCACGCCACGCCCTCCGGCCTACCGACCGGACCTCGGACAGTACGGCAGAAGTGGACCCTGGTGCGGTTTCCACGCCCCTAGGCAGCGGAACCCGGGCCGATGCCGTAACGAAGGAGGAGGTAATCCCCGGCTCGACGAGCGCTGAGCAGATGTGCAGCAGAGTCGAGACCCAGGCCCTCGGTGCCGTTCGTCAGCGGGGGGCGATCAGGGCCACCGCCGATCAGTTTCGGGGAGATGGTCAGGCGCACTCCGCGCATCTGCGTGCACAGATGCGCGGCTTGCAGATGGACCGCGACGCCGTGCGGCCGTTTCACCGACTGCTCCCCCGTGCGACCCAACATTTGACGAGGGAGTCTGACCGTCTGGAGCAGCCTCATGGCTCGATCCATGATCGAGTCAGGATGGCGCGCATCTCGGACACGTCCTCAGACTACGGGGAGCTCACGGCTCGACCCGGATCGACCCGAGGATGGCCCGCAGCTCGGCGAGGTCCTCGGGCGGCGAGCCGGGGGACCGCCCGGCCGCGATCATCAGACGGGTCCCCTCGACGTCGAGGATCCAGAACTCCTCGCGGTAGCTGGGTCCCGTGTAGCCGTAGAAGGCGTCCCCTTCCTCGGCCGCGTCCATGGGTGCGATCCAGCTCCTGAGGTCGCCGGCGTCGCAGCGATCGAACGCCACGTCCGGCACGGTCAGCTCCAGGTGCTTCCCGCGATAGCCGTAGACCGTCACGTCGCTCGGTAGCGACGTGACCTCGAACGGGGCCAGTTCCGACAGCGCGGTCGCGAGATCGTCAACCGTTGGTCCGACCGGTGGATCGGCGGCGAGATGGTCGCGGCAACCATCGGCGACCAGGTTCACCACCGTGGTGATGCTCACGCTGACGTGGCCGTCGCCGGGGCCGAACTTCGCCGCTCCGATCCAACTCGACCATCCCTCGGCGGGGATCTCGTACACGACCCGGAGCAGCGTGGACGGGTCGGTGTCCGCGTCGATGAAGTAGGTCCCCGCCTCGAGCGGGGAGAAAGGCTCGAGGGCCCAGACGTCCTGCACCGGCGGGGCGGTGTCCGTCTCGCTCGGCGCGACCGACGACGGAGCCTGAGAGCCCGCGGCCTCCGGACCCGAGGCGCAGGCACCCGCGGCGAGCGCCACGGCCATCGCGAGGGCACGTCCGTGTCGGGTCTTCATCGTTCCGCGACGCCGCATCACGTGCACTCGCAGAAGTACGAACCACCGGCCCAGCTCGCGTACGTGAGCTCGTCGATGGGCTCGGCGTCGCCCGCTCCATCGGCGTCGAACGCGGTCACGTCGCCTCTCCCGGTCTTCTGGAATGCGATCCGTGACCCGTCGGGCGACCACGTCAGGCCGCACCGGTAGTTGTAGAGGCACCCGGAGAACGACACGCTCCCGATCTCGGCCGGAGAGGCGCCGTCGATCGGCGCGACCCGGATCCGGATCTCTCCGTCCGGCTCCGAGCCTTCTCCGAACGCGAGCAGCGTCCCATCGGGGGACCACGCGAGACCGAGTGGGTCGTAGTTGTCGACCACGACTCGGACGTTCGATCCGTCGGCGTCCATCAGGTACAGGCGGCCGGCTTCATTCGACGCCACGCGGGTCAGAACGGCGATTTGCGCTCCGTCCGGCGACCACAGGACCTCTTCGGTCAGGTCCAGATCCTCCGACAGGCGCGCGAGGAGCGAACGCTCTGCGCTCGGAACGTCGACCGAATACACGGCACCGCTTGATGTCGCGAACGTGATCCGCGTCCCGTCCGGTGACCAACCCCACGCCATGCCCGCCTGGTCGAGGAGGTCGGCGACGATCGGACCGAGGTCGGTCGTCTCGCCGGTCGTGAGGTCGATCGTCCGCAAGGTCGACTCAGCGATCGCCGCGAGGTTGGCGCCGGTCGGCGACCAGATCCAGTACAGCCCGAGGCTCGCGAACATGTCCGGGTCGCCGCCCGTCGCGACGAGGCGAGGCTCCTGCGACGCACCTGCGACCCACAGATCCCAGTCGCCATCTCCCGTCTGGGTCTCGTACGCGACCCAACGGCCGTCCGCCGACCATCTCGCGGAGTACACGGTGGTGTCGAGGTCCTCGACGAGGACGCGTTCCTCGCCGGTCTCCGGGTTCACCGCGACGAGATCGCCGAGAGGACCGCCGGTGACGCTCAGCACCTCGCCGCCGACGCGCGCGAAGTCCTCGCTCGGGGGCGGGGTGGTCTCGTTCGGCTGAGCCGACCCGGCCGGGTGCCACGGACCCGAGGCCGCGAAGCCGAACGCTCGGACGTTCGAGCCGTCCGCATCGGCGATCGCGAGGCCGGCCGGGCTCGATCCCGCCTGCGGGTCGAACTGCACGCACGTGAAGGTCGGGTGAACGTCGCATTGGATCGTGTACGCGATCTGGGATCCGTCGGGCGACCAGTGCGGCGAGCTCCCGCCGACGATCACCTCCGTGAAGTCCGAACCGTCGGGGGCGAAGGTGTAGATGGCGCCGCCGCTCCGTTGGTGGGTCCCCAGCCCGATCGCGAGGCGGTCGCCCGCCGGTGACCATTCCAGGCCGGTGATGTCCCGGAACGCGGTTGGCTCGTCCGCCAGGATCTGGTGCGCGTCGGTGCCGTCCGCGTTCGCCACCCACACCTCGGCGTCGCGGTTCCCGGCGAGGTACGCGATCTGCGTCCCGTCGGGCGAGAACCTCGGTGAGCCCGCGCCGTCCCCAGCTTGGGGGATCGGGAGCTGAACCGGCTGACCGCCCTCGGCGTCCACGACGTACAAACCCGACAGGTCGTACTGTCCGGCGAACACGACGCGTGTCCCGTCGGGCGAGATCGTCGCGTCCGAGATCCCCATCGGGTCTTCGTTCAATCGCGTCTCGGATCCATCAGCGTGGAGGATCGACAGGTACTGCTCCGGGAAGAAGCCGTCTCCGTCCGATCGCATGAGCAGCAGGTCGGTGCCGTCGCTCGACCAGCCGAGCGGCTCCCCGTCGAGCTCCAGCGGCACCAGCGTCGAGACGACGTCATCGGCGACCCTCGGCCCCGGCACCGTGTCGGATGGCCCGTTCGGATCGACGGCCCAGAAGCCTGGGGCGTAGCCGAGGTCTGGATCGATCTTCTCGTAGACGATCCGTCCGGCGACCGGTGCGAAGATCCCGAGCTCCTCGGAACGATCGTCGGCCGGGATCTGCGTCGACCGGATCGCCTCGATGCCCAACCAGCCCACGGCGATCGCGACGGCGATGCCGAGCACCCCCGCCCGGATCCTGCGGTTGCGCTGCACGCGGTCACGCCGGTGCAGGAGGCGGTCGAAGGACGGTTCGGGTGGAGTGAGCGCTTCGGCCGCCCGGCGCACGATCTCGCGTTCGTCGATCACGACGGGGCCTCCCCGGTGAGCTTGAGTGAAGCGCGGGCGCGTGCCGTCAGCACGCGGACGGTGTTCGCCTTGATACCCAGGAGCCTGCCGGCCTCCTCCGTCGAGTAGCCGAGGTAGGCCGTGAGGACGAGTGCCTCTCGTTCGCGCGGCGTGAGCGTTCGGAGCAGCCGCGTTGCCTCATCCCGCGCCTCGACGGCGGCGAGCGCGTCGTCGGGGGGGAGCAGGTTGGTGGCCTTGCGCAGGGCGACCGCCGCCCTCCGCAGGCGCTTGCGGTAGAGGTTCATGGCCGTGCGGTAGAGGAACCCCACCGGCTCGTCCATCGCCGAGACCCGCTCCCACCGTTCCCAGACCCTCAGGAACGCGTCCTGCATGATCTCCTCCGCCTCGTGAAGGTTGCCGCTCATGACGGACAGGGCGCCGAACAGCCGCGCCCGCTCCGCGTCGAAGAACTCTTCGAACGAGGCAGCCGACCCGTGGGTCACGAGCGACTCATCGGGGTTCGGTATGGGCACGGCCCGGACATGGGATGCCATCGTCTTTCATGAACCCCCAACGGGCGAGGAAGGCTTACGGGCCCCTGGGCACGGGCCGTCCGCGAGTCATCCGTCATCGGCCCCGAAGCAGACGCGATGGAGGAGCACGTCCGCGGTCTCGGCTACCTCGAGTAGCGGCGCGTCAGGGCTCGCCGCCACCTCATGAGTCACAGCGGATCGGCGACCCGGGTTCAACACCCTCCCCGGCCATCTCGCCCACCCGCGCCGCCTTCTGATTCGTGGACGATCCGTAGACCCTGGAGGCCTGGTACGTGCTGGATGACCCCACCTGGATCAAGTGCTGGCGGCGTCCAC
>CAZMNP010000078.1:0-10867 GCA_964567675.1 uncultured Actinomycetes bacterium
CGGTGACGACGGTCGCACTCACCGGGGGTGGTCGCTGGACGGCTCGGACGGCCCCACGACCTCCCACGCGTTCAAGCAGCAAGAGTGATTGGAGTCCTCGCAAACTCTCCGATCACTCCACGTTCTCTCCACGCGGAGGCGAAGGGAACACTGTAAGAACCCGAACGCCGCAGGTCAGGGTGTTTGGGTCGACGCTCGGCGCTGGGGTCCAGTCGTCTGATCCCCCGCGACGAGTAGTTCCGGCATCCGAGGGTGTCCCAGAGGATCAGCTCGTCGGCATCCGTCGCGAATGGATCAGACGGCAGGACTCCGACGACCACGGGCCCCGCGATCGTCGGCGTGGTGCCGTCCTGTCCTGAGGACGCGCGATCCCGTTGGGGGGAATCGTGGAGCCCTCCCCGGTTGCTCCCCACCAGGGCAGACGTCTCTAGGGACCGCACGACCTCCGATTCCCAGGCTCGCGTTAACCCTGCCGCGTTGCGGCGGGGCGGGGGGCAGGCGCCGCGGGGCGGTCGGGACGGGGCTTGCTTTGCCTCTGAGCTACCCCGCCCGGGAAGCCGGACGGTCTACCTGCGCGGACATCCGATGCCCGCGGTCGACCCGGCTCGCCGAGTGCTTCGGGGGCAGTTCCGTGCTACACCTCCAGGACATGGCCGATGACACTCGGGTCGGGACCGAGGCCGCCGGGTCCGGCCAGAGCAAAGACGCCTCCATCCGGACGTTCCTGATCGCCGACGTACGCGGCTACACGGTCTTCACGCAGGAGCGCGGTGACGAGGCCGCTGCTCTCCTGGCCGGCAGGTTCGCCGCCGTCGCGCGGGAGGCCGTTGGGGCGCGCGACGGAACGGTCGTCGAGCTCCGCGGCGACGAGGCCCTCGTGGTGTTCGATTCGGCCCGGCAGGCGATCCGGGCCGCGGTCGAGCTGCAGCGGCGGTTCGTCGACGCGACCGTCGCCGATCCGACCCTGCCGCTGGCGGTCGGGATCGGGCTGGACGCCGGTGAGGCGGTGCCCGTGGACGACGGCTACCGCGGCGGCGCGCTGAACCTCGCGGCCCGGCTGTGCTCGATCGCGGGGCCGGCGGAGATCCTCGCGAGCACCGCGGTCACGCACCTCGCCCGGAAGGTGGATGGCGTCGCGTACGTCGACCGGGGCGCGGTGCGACTCAAGGGGCTGAAGGATCCGGTCCAGGTGATCCGGCTGCGCGCCGAGGCGGACGACCCCGCCGAGGACATCGCGTTCCGGCGGGCGCTCGGCTCGGCAGCGGCCCGGCTCGTGCCCGACGCCCCCGGCGCGATCGTCGCGAACCCGTACAAGGGCCTCCGAGCGTTCGAGGAAGTCGACGCCGCCGATTACTTCGGACGCGAGGAGCTCATCGAGCAGCTGGTGAAGCGGCTGGGAGGCACGCGGTTCCTCGCGGTCGTCGGCCCGAGCGGCAGCGGGAAGTCCTCCGTCGTCCGGGCTGGGCTCCTGCCGGCGATCCGTGGGGGCGCGATCCCCGCGTCGGAGCGATGGTGGATCACCGACATGTTCCCGGGGGCGCGACCGCTGGACGGGCTCGAGGCGGCGCTGCTCCGGGCCGTCCCCGATCCACCCACCGGCCTCATGGACCAGCTCGAGCGCGACGAGCACGGGCTCCACCGGGCCATCCTGCGGCTGCTGCCCTCGGACGCCACCGAGCTCGTGCTCGTGATCGACCAGTTCGAGGAGGTGTTCACGCTCGTCGACGACGAGTCTGCCCGCGCGCACTTCCTCGGAAGCCTCGAGAGCGCCGTCCGCGAGCCGCGGAGCCGGCTCCGGGTGGTCGCCACGCTCCGCGCCGACTTCTATGACCGCCCGCTCCTGTACCGAGGGTTCGCCGAGCTGTTCAAGTCTCGCGTCGAGGCCGTGATCCCGCTCTCGGCCGAGGAGCTCGAGCGCGCGATCTCCGGCCCTGCGAAGCGTGTCGACGTCTCTCTCGAGCCCGGCCTCGTCGCCGCGGTGCTGGCCGACGTCGCGGCGGAGCCTGGGGCGCTTCCGCTGATGCAGTACGCCCTGACCGAGCTCTTCGAACGCCGCGACGGCCGGACGCTTATCCTCGAGGCGTACCGGGAGATCGGCGGCGTGTCCGGCGCCCTCGGACGTCGAGCCGAGGAGCTGTACGCGGAGCTCGACGGTGGCGGCCGGGAGGTCGCCCGTCAGCTCTTCCTGCGCCTCGTCGCGCTCGGCGAAGGGACCGAAGACACCCGGCGTCGCGTGCCGCGCTCGGAGATCGCCTCGCTCGACGTCGACCAGCAGGCGATGACCGCGGTCCTGGATACGTTCGGCGCATCGCGACAGCTGTCGTTCGACCGCGACGCTAAGACCGGCGCGCCCACGATCGAGCTCGCGCACGAGGCGATGCTCACCGCGTGGCCGCGACTGAACCGCTGGATCGACGCGGCGCGCGAGGAGCTGCGGATCGAACGCCGCGTCGCCGAGGCCGCCCGGGAGTGGGTCGAGTCGGACCGCGATCGGTCGTTCCTCCTCGGTGGCTCGCGTCTGGAGCAGGCCGAGGAATGGGCCGGATCCACCACGCTGGCCCTCTCGGCGGACGATCGCGCGTACGTGGATGCGAGCGCGCGACGGCGCGATGAGGAGACGGCCGCGGAGGAGAACCGACGAGTGCACGAACGATCGCTCGAGCGTCGATCCGTGCGCCGGATGCGCGCCCTCGTCGCGGTGTTCGCCGTGGCCGCGGTCGTAGCGGCGTCGCTCACCATCGTCGCCAGGGACCAGAGCAGCCGGGCCGAGCGCGAGGCGCGCGTATCCAGAGAGCGGGAGCTCGCGGCAGCCGCGCTCGCCAACCTCGACGCGGACCCCGAGCTCGGGATCCTGCTCGCGATCGAGGCCGTCGAGACCACGCGAACCGTCGACGGGACCGTGCGCCGAGAGGCGGAAGAGGCATTGCACCAAGCCGTGCAAGCCTCGCGGATCGTCATGAGGCTGCCCGGCGCCGCGGCAGTGGGATTAAGCCGCGACGGCTCCAGGCTCGCCACCGCCGGCAGCGGAACCGACATCCCCGGCGACCCAGTGGCCGTCCGGGACACAGAGGCGATCGTGTGGGACGCCACGACCGGTGAGAGCCTGTTGACCCTGTCCGGTCACCGGTCTCGCGTATGGGATGTGGAGTTCTCGCCAGACGGCTCTCTGTTGGCGACCGGCAGCGAGGACGGCACGGCCGCGATCTGGGACGGCGAGACCGGCGAGCGGCTGCTCACGCTCCCTGGGCACGAAGCGAACTCATGGGTCTTCGCCGACTTCAGTCCCGACGGGGCCAAGCTGCTCACGTCCGACGGCGGGCCTGGTGATGCCGGGACCGCACGGCTATGGGACACGCGGACCGGCCGGCTCGAGCGCGAGTGGTCGGCGGAGGGCGGGATCTGTGCGATCGCATTCAGCCCGGACGGCAGGATGGCCGCGGGAGCACTGTGCGGAGGCTCCGTCGGGGGGGCCCTCATCTGGGATACGCGGACCGGCGAACGGGTCCTCGCGCTCGCGCTCGAAGGCCACTTGCCCGTCTTCGACCTCGCCTGGAGTCCCAACGGGGGTCGGCTCGTGACCGCGGGTCTCGTCGACGCGAAGGTCTGGGACGCCGCCACGGGCGACGAGCTGCTCACCGTGACCCACGGCAGCGTCGTCGCCTCGGCGGCCTTCGGCCCGGACGGCACGTACGTGGCAACCGGAGGCACCGACGGGAAGGCTCGGGTCTGGGACTCGGCCACCGGCTCGCTGGTTCACGTGCTCTCGGCGTACGGAGGCGGCAGCTGCATCTGCGACCTGGAGTTCACTCCGAACGGGAGACATCTCATCACCGGCGGATCCGAGGACTCCGTGTTGTGGGACATCGGCCCGCAGGGCAGCCGGGAGCAGGCGACGGTCGCCGGCGAGGACACCATGAACAGCGTCACCTACAGCCCCGACGGGAGTTTGCTCCTGACGACGAGCTCGGACGGCGTGGCCACGTTGTGGGACGCGTCGTCGGGCCGTGCGGTCCGAACGTTCCCCGATCACGACGCCAGCTGGGATGCCGCGTTCGGGCCGGACGGTAGGAGCTTCGTGACCTCGGGGACTCACGGTTCGCCCGTTGTATGGGATGTCACGTCGGGTGGGGCGACCCGCGTCCTGGATGTGGGGGGATGGATCGCGAGCGTCGCGGTGAGTCCCGATGGAACGACGATCGCCACCGCGGTGGGGATCCTGGGTGAGCAGACCGCCCTCGTCCTGTGGGACGCATCATCTGGAGAGAGGATCGCGACGCTCGACGAAGATCCAGGGGAGATCAACGATCTCGAGTTCAGCCCCGACGGCACGCTCCTTGCCGGCGCCAGCGTCACGGAGAACGTGACGGTATGGGAGCTCTCCTCGGGTGAGGCGCTCCGCTCTCTATCCGCCGGTGATGAGCCTCTGTGGGGGGTGGCCTTCAGTCCCGACGGCGAGTTCCTGGCCGCGTCCGGCCCCGGCGGGACGGTGAAGGTGTGGAGGGTCGCAACCGGCGAGCTGCTTCAGTCCATGGTCGGCCATATCGGGAGTGTGTCCGACGTGGCGTTCAGCCCAGAGGGCCAGATGCTGGCCACCGCCAGCGAGGACCGCACGGCACGGCTGTGGGATGTCTCGACCGGTCGGGAGCTGCTCATGCTGACCGGCCACGCGTCCGGCATCATCGAGGTGGCTTTCAGCCCCGACGGCACTCGCCTCGCCACGGCGGGCGACGAAACAGTGCGCGTCTACGTACTTCCGATACAGGAGCTGATCGACCTGGCCCGGTCCCGTCTCACGCGGAGCTGGACCGAGGACGAGTGCCGCCGCTACCTGCACCGAGCGACTTGCCCAGCGACCGACTGAGGGCGACACCGACGGAGCCTCGAACAGAGTGGTCCCGGCGGCGCTGTTCCTCAGTCCCGAACTGTCAGCCTGCGATCCCCGGGAGGCGGTGTCGCCATACGGGCGGCCATCGGCAAGGGGCTCGGACTTCTTCGGGCCCCACGCCCTCCAGTCCACCGTCGGAGACAGGGTGTTCGCCCGCGCCCTGGGCGGCAGACCCGCTCAGGTGCTGGGCGACCCGGACGTCCCTCACACGGTCACGTACATCGATGATTTCGGGAAGGCGTTGGTGAACTTGGGGGAGCGGGAGGATGCCCTGGGCGGCGTCTGGCACGTCCCGAACGCCGGGACCGTGACCATGCGGAGGTTCGTGGAGCTTGTCTTCGCCGAGGTGGGCCGCCCGCCCCGTCTTCGGGCAGCTCCCTCGTGGGGTCTTGTCCTGGCGGGCCTGTTCAACCCGACGCTGCGCGCAGTGAGGGAGCAGCTGTATCAGTCCGAGCGTGCGTGCTGGTCGACAACAGCAAGTTTGAACGGGCAGACTCCACGGATTCTCTCCGATTTCTCCTCGTGCCCCCGGGCCGAACCGGACGAAAGGGACGAAAGGCGGCGAGCGCGTTCGTGCAGGTGGAAGCGACGTACCAGCTCGAAGCTTGACCGCGCTTCGATCCCTGATCGCAGGAGGCGAAGGACACGATGAGAACCTGAAGCCCCAGGTCAGCGACCGCGCGCAGCGCTCGGAAGTGGGGTCGGGTCGACTGATCCGAACGGGTAGCCGCCCACCGCCTCGTCGTCCCCGCTCGGAGGATCGCGTCAGCCACGCCGTCGGGGAAGCCCGAGGTCGTGGGCGAGATCCAGCTGGGCGTCCGCGATCACCCGCAGCGCCCCGCCGAGCGCCCTCTCGGTGATCCGCGGAAGCGTGGTCGGGTCGACGAGGTCGTCCGGCCGCTCGCCCAGCGCCATGAGCTCGGCGTGCCGCTCGAGCCGGATCCGCCACAGGAGCCCGAAAGCCGCGATCAGGTCGTCGCTCGCGCGGCCGGGGATCACCCCGGTGTCGGCCGCGCTCCGCAGGCGCTCGATCGTTCGATTCTGCGTCGATCCGGCCACGATCGCGTAGACGCGCGCCAGGTTCGTGACGATCGTGATGCCCTCGTGCTTCACGTCGATCCGGCCGGCGAGCTCGCCGCGACGCTTGACCTCGATGTCGTGCCGGCGGCCGACGGGCGGCACGGTCTCGAGCGCCGTCGTGGCGAGACGCCGGACGAACGCACGGTCGGTCCCAGCGGCCCGGATCGCCTCGTCGAGCGTCGCTTCGACGTCCACGGCCCCCGCGACGCGCCGGTAGTCGAACGCGATCCCGGTGATGCGTGCGCCCATCGGGTCGGGATCCGCGACGTATTCCCCGAACCGGCGGCGCCAGCCCTCGCGGGTCCGCCGCCACGCCGGGTTGACGGCCATCACGTTGCCGCCGCACCGCTCGATCCCGCACGCCTCGAGGCCGGCGGTGACGCTCTCGGCGAAGGCCGCGAAGTACAGATCAACCTCGTCCGGGTCCGTACCGTCGGCGTAGGCGAGCGCGTGGTCCTGGTCGGTCGTCAGCGCCTGTTCGTGCCGCGCCGCGCTCCCGAGCGCGACCCATGCGAACGCCGCCGGCGGCTCACCTCGGTTGTCCTCGAAGAGGTTGATCAGGCGCATCGTCAGGTGGTCGATCGTGATCCCGATCACATGGCCGATGTCGACCGGATCCACTCCCCGCTCTAGCTGCGTGGTGACCATCGCGGGAAGCCGCCGGCTCGTCGCCGCGAGGGACGCGGCGTCACCGGAGGTGGCGATCTCGGCGAGGATCGCGTCGTCGATCCCAGCCCGTCGGACGTGCTCCTCCACCTGATTGCGTTCTCGCCAACGCGACATGTGGGATGCGAGGGATGCGAGGCCCGGGGCCGTTCCCATGATGGTCAGCGCCTGTGCGGGATCGATCAGGTAGCACTCGACGGCGTCCCGAGCGCGAACCGTGAGCGCCGGGCCAAGCCCCGAGAAGACCGAGATGCCGAAGAGTTCGCCCTCACCGAGCTCGTCGACGAGGTGACCATCCCCGACCAGCTCGACGACCCCCTTCCGAACCAGGTACAGGTGTGTCGCTGGCTCAGCGTCCTGCCGCAGGATGTCAACGCCGGGCGGGAACGAGCGGCGTTCTACGTGTGCGGCGATGTCGCCGAGCAGGGTGACGTGCAGCTGGTCGAACGGAGGGAATCGCCTCAGGAACTGGGCGGCCTCCTCCGCCGACGGGGCGTCTACCGCGGACGACATGGCTCCAGGGGGGACCGTAGTCCCAACGACGACCAGCGGTCTAGTCTCGTCTGCTCCCGGACGACACCGCATCACCTCGGCGGTCTGAGCGACCGAGAGGTCCTCGTGGAAGCGGAGCGGATGGCGGTCTACTGACTGGTGGGAAGCGCTCGCATCGGCGCCGACATCGCATCCCACTGGGCGACTTCGGGCCCTCGTGCTGGGTGTGGCTGGGTCGCCTCGCGCGCTCAAGATACCGGCGCACGAACCCTTCGCCTCCGGAGGTACGCGTTCGTCGCGTGACGATGATCTGTCGTTGATACGGTGCGAGTCCATCGGGATCCCGCAGGTGACGCGGCCGCACGTGACGAGTCGGACGCGGTCGGACGTCGCGGAGGCGGAGGGAACACCGTAAGAACCCGAACGCCGCAGGTCAGGCGGTCTGGGTCAGCGCGCGCGAATGGGGACAAGCCGCATGATGTTGCAAACATTCAATGCTACGCCAAACACGCTCCACGGTGCCCGTCAGCCCACCACCCGGTACAAGTGCCAGCGCTCGGGCACGCCCTTCAGTTCGTGGTGACCTGGAGTCGGATGAACGATCCGGGCGAGGCCGGAGAGTCCGCCGGGACTCCCCGACCCCTCCCTGATCTCTCCACGCGGAGGCGGACGGGAATCGAACCCGCCTGGGAGCTCTCGCCCCCACACCGGTGTTGAAGACCGGGGGGCCCACCAGGCGCCCTGACGCCTCCGGCAACGAGGATAGCCGCGGCGCCGAGTGTCCGATATGCCCGAACGCAGAGGTCCGTTCGGACGCGCCAACCCGGAACCGTCGAACCATCCTTGACCCGTGGATGCCTCTCCCTTTACCGGCCCTTTCTGGGCGGCCGCCTACTGTGTCCTCGTTCCCACCGAAGGAGGTACGTCATGAAGAAGGGCAGCATGCTCGTCGTCGCAATCCTCGCGGCGCTGGCGCTCGCGGTCCCGGCAGGGATCGCCTCCGCGGGCAACAACGACGTGATCCAGGAGGGTCGGTGCAGCGGCTCGAGCGACTGGAAGCTCAAACTCTCGCCCGAGGACGGCCGCATCGAGGTCGAGTTCGAGGTCGACCAGAACGTCTCCGGCGACCGCTGGCGGGTCAAGATCCGTCACGACGGCGACCGGGTCTTCCGCGGCACCCGCACCACCGGGGGGGCGAGCGGCTCGTTCGAGGTGCGGATCGTCGAGGACGACCGGGCCGGAGCCGACACGTTCCGCACCCGCGCCCGGAACCTGTCGACCGACGAGGTCTGCAGGGGGAGCGCGACCTTCTAGCCTCGGATATCCCGCACGATCGAGAGGAGCCTGCCGGGAAGCGTCGGCAGGCTCCTCTACCATTGCGGGATGGAAGCGGCCTTCTTCGACCTCGACAAGACAATCATCTCGCGCTCGTCGTCGCTCGCGCTGTCCCGGCCGATGTACCGGGCGGGGATGGTGACGCGCGGGCAGCTCGTGCGCGGCGCGTACGCGCAGCTCGTCTACGCGCTGGTCGGCGCGGACGAGCGGAAGATGGACCGCCTCAAGGAGGGAATGCTGTCCCTCACGCGGGGGTGGGACCGGGCCGAGGTCGAGGCACTCGTGCGTGACGTGATCATCGACGTCATCGACCCCTTCGTGTACCAGGAGGCACTGGACCTGATGGAGCTCCACCGCTCCGAGGGGCGTCGCATCTACATCGTGAGCAGCTCGCCCGAAGAGGTCGTCACCCCGCTCGCCGGGCACTTCGGCGTCGCCGGCGTGATCGCCACGCGGGCCAAGATCGTCGACGGCCGCTACACCGGCGAGCTCGAGTTCTACTGCTACGGGGACGCGAAGGGTGAGGCCGTTCGAGCGGTCGCCGAGGGGGCCGGGATCGACCTCGCCGGCTCGTACGCGTACTCGGACTCCATCACGGACCTGCCGATGCTCGAGGTCGTCGGGCATCCGGTCGCCGTGAACCCCGACCGCGAGCTGCGGCGGGAGGCCGAGTCGCGCGAGTGGGACGTGCGCGACTTCCGTCGGCCGGTCCGCCTTCGGACGCGCATCGTCAAGACCGCGACGCACCCGCGGACGCAGGTCGCCGCGGGCGTCGTCGCCGCGGTCGCGGCGGCCGCGATCGTCGCGTACCTCGTCGTGCGCTCGCGCCTGCCCTCGCGCGAGACGCACGAAGCCGCCTGACCCCTGCCACCACCGGTGGGTCAGAACCCGTGAGCGCGAGCGAAGCGGGCCGGTGTATGGTCGGGAACGTCATCTTCGGGTGACCGCGAAGGGAGCAGAAACCCACGCGCGTCTTGCCGCGGGAGGCATGCCTGGTGCCCGACGGCTTCGGCCGCCGGACAGGCACGTGCAGACTGCGCATGTTCGCTGCTCCCTTCGCGTATGTCCGGGTTCCGAACGCACAGCGGCAGATCCGCTCTGCGTGATGGCGTTTCGAACGCTCAGGACGGCGGGCGGCGGTACTCGAAATGCATGCCGTCGGGCTGGATGAAGTCGCCGCCCCAGATGAATCCCCAGTGCTCGAACACCGCGACCATGCCCGGGTCCTGGTTCGGTGGATCGCCGAAGTAGTTCTGCGGCACGTTGACGTCGATCGCGATGCCCCACGCGTGGTGCGACAGCCCCGCATCGGGGTCGCGGAGGATGTGGCGCGGCGACCAGCACCCCGAATAGCTCGTGATCGTGTCCCGCAAGCCGAGCGCGATCACCTCCCGGATCGCGCCGCGGATCTGCGGGAACATCGCGACGTTGCACGTCACCGTGCCCAGGAGCGGAACGTTCTGCGTCGCGATGTGCGTTCGCACCCACGCCGGATCTGCCGTGAGGAACCCCGGCTGGCCCGCCCGAGGCTTCGCCGCGAACTCGCCGAACAGCTCCTTGATCGCGACCGGCGGCAGCACCGCGTCGCCGTGGCGGAAGTACGGCGTGTTGCCCGGGGCGCGAACACGCACGAGCGTGCCGGGCACGAGCGCCAGTCGAACGCCCTTGGCGATCTGCCGCTGGTTCGGCTCGCCGTCTGGGACCAGGAGCGCGTAGCGATCGCGGACGACGCCGATCCGCAGGCCGACGTCGCGAGAGACCATGAGCTCGTGCGCGCCGACGAGCTCATCCGGCAAGATCGCGGCGATCTCGACCCGAACGCCGCCGAACCGCATCACGGCGCCGACACCGAGCCCCCGGAGCTTCGCGCTCGACTCGCCGAGCACGCCCTGTCCGTCCGAGAGCGCGAGGGTCACCGCGCGGTCGGCGGGCGGGAGGAACGGCGCATAGGCCTGGGGGTGCACCGCGGCGACCTCGAGCGGGATCGCGAAGGTCGGCGGTGGGTCGTCGACGACCTCACCGTCGTGCGAGTACGAACGCGTCAGCCACACGTTGTCGCTCGCGACGACCACGGCGCGGCGGATCCAGGGCATCCGCGCGACGGCGTCCGCGAACCCGGCCGGCAACCCGCCGGGCGTCCACGCGAGGAACGTGTCCGGCAGCTCCTTCACCCGGATCGCATCCGGTGTGTCGGTCGGCATCGGCCGGTCCTCGGGGATGATCGCGGAGCCCTGCAGCGCGAGCGTCAAGACCGCGCCCGCGCCGAACCCCGCGATCGCGGCGACGAGCGCGCCGCCGGCCCGGCGTGCGCTCACCGCGACTCCGCGCCCGGGATCGACGTGGCGATCGCGAGCAGCTCCTCGAGCGCGAGGCCCGGCGCGTCGAGCGAGTGGTACACGCCGTCCTCGA
>CAZMNP010000079.1:0-10037 GCA_964567675.1 uncultured Actinomycetes bacterium
AGGTGACGACTCCGGCTCGTCCGGGCGCTAGGAACGTCACGCTCAGCGAGGTCGTCAGGTGCGTCGTCCCGGCCTCGAGCGCGGTGAGCATCGCCAGCCCGGTCGCGGTGTCCGCCAGCGTGGCGATGAGCCCGCCGTGCACCGTCCCGAACAGGTTCAGGTGCTGGGGGCCCACCTCCAACTCCACGTCCACCTCGCCTCGTGAGACCCGCCCCAACCGAGCGCCGAGGAAGGACGTGTGGAAGGCGGAGCGGTCGAATCGCTCCCGAACCTCGACCAGGCGATCGCCTTCGGTCATCCAAACATCGGCCCGCCACCGTATCCCGGTTTGACCGGTCCGTGACAATCCACGGACAATCTCGGATCGTGCCCGGAAGTCGGGCGTGTCCACGGATATGGAGGGGGGAAAGGCATGGGTTCTTGGCGAACGAGACTCCTGATCCTCGTTGCCGTCCTCGGGCTCGTTGCGGCGGCCTGTGGAGACGACGACGGAGCCGGTGAGACCGGCCCGACCGGAGAGACCACCGCCACCGGCCCGACCGGCGAAACCGGAGTGGAGTGCAATGCCGACATCCAAGTAGGTATGGCGTTCGACATCGGTGGTCTCGGCGACAAGTCGTTCAACGACGCGGCAGACGCCGGGCTCCAACAGGCGATCGCCGACGGCCTGGTGTGCGAGGAGAACGTGGTCACGAACGAGGCCAACTCGACGGGCTCGGACCGTGACCAGAACGCGCAGGCGCTTGCCGATGCCGGTTTCGACCTGGTCATCGGGGTCGGGTTCGCGTTCTCGGAGGGGATCAACGCGATCGCCGTGGACTATCCGGACACCAGCTTCATGATTGTCGACGGCTACGCGACTTGCCCGCTGGAGTTCTGCTCGTTCCTTACGAACGATCCTGCAGAACTGCCGAACCTCGCCGACTACACCTTCAAGGAGCACGAGGGCTCCTTCCTGGTCGGAGCGGCCGCGGCACTGAAGTGTGGTTGCGACACGATCGGTTTCCTCGGCGGCCAGACGGGCACGCTGATCGAGAAGTTCCAGGCGGGGTACGAGGCCGGCGCGGCGGAGATCAACCCGGACATCGAGGTGCTCGTCGAGTACATCGGCGACGACACGACCGCATTCAACGACCCGGTGCGCGGAGAAGCGCTCTCGACCGCGATGTATGACGACGGGGCCGAGATCATCTACCACGCCGCCGGGGCGTCGGGCGCCGGTCTTTTCAACGCCGCGGTCGCGGCCGACAAGCTCGCGATCGGCGTCGACTCGGACCAGTACCTGACGGCGAGCCCGGAGCAGCAGCCGCTGATCATGACCTCGATGCTGAAGCGGGTCGACACGGCCGTGTACACCGCGATCGCGGGTGTCGGCGACGGGTCGTTCGGAGGGAGCTTGATCTTCGGGATGGCCGAGGATGGTCTCGACTACGCGACGTCGAACCCCGAGCAGCTGACCGATGACATCGTCACGCAGCTCGACGACTTCAAGGCGCAGATCATCGACGGGACCCTCGTCGTCCCGGACGTGCCGGCCTGAGCCGGAGCGGCGGAACATGAGTGATGGCGACGGGGCGGGGGGCAAGGGCTCCCCGCCCCTCGTCGAGCTCGAGAAGATCACGAAACGATTCCCGGGAGTCCTCGCCAACGACGAGGTGAGCCTCGAGTTGCGACCCGGCGAGGTTCACGCGCTCATCGGGGAGAACGGGGCCGGGAAGTCCACGCTGATGCGCGTCCTGTACGGCATCTACCCGGCCGACGGAGGGACGATCCGGGTTCGAGGCAAGGAGGCGACGATCGGGTCGCCCCGCGATGCGATCGCGCTCGGGATCGGCATGGTCCATCAGCACTTCGCGCTGGTGGACCCGTTCACCGTCACCGAGAACGTCATCCTCGGCGAGGAGGGAGGCCCGGTCCTCGACATCGAGGCGGCGAGCAAGAAGGTCGCACAGCTGGCAGAGCAATACGGTTTCCGCGTCAACCCTCTCGCTGTCGTCGAGGAGCTCTCGGTGGGTGAGGAGCAGCGGGTCGAGATCTTGAAGGCGCTGTACCGCGGCGTCGAGATCCTGATCCTGGACGAGCCGACGGCCGTGCTCACGCCCGCCGAGACGAAGGATCTGTTCGGCAACCTCCGCAAGCTTCGGGAGGCCGGCAGGACGATCGTGTTCATCAGCCACAAGCTGGACGAAGTCCTCGAGATCGCTGACCGGATCACGGTGCTGCGACGCGGACGTGTGGTCGGCGAGACGCGCCCGGCCGAGACCTCCAAGGCCAAGCTCGCCGAGATGATGGTGGGCCGCCCGGTCCTGTTCCGGTTGAAGAAGCCGCAGGTCCAGATCGGGGAGCCCGTGCTCCGGGTCCGGGATCTCGCCGGTGAGGGCAAGCTGAACGGGATCACACTCGACGTCCGCGCCGGAGAGATCCTGGGTGTGGCGGGCGTCGAGGGCAACGGCCAGCGCGAGCTCGCGGAGGCGCTGATCGGGCTCCGCAAGCTCGACGCCGGCACGATCGAGCTGGAAGGCAAGGACATCGGCGGGCGATCCGTCGGTGACATCCGGAACATCGGTGTGGGCTACATCCCGGAGGATCGCCACGGTCAGGGCCTCGTCCTCAACATGACGCTGTGGGAGAACTCGGTGCTCGGGCGCCAGGACGACTCGGAGTTCTCCACGCGACTGGGGGTTCTCCTGATCCGCAAGATCAAGGAGCTCACGGCCCGGCTTGTGAGACTGTTCGACGTCCGCACTCGAAGCATCGACGTGAACGCCTCCACGCTGTCGGGTGGGAACCAACAGAAGCTGATCCTTGCTCGGGAACTCGAGACCGATCCGAAGCTGTTGATCGCCGCACAGCCGACGCGCGGCCTCGACGTCGGCGCGATCGAGTTCGTGTGGACGCAGATCTTGGAGCAGAAGGCTGCGGGCCGCGGCATCCTGCTCATCTCTGCCGAGCTCGACGAGATCTACGCGCTGTCGGATCGGATCGTGACCATGTACGAAGGCAGGATCACGGGCGAGTTCTCACCCGATGCGGCGCCGGAACAGATCGGGCTCGGGATGCTCGGCGGGGCGAGGGAGGAGGTCGCCTAAGTGCCCAGTGAGGCGGGAGCGGTCCCGGCTTCGCTTTCGCGAGCGCGCCCGCCGTGGCTCGAGGGTCTCGTGGGTCAGATCCTGGCCCTCCTCACGTCGCTCGGGATCGCCGTCCTCTTCGGATCGATCCTGATCGTCGCGTACGGCGAGAGCCCGTTGGAGGTCTACTCGTCGATCCTGGAGGCCTCGCTTGGAACGGTCGACGGGATCGGATACGTCCTGGCGATCGCCACCCCGTTGATCTTCTCGGCGCTGGCGGTGGCCGTCTGCTTCAAGGGCGGCATGTTCAACATCGGCGTCGAAGGCCAATACCTGGTCGCCATGGTAACCGCGGCTTGGGCCGCGCTCGAGCTGGGATTCCTCCCCGGACCGCTCCTCGTGACCGCCGTGCTCGCCGCCGCGATGCTGGGAGGGATGGTGTGGGCCGCGATCCCGGCCATCTTGAAGGTCAAGACCGGCGCTCACGAAGTCGTGACGACGATCATGCTGAATGGGATCGCGGTGAGCCTACTGGCCTGGGCGATCAACTTCCCGCTGAGGATCAGCGAACGGCCCGGAGGTCAGAACGTCGACCTGCGGACGGATCAGTTCCCCGACGGTGCGTTGATCGGCGACATCGGCGAGTTCTTCGGCGTCACCCCCGGCGCCCATCTCTCGTGGCTGCTCTTCCTGGCGATCGCCGCCGCGGTGCTGGTGTGGTTCCTCATCAGGAGGATGCGTCTCGGGTACGAGGCGCGCGCCGTTGGATCCTCACCGGGATCCGCGAGGGCCGGAGGGATCTCGGTCGGCGCCACCCAGCTCAAGCTGTTCCTGATCTCGGGCGCGCTTGCCGGTCTGGTCGGGATGCAGCAGATCCTCGCGGACAAGGGTCACCTGCCGCAGAACTACATCGTCGCGCTGGGCTTCACGGGGATCGCCGTCGCGTTCCTCGGTCAGAACAACCCGATCGGGATCGTGTTCGCGGCGATCCTGTGGGGGATCCTCTCGCGCGGCGAGGTGGCGCTGCAGATCCAGAGCGAGGTGCCGCGAGAGTTCGTCATCATCCTGCAGGGGATCTTGATCCTGTCCGTGGTCATCACGTACCAGATCGCGAAGCGCCGGCTTGCGGCCAGGCAGTTGCAGCGAGCCGGCGAGGCAGGCGCCCTCGAGGACTCCGCCGCTCCCGAGGAGTCCTCCGAACCTCGGGAGCCGGCGCATGAGGGAACCGAGGCATTCCAGCCGACAAACGAGAGGGATGGCTGATGCCCTTCACCGACATCGCGGTCGCGGTCCAGATCTCCTTCACGTACTTCACGATCATCTACCTCACCGGTCTCGGCGGGCTCTTCAGCGAACGCTCGGGCATCGTGAATATCGGGCTGGAGGGCCTGATGATCGTCGGGACCGTCAGCGGGGCGTTCGGCGCCCGCTTCTTCACCGACACGCTGGAGCTCGGCCAGCCCTGGGGGCCGCTCTTGGGGTTGCTGGTCGGCGCCCTCTTCGGCGCCTTGTTCGCCGGCGTCCATGCGGTCGCCACCGTCACCTTCCGGATCGACCACATCGTGTCCGGTGTGGTGATCAACCTCGTCGCGGTCGGTCTCGCGCGCTTCCTGTCCTATGCGTTCTTCGATGGACAGTCGACACAGTCCGATCCCGGCGGACCGCACCTGGACCGCCTCGACATCCCGGGGCTGTCGTCGCTGCCGGGCGGCATCGGCCGGGCGTTCTCCGGCCTGTCCCCGGTGGTGCTGATCGCGGCGCTCATGGTGGTCCCGGCGTGGTACGCCTTGAACCGCCTACGGTGGGGGCTGCGCCTTCGCTCGTGCGGCGAGAACCCCGAGGCGGCACGATCGCTTGGCGTGAGCGTGTCCCGGTACCGCTACCAAGGGGTCATGCTGTCCGGAGCGCTCGCCGGCATGTCGGGTGCATTCCTCGCTTCCGAGGTGATCGGCAACTGGCGCGAGGGGCAGACCCTCGGGCTCGGGTTCATCTCGCTGGCCGCGCTGATCCTTTCGAACTGGAACCCGGTGCGCCTGATGTTCTTCGCGTGGCTCTTCGGCTTCGCGGTCGCGATCCCGCTCCGGCTGAACGACGCGCCGGTGATCTCGGCGCTGCCGCCGCAGTTCATACGGATGATCCCGTACGTCGTCACGATCGTGGCGATCGCGGGATTTGTCGGGAGGGTGCGTCCGCCGGCGGCTGCAGGACAGGCCTACGAAGGCGGAGGCGGCTCCTAGCGACTCGACATCCGTCTGCTACTCGGTCCCGAAGAGCCGATCGCCGAAGTCGCCCAGGCCCGGGAGGATGTAGCCGTGCTCGTTCAACTGCCGGTCGACGGCGGCGGTGAAGATCGCCACGTCCGGGTGGTCCGCCTCCATCCTCGCGATCCCCTCGGGGGCCGACACGACGCAGACGAACCGGATCGAAGCGGGGCCTCCCTCGCGGACGGCGGCGGTCGCCGCCGAACCCGAACCGCCCGTGGCGAGCATCGGGTCCAGGACCAGGACGTGCCGTCCGGCGACCTGGGGGAGCTTCCGGTAGTACGACTGCGGTTGCAGGGACGCCTCGTCGCGCTCGAGCCCGATGTAACCGACGGCCACCTCGGGGAACAGCTCGGTCACCGCCTCGAGCATCCCGAGGCCGGCACGCAGGATCGGAACGGCGACGAGGTCGCCGAGGATCCGCCCCTTCGCGCGCTCGAGGGGGCCCTGCACCTCGACCTCGGTCGTGGGGAGATCGCGGATCGCCTCGAGCGCGAGCGCCAGGGCGAGACGTTTGGCCAGCGTTCGGAACACCGGCGGCGCCGTGTCCTGGTCGCGCAGCTGCGTCAGCAGGTGCCCGGCGAGCGGGTGATCGACGACCGTGACGGACACGCCGCGCATCGTAACCCTCACGGGTCGGCGCCTGCGCGCGCGCGATCGAGCGTGCTCGAGCCTCGTGGTGGTGGTTGCCAGCACCGCCGTTCGCTGGCACCATGGCGGTCCGATGCAGGCATCCTTCGGTTTCGGGTGGTTCTACGGCGGGCCGGGCCCGGCGTAGTCGCCTGAGCCGCAAGGCAGAAGACGACCCCGGGCCCGGAGCCCGGGGTTCTTCGTCTCTCGGGCGGTCCCAAGGAGCGGAGGCAGACCGATGGTCGTGGTGATGAGACGGGAGGCGACGCCGGCCGACATCGAGGCCGTCGCCGAACGCGTCCGCGCCGCCGGAGGCGAGGCATTCGTCTCGCACGGGACCGTCCACACGATCATCGGCCTCGTCGGCGACACGGAGCGCTTCCAGGCCTTCGACTGGAAGCAGATGCCGGGCGTCGACCACGTCATCCAAGTCGGCAAGCCCTACAAGATGGTCGCCGCGGACCTGCACCCGGTGCCCACGACCGTGAACGTCGGGGCGACCCCCGTCGGCCGCGGAAGCTTCACGATCATCGCCGGGCCGTGCGCCGTCGAGAGCGGCGAGCAAGCGCTGATCTCGACGAAGGCCGCGAAGGCCGCAGGCGCGACGATCCTGCGAGGTGACGTCTACAAGCCGCGGACCTCGCCCTACTCGTTCCAGGGGATGGGCGAACGGGGACTGGACATCCTGCAGGAGTGCCGGAGACAGACGGGCCTGCCGATCGTCGTCGAGGTCGTCGACGTCTCACAGGTCGAGCACGTCGCGGAGGTCGCCGACTGCATCCGCGTCGGCACGCGGAACGCGCAGAACTTCGAGCTCCTCAAGGAGGTCGGGCTCGCTCGCAAGCCCGTGATGCTGAAGCGCGGGCTCGCGATGACGATCGACGAGTGGCTCCAGGCAGCCGAGTACGTCGCCCAGCGCGGGAACTCCGAGATCATCCTGTGCGAACGCGGGATCCGAACGTTCGAGCCGGCGACGCGCAACACGCTCGATCTCGCCGGGATGGCCGTCGCGCAGGCCGAATCCCACCTTCCCGTGATCGTGGACCCGTCGCACGCGGTGGGGAAGAAGTCACTCGTGGCGCCGATGGCGCGCGCGGCGATCGCCGCCGGCGCCGACGCCGTCATGATCGACGTGCACCCCGATCCGGAGAGCGCGCTCTGTGACGGCCCGCAGGCACTCACGCCCGACGAGATGCTCGATCTCGGCCGCGAGCTCGAGCTGCTCGCGACGGCGCTCGGCCGCGTGATGAACCGCGCCGACTAGAGCAAGCGTCAGCCGACGACCGGCGTCAGCTCGGCGATGTCGCACGTGCCCCGCCAACGGTTCAGCGCGTCGGCCGGCGGACCCGGGCGGCTGCGGCGGCGGTCGACCAGCGCCTTCGCCGCCTCCTCCCACTCGGCCCCTTCGAGCAATCGCACCGCGGCGTGGTACTCGCCGAGGGCGGTCTCGCGGCCCTTCCGCCGTGTGACCATGATGAGGTCGGGCGCGTTCGGAAGTCCGGGGATCGTCTGCTCTTCCGGGCCAGGCTCGCGCTTGGAAAGCACGTAGACCTTCCCGTTCTTGTAGGCGAACCACGCGGGGACCATCCGGCGAACCCCGTTCACCTCGACGCCCACCCACACCACGTCGGACTTGCGGAAGCCCTCCTCGACCTCCTTCGGCAGCTTGGCCGGAGCGGTCTGGACGTAGACCGGTACCTCGATCTCGCCGACGTTCTCGCCGTCGATCACGAACGACACGAGGTGCTGACCGGTGTCGTCGAACACGGCGTCCGCGATGCCGTCGACCGCGACCGTGAGGTCCATGCTGCCGAGCATCCGGCGGACCACGGGACCCCACCGATGCACGAGGCGGCCCGACGGTCCGTAGAAGAGGACCTCCTCGGTCACCAGGCCCGTCGGTACCTTCCAGGCCCGGTAGACGCGGAACGGGAGGGCCAGCCCGGGCGAGCCCAGGAGATAGATCCCCGGCGCCCCGCGCTCCCGCTCGGCGGCCCAGACCCGGTCGTCCACTACGTTCGCGAACACGAGCTCGCCGACGGCCATCGCGGCGAAGGATAGCGAAGGACCGCGTGGTTACACCGAGGGCCCCGGCGCGACCGCCGTCAGGCGCCGATGGAGATCAGGCGCTCCGGGCGAGCCAGAGTCGCGGCTCCTCGATCTCTGGGAGCGATGGCATGGCGTCGGCCGCATCCCACATCCGCGTGAGGGTGACCTCGTCCGTGAGCTCGACCACGGTGTCGCAGAACGCCTTGCCCAGCCGGTACTGCTCCCGCTTTACCTCGATCCCGAGCAGCCGCTCGAGGACCGGGTCCGTCTCCTCGGTCTCGCGATACCGGCGCATCGCCTCCTCGATCCGCGCGTACGAGGAGAGCAGCTGCACGCCGAGCGTGTGCATCACGTGGTCGCCGTAGCCCTCGGCGGCGCTCATGAAGGCCTGGATCCGGTTCAGCTTCAGACGCTGCTCGTCGTCGAGCACGGCGCCGAACAGCCCTTCGCCCGAGCCGAGCATCTCCTGCATCGCCTCCGGGTTCGACGGGTCCAGCATCTCGAGTCGTCGCTGCAACCCCTCGACGTCCAATCGAAGGGTCGACGTGTAGTCGTTCAGCAGCTCACGGGAGCGCGCGAGCGCCCACGGCCGCGCGAACTCGAACCGGTGGGTGACCTCGTGGATCGCGATCCACGTGCGGAACTCGGTGGCGTCGAGGCTCCAATCCTTCTCGAACTGCGCGATGTTCGGCACGACGAACAGGAGCGCGGCGGAGCCCTCGGCCCTCGGCACGGCGATATCGTATTGGCCGAGGACCTGCTGACCGAGCGCGCCGAGGACGCTGCCGACCTGCGCGCCGAGCAGCAAGGGCGAGAGCTGACCGAGCAGCTGGGTCATGCCGGGCATCGGCGCGCCCGCAACATCCGGCGATGCCTCAGACGGCGTCTCGCGCTGCGCCCGCGCGACGGCCTCGCCGATCTTGGCCGCGGCCGGCTCGAGGACGTCGCGCAGTCCCTCGAGGTTCTGCTGCACCCACTGCCCGCGGCGAACGGCCTGAACCTTCGGGAGATCGCCGGGCGGTTCGAGACCGGTGAACGCGCCGACCTGCAGCTCCGCAACGCGAACGGCCTCCTCGAACGTCCGCTGGTCCTCGGCGGTCGGCGCTACGTCGCCCGCGCCCCACGAGGCTGCGGCGATCCCGACCTGCCGCGCGAGCTCCCAGTTCACAGGCCCGCTCGAGGAGAGCAGGACCCGCTGGATCTCGCGGAACAAGGGCACGTCGTTCCAGATGTCGCCCATCGGAACGCCGAACGGGTTCTCCTCGGGCGTCTTGCTCACGCCGCCCATCCTACGGCGGTCGCTAGGATGAGCCGCGTGCGTGAGGACCTGCTCGTCCGCGTCACGGCTGCTGAGATCGGAGCCGAGGAGGTCGTCGGCTTCGTCGGTGACCCCGGCGCAGGTGGAACCTGTGTCTTCCTCGGTACGGTCCGCGACCGTTCGGACGCCGGGGAGGTGACGGCGCTGAGCTACGAGGCCTGGGAGGAGCTCGCGGTCGCTCGCCTGGAGGAGCTAGCCGACGAGCTCTTCGAGCGATGGCCGCTGCGCAAGGTCGCCCTGCTCCACCGCTTCGGCGAGCTCGCGGTCGGCGAAACGTCCGTCGCGATCGCGATCAGCGCGGCGCATCGCGCGGAGGCGTTCGAGGCGTGCCGCCACGCGATCGAACGGCTGAAGCACGACGTCCCGATCTGGAAGAAGGAGCACCTGGTCTCGGGCGAGTCCGAGTGGGTGATGGGCTCGTGACGGCTGTCCCCGGCGGAGGCCTCTGAGTGGCGCGCGACCTCGCCATCGACCTCGGGACCGCGAACACGCTCGTCTACCGTCAGGGCGAGGGCATCGTGTTCGACGAGCCGACCGTCGTCGCGATGAACGCCACGACCGGCGACGTCCAGGCGATGGGGGAAGCCGCCTGGCGGATGGTGGGCGGGCGCTCGGGCAACGTCGTCGCCGTCCGCCCCTTGCGGCACGGCGTGATGACCGAGTTCGACATCACCCAGCGGATGATCGAGTTCGTGCTGCGGCGCGTCGGCG
>CAZMNP010000080.1:0-5115 GCA_964567675.1 uncultured Actinomycetes bacterium
TGCACGTCGGACACCGTCCAGCCCGACCGGGCCGAGCCCCGGGACTTCCCGTCACCGGTCCCCGCGGCGGCGGAAGGGACCGGCGTGGTCGACGTCGTCCAGCGAGTCCTTCCCGCGGTCGTGAACGTCGTCGTCGACACCCCGTCCGGGCAAGGGGAGGGGTCGGGGTTCGTGATCCGCGAGGACGGGATCATCGTGACGAACGCCCACGTCGTCGAGAGCGCAACGTCGATCACGGTGCTGACCTCGGACGAGGAACCGGTCGAGTACGAGGCGCGGGTGATCGGAGGCGACATCCCGGCCGACCTGGCGATCTTGGACGTGGACGCGGAGGGGATGGCGACGGTTCCGATGGGCAGTTCGGGGAGCCTGGAACTCGGCCAGCCCGTGGTCGCCATCGGATACGCGCTCGGCCTGGAAGGTGGCCCATCGGTCACCTCGGGGATCGTGTCGTCGCTCACGCGCCAGATCGAGGTCCAAGATCCGGGCTGCCCGGCCGAGGAATGCGGCACCGACCACACCCGGATCTACAGCGACGTGATCCAGACGGATGCGGCCATCAACCCCGGGAACTCCGGAGGCCCGCTCGTCGATCTCGCCGGCAACGTGGTCGGCATCAACAGCGCCGGCACCATCACCGCCGACAACGTCGGTTTCGCGATCCAGATCGACTCGGCCAGGGCGACGATCCTCGAGGCGGCGGAGAACCCCGACGAGCCGGTCGCCTACATGGGGATCCTCAACCCGCTGCCGGTGTCCGATCCGCAGGTCCAGTTCCGGTTCGACCCGCCGGTCGATCAGGGCGTGCTGATCCAAGACGTCGTCCCCGATGGGCCGGCCGCGCGCGCCGGGATCGAGCCGGGCGACGTGGTGATCGTCTTCGAGGGCGAGCCGATCGAGACCAACGACGACCTCCTGACCGCGATCCGTTCGCACGAGCCGCGTGACCGGGTCGAGGTCGTGATCGTGCGTGCCGATGGCGAGCGGGACGTCGTCACCGTCGAGCTTGGCGTGAACCCGGTCCCCACGGGCTGACGCTGCGCTAGCCTTGGCCTCGTGAAGGTCAAGCTCCGGAACCCCGACCGGGAGGTCGAGGTCGCGGGGGAGCGCAAGGTCCACAGTCTCCTCGGCGAGCTCGGCATCAACCCCGACACGGTGCTCGTGATCCGCGAGCGCGAGCTCCTCACGCGCGAAGATCGTGTGGGCCAGCAGGACGAGATCGAGGTTCGGCCCGTGATCAGCGGGGGAGGGGGCCGGTGAACCGGATGAAGTGCCGCCGCTGCAAGGCGCCGGCCGTCGTCGAGGTGCGCCGGCACAACGCCGCGTTCTGCCGCGACTGCTTCGAGCACTATGTGCGGGCTCAGGTGGTGCGCGCGATCGCCCACTACGACATGGTCGGGCCCGATGACCGGATCCTCGTCGCCGTTTCCGGCGGCAAGGACTCGCTCGCGCTCTGGGACCTGCTGCTCGACCTGGGGTACCGCGCCGACGGCCTCTACCTCGGCCTGGGGATCGGCGAGTACTCGGCGCGCTCGGGAGACGTCGTGCGCGCCTTCGCGGGTGAGCGCGACACCCGCCTGATCGAGGTCGACCTGGCCGGCGAGTACGGGTTCGACGTGCCGACGGCCGGCAAGAAGGGCTCGCGCTCGACGTGCGCGGTGTGCGGGCTCTCGAAGCGCTACGTGTTCAACAGGGCGGCGCGGGACCACGGGTACGACGTGATCGCCACCGGTCACAACCTCGACGACGAGGCGGCGACCTTGCTGGGTAACACGCTTCGCTGGCAGACCGAGTACATCGCCCGCCAGTTCCCCGTCCTACCGGCCGAGGAGGGCTTCGCGCGAAAGGTGAAGCCGCTCTACCGGCTGTCCGAGCTCGAGACGGCGGCGTACGCGTTCCTGCGCGGGATCGACTACGTCGTCGAGGAGTGCCCGCTGGTGGCCGGCAACACCCAGCTCCGGTACAAGGACGCGATGAACCAGCTCGAGTCGACCTCGCCGGGAACGAAGGCGCAGTTCTTCCTCAGCTATCTCGACCGCGCCGCGCCGTTGTTCGCGACGCAGGACGACGCGCAGCTGACCGCCTGCGAGCGCTGCGGGCAGCCGACCACGGCGCGGTTCTGCGCGTTCTGTCGCGCCCAGGCCCAGATCCTGGGCGAGCGGCTCGGCGGACCTTCGAACGAACCGGTGGTCATCGCCGATCTGTCCGAAGAGGTCATGCCGGTGGAGCTCTACGGGGCGAACCCGTGAGCGGACCGCTCGAGCCGGGAGAGCGCGTCCTGCTGCTGGACCAACGCGGCCGGCGCTACTTGGTGAAGCTGCGAGCCGGGGAGACCTGGCACTCGCACGGCGGCGGCGTGCCGCACGACCTCCTCATCGGATCGGAGGAGGGACTCGTCGTGCGGTCGGCCACGGGCATGGAGTTCCGCGTGTTCCGGCCCAGGATGACCGACTTCGTCCTGAAGATGCCTCGGGGCGCGCAGGTCGTGTATCCGAAGGACGTCGGCGCGATCCTCGTGGAGGCTGACATCTTCCCGGGGGCACGGGTGCTCGAGGCTGGCACGGGTTCCGGGGCGCTCACCATGGCGCTGTGCCGCGCCACCGGACCCGAGGGTCGCGTGGTGTCCTACGAGCTCCGTCCCGAATTCCGGACGAAGGCGGCGCAGAACATCGAGACGTATCTCGGCAAGCTTCCGTCCTGGCTCGCGCTCCGCGACGGCGACGTGCGAGAGGTCGCCTCGACGGGGGATACCTTCGATCGCGTCGTGCTGGATCTCCCCGAACCATGGGAGATCCTCGAGTCGCTTTCGAGCGTCCTTCCACCCGGTGGGATCGTGTGCGGCTACCTGCCGACCACGATCCAGATCCAGCAGCTCGTCCTGGCGCTCGAACAGCAGGGGTACGAGCATCTGGAGACCTTCGAGATCTTGCACCGGTCCTGGCACGTGACCACGCGCAGCGTGCGTCCGGACCACCGGATGGTGGGGCACACCGGGTTCATCACCATCGGACGCCGGGTCTCCGCGCCCCCGAACGATGGGTAGACGAACCGCCCGTTCTTGCGCTCAGGTCGGCCGGCGGACCTGCCGACACCGTATCCATTGGTCGAAGGACCTCCGTCGGCTTCTCGGTCGTTGGGGGGACGGGATGTATGCTCGGCCACGCGGGAGGTGACGGAGATGCCCGAGCCGGATCCACGCGAACAGCAGGAGCTTGCGGAGAAACAGATCCACGAGCTCCAAACGCAGGTCCGCTTCCTCGAGGACGAGATCGCGCTGCTCCGTCGTCGCGTCACGAACGCGCCCCGGCAGGTCAAGATCCTCGAAGACAAGATCGTCGAGGCGAGATCCGACCTCACCCGCGCCCTCTCACAGAACGAACGGCTGGCATCGACGCTCCAGGCCGAGAAGGAACGCATCGAAGGCCTCCGCGAGGAGGTCGAGAAGCTCAGCCAGCCGCCCGCGTCCTTCGGTGTCTACCTGGCGGAGAACGAGGACGGCTCGGTCGACGTGTTCACCTCCGGCCGGAAGATGCGCGTGAACGTCTCTCCCGACATCGACCGCACCGGGCTGCATCGGGGCGTCGAGGTCATCTTGAATGAGGCCCTGAACGTCGTCGAGGTGCTGGCGCCGGACCGCGCCGGCGAGGTCGTGAAGGTCAAGGACCGGCTCGGGGACGACCGGGTGATCGTGTTCGGCCGCGGTGACGAGGAACTCGTCGCCACGCTGTCGGCGGGCCTCCGGGGAGAGCTGATCCGGGCCGGAGATCCGCTCATGATCGACCCTCGCTCCAACGTGGCGCTCGAGAAACTGCCGAAGGAAGAGGTCGAGGAGCTCGTCCTGGAGGAGATCCCCGATGTCACCTACGAGGACATCGGCGGGCTCGAGGGGCAGATCGAGGCCATCCGCGACGCCGTCGAGCTGCCGTTCCTGTACGCGGAGCTGTTCGCCGAGCACCAGCTCGAGCCGCCCAAGGGCATCCTGTTGTACGGCCCGCCGGGGTGCGGCAAGACGCTCATCGCCAAGGCGGTCGCCAAGTCGCTCGCCGACAAGGTGCGCGAGCGCACCGGTCGGGAGGATGCGCATTCGTACTTCCTGAACATCAAGGGCCCCGAGCTGCTGAACAAGTACGTCGGCGAGACCGAGCGGCAGATCCGCCAGATCTTCCAGCGCGCCAAGGAGCGCAGCGAGGAAGGGCTTCCGGTCATCGTGTTCTTCGACGAGATGGACTCCATCTTCCGCACGCGCGGATCGGGCATCTCGAGCGACGTCGAGTCCACGATCGTCCCGCAGCTGCTCAGCGAGATCGATGGCGTCGAGACACTCAAGGACGTCATCGTCATCGGTGCATCCAACCGCGAGGACATGATCGACCCTGCCATCCTGCGGCCGGGCCGGCTCGACGTGAAGATCAAGATCGACCGCCCCGACGAGGAGGCCGCGCGCGAGATCTTCGCGATCTACCTGCACTCGGGCCTGCCCCTGCACCCGGACCTGGTCAAGCAGTATGACAACGAGGAAGAAGCCGTCCGGTGGCTCGTCAGCGACACGTGCCGACGCATGTACGCCGTGGACGACATGAACCAGTTCCTGGAGGTCACCTACGCCAACGGTGACAAGGAGCTGCTGTACTTCAAGGACTTCAACTCGGGCGCCATGATCGAGAACATCGTTCGCCGTGCCAAGAAGGATGCGATCAAGCGCTTCCTGTCGACCGGCGAGAAGGGCATCAAGGGCGAAGACCTCCTCCACGCGATCCGCGACGAGTTCAAGGAGAACGAGGACCTGCCCAACACCACCAACCCGGACGACTGGGCACGGATCTCGGGCAAGAAGGGTGAGCGGATCGTCTACGTCCGAACCCTTCTCGGGCAAGACGGCGACGGTCGGCAGGTCGATCGCGTCAACGCGGGGCAGTACCTGTAAGGTGGCCGGGTGGCCATCCCCAAGGTCCTGGGCACCGAGACGGAGTACGGGATCGCCTCGCCGGGTCTTCCCGACTTCAACCCCGTCCTGTCCTCGAGCCTGCTGATCTCGTCCTACGCAGGGTCGCTGCGGCGGATCCGCTGGGACTACGAGGACGAGTCGCCGCTGCGCGACGCCAGGGGGTTCGAGCC
>CAZMNP010000081.1:0-17535 GCA_964567675.1 uncultured Actinomycetes bacterium
GGGCTCGAACAGGTCTCCAACGCGGAACTCGACCCGGTCTTCCAGTCCCAGGAGCGTCGCGTTCCTCCGCGCGACCTCGATCGCCGCCGGCGAGAGGTCGACGCCGTACACGCGCCCGGCACCGAGCTTGGCGGCGACGAAGGAGAGCACGCCGCTGCCACAACCGACGTCGATCACGGTGTCTCCGGGCTGGATCTCGAGCGCTTCCGCCAAGGTTCGGCTGGTATGGCTCGGCGCGAAGACCCCCGGGTCCACCTCGATCGTGAAAGGCCCGGTGCGGCCCTTCCATACCGTCTGGTTCGCGATCTCGGGGCTCATCGTGCTCCATGGTGCGGGTTCGGGAAGGGAACAGTCAACCAGTTCATACCTGCGGGCGCTCGAACACGGCGTTTTCTCCAGGGATAACCCTGCCGGCCTCGACCTCGGCGGCCAGGGTCTCGGCGGCCCCCGCCACCCGCTGGGTGTCGACCCCGTGATGGCCGCTCGGGTATCGGCGAACCCGGCCGGCGCCACGCAGCAACAGCCGGATCGCGCCGTGAGCGTTCCCTCGCATCAGATGGGTGTAGCCCGCTCCGAGCTGTGAAAGGCCCTTGAAGAACTCGGCGTCCTCCGTGTCCCGCGACTGCTTCCAGGCCGTCTCCCAGGCCTCGTGCGCCGGGAAGTACCGGCCCGCCGCGAGGTGTTCGCGGGCCAAGCGGTGGTTCTCCTCTCGAGGTAGGGAGTCGTAGTCCTCGAGCTGGAGCGTGTTCTCCGCACCCCAGGGTTGCGGCCGGCCGAGATCGTCCCTTGGCCGCACCGGCTTGTTGCGCTTCTCGGTCGGCTTCCCGGCCTTGCCCCGGGCCTCTTCGGGCATACGGCCATGGTAGCCGCGCGTTGCTGGCGCCACCCGATGACGGCCGATACGCTGGCCGATATGGATCCGGCCGGCGTCGCGGAGGAGCTCTCGGCGCTCACCGAAGCGCAGGCACGAGGCGCCGAGGACGTCGGCGGACCTCGTCCCGATCCCGACCGAGATCGCATGCCCGCATGGATCCCGCGACTGCTGCTCCTCGTCGTCCTGACCGCGTTCGCCGCGTATGCGGCGTTCTCGTTGGTCCGCCGGTTGCGCGACCTCGTCCTGTGGATCGTCGCCGCGCTGTTCCTCTCGTTCGCGCTGGAGCCGGCGGTGAACTGGCTGGTCGCCCGCGGGTGGCGTCGAGGAGCGGCGACGGCGGTCGTCCTCTTCGGGCTGGGACTGCTCCTGCTGCTGATGATCGCCCTGATGGTCCCGCTGGTCATCGACCAGGTGGAGGAGCTCATCGATCGTCTCCCCGACTTGCTCGCGCAGGCGAGCGTCTACACCGAGCGTTGGTTCAACGTCGAGCTCACCGGCCGGAAGATCCTCGACGACATCGCGAACGCGCAGACCGACATCCGCGCGATCGCCGCGAACCTGGCCTCGGTCGGCGCGTTCATCATCGGGTTCCTGTTCCAGCTCCTCACGATCGGGCTGTTCACGTTCTACTTCGTGGCCGACGGTCCGAGGTTCCGCCGGGCCGTGTGCTCGATGCTCCCCCCGCGCCGCCAGCGCGAGATCCTCGCCGCCTGGGACATCGCGATCGACAAGACGGGCGGCTATCTGTACTCGCGTCTGCTGCTCGCGGTGTTCAACGCGGGCATCACCTTTATCGTGCTGCAAGGACTCGGGGTGCCCTTCGCGGTTCCGCTCGCGCTGTGGCAGGGCCTGGTGTCCCAGTTCATCCCCGTCGTCGGGACGTACATCGCCGCAGCCGTCCCGCTCGTCGTCGCGCTGCTGGAGGATCCGTGGTCGGCGGCGATCTTCCTCGGCTTCGTCCTCGTCTATCAGCAGATCGAGAACTACATCCTCGCCCCTCGGATCACCGCCCGGACGATGCAGCTCCATCCCGCGGTCGCGTTCGGTGCCGCCCTCGCCGGCGGTTCGATCAGCGGCCTGCTCGGTGCGTTCATGGCTCTGCCGGCGGCGGCGGTCATCCAGGCGACGGTCTCGAGCTACCTGACGCGCCACGAGGTCGTCGAGTCCGAGCTCACGCGAGACGACGAGCTCCCCACCTACGTCGAGAGTGAGGCCAGCGGCGAGAAGGCCGAAGGCGTCCTGGGCCGGCTCAAGGCCCGGTGGCGCAGGAGCGACGACGATCGACAGGTCGGCGGCTGAGGGCGGGAACGCTCCGGCCCCGCTGGTTCGTGTCGTTCCCGGGGTCGGCGTAGAGTAGCGCCCCTCGAGGACGGGGACGACCACTCGTCGTACCCGGATCAAGGAGCGCGCCATGCCGACGGCGGTGTCCATCTCCGATCCCGACGCCCTGTGCATCGCGACGATCCGCACCCTGTGCATCGACGCCGTCCAACAGGCGAACTCGGGTCACCCCGGCACCCCGATGGCCATGGCGCCGGTCGCTTACACGCTGTGGCAGCGGTTCCTGCGGTTCGACCCCGACGACCCGATCTGGCCGAACCGAGACCGATTCGTCCTTTCGATGGGACATGCGTCCACCCTGCTGTACTCGATGCTGCATCTGTCGAAGGTGAAAGCAGTGAACCCCGCCTACGAGACGCTCGGCGAGCTGTCGGTCAAGCTCGACGACCTGCGGGCGTTCCGCCAGCTGGACTCGAAGGCGCCGGGACACCCGGAGTACCGATGGACCTCCGGGATCGAGACCACGACCGGACCGCTCGGGCAGGGCATCGCGACCTCGGTGGGGATGGCCATCGCCTCGCGCTGGCTGGCCGAGCGATACGACCGCCCCGGCTTCCCGCTGTTCGACTTCGACGTGTATGCGCTCGCCGGAGACGGATGCATGATGGAAGGCGTCTCTTCCGAGGCCGCCTCGCTAGCCGGGCATCTGCGCCTGTCCAACCTGTGCTGGATCTACGACAACAACCACATCACGATCGAGGGAAACACCTCGCTCGCGTTCACCGAGGACGTCGCGACGAGATTCATCGGCTACGGCTGGAACGTGACCCGCGTCGGCGACGCGAACGATCTCGAGATGCTCACGCGGGCGTTCGACACCTTCCGCGCCGAACGCGAACGGCCGACGCTCGTGATCGTCGACAGCCACATCGCCTACGGGTCTCCGACCAAGCAGGACACTCACGGCGCGCACGGCGAACCGCTCGGTGAGGACGAGGTGCGGCTCACCAAGCGCGCGTACGGATGGCCGGAGCAGGAGACCTTCCTGGTTCCCGAGGGCGTCGACGAACACTTCGAGAAGGGCATCCGAAGTCGCGGCAAGCAGCTGCGCGACGCGTGGTTCGAGCTGTTCGCCGCGTACGAGGCCCAGCACTCCGACCTGGGCGACGAGATCCGGCGCATGCAGAGGCGGCAGCTCCCCGGCGGATGGGACGGTGCGATCCCGACCTTCGAACCCGACGAGAAGGGACTCGCCGGACGCGACGCGTCCGCCAAGGTGCAGAACGCGATCGCAGCGCACGTTCCGTGGCTGATCGGGGGATCGGCCGACCTGTCGCCTTCCACGAAGACGCGACTCACACTCGACGACGCGGGGGACGTCGGACCCGGCGAGCTCGGCGGGCGGAACTTGCACTTCGGGATCCGCGAGCACGCGATGGCCTCGATCCTGAACGGCCTCTCGCTGTCGAAGCTGCGGCCGTTCGGGTCGGGGTTCCTGATCTTCTCGGACTACGCGCGCGGGGCGATCCGGCTCTCGGCCCTGATGGAGATCCCGGTCATCCACATCTTCACGCACGACTCGATCGGGGTGGGCGAGGACGGGCCGACGCATCAGCCGGTGGAGCAGCTGGCATCGCTGCGGGCGATGCCGGGGCTCATCGTGCTCCGGCCCGGGGACGCGAACGAGATCGCGGAGGCCTGGCGCCTGATCATGGAGCTGCAACACGAGCCGGTGGCGTTGATCCTGTCCCGGCAGCCGATGCCGACGCTCGACCGCACGCGCTACGCGCCGGCCGAAGGCGTCCGCCGAGGCGGGTATGTCCTAGCCGATGCCGGCGCCGCTCCCGAGGCCATCCTGATCGCCACCGGAAGCGAGGTGGCCCTCGCCGTCGGCGCGCACGAGCGCCTGGTCGCCGACGGCGTCCGCGCGCGCGTCGTGAGCATGCCGTCCTGGGAGCTCTTCGAGAGCCAGCCCCAGGTGTATCGCGACGAGGTCCTTCCACCCGAGGTGACGGCCCGGATCGCGATCGAGCAGGCGTCGACACTCGGGTGGCACCGCTACGTCGGTCTGGACGGCGCGGTGATCGGCATGGACACCTTCGGGGCGTCGGCGCCGCTCAAGGCGCTCCAGACGAAGTTCGGCTTCACGCCGGACGCGGTGGTCGCGGCCACCAAGGCGGTGGTGGAGCGAGCCCGCTGACGTACGCTGGAGACGTGGATCCCGGCGGACCGCTCGCGGAGGAAGATCGCGTCACGAAGTCGCGCGTCGACGTGCTCTCCTCGTTCGCGCGCAAGATGCGGGGCCGGCGGATCGTGCCACACCAGGGCCCTACCGGCGAGCCGCACAGCGAGCATCGCACCGGTGGCAAGACCGGCGCCGTGCGCGCCGCGATCTTCGGGGTGAACGACGGACTGGTATCGAACCTCTCCCTGATCTTCGGGGTCGCCGGGGCCGGCGTCTCCAACGAGGTCGTGATCCTGGCGGGCGTCGCGGGACTGCTCGCCGGCGCGTTCTCGATGGCCGCCGGCGAATACATCTCGGTCCGCGTGCAGCGCGAGGTGTTCGAGCGGCTGATCCACCTGGAGGCGCACGAGATCGGTACGGAACCAGAGGAGGAACAGGCAGAGCTCGCGGAGCTCTACGTACGCAAGGGACTCTCCCGCGAGCTCGCCGACCGTCTCTCGGAGGAGATCATGAAGGACCCCGCCCTCGCGCTCGACACCCATGCGCGCGAGGAGCTCGGCCTGGATCCGGACGAGGGACTCGGCTCACCGGAAGCCGCCGCCGGGGCGTCGTTCGTGACGTTCTCGGTCGGCGCCTTCGTCCCCCTCGTCCCGTTCCTGTTCGGGTCGGGCCCGGCGGCCGTCGCGATCTCCGCGGGGCTCTCGGCCGCCGCCCTGTTCGGGGTCGGGGCGGCGATGACCTACCTGACGGGTCGCAGCCCGCTGCTCTCTGGGACCCGCATGTTGCTGATCGGAGCGGGGGCGGCGGCGATCACGTACCTGGTCGGGACGCTCCTCAACGCCAGCGTCGGCATCTAGACGGCACCCGCCGCTCGCAACTCACTCGAGCGCCGACCCCGCGGCGCGATCGACGAGGACGAGCTGGCGTGCGGCACGAACCCGGCCGGCAGGGATCGAGGGATCCCCGGCAAGGAGCAGCGGCAGGACGGCCGCCTTGTCCTCGCCCGTGACGAGCCACACCACGAACGGCTGTCGATCGAGCAGCGGGTACGTGAACGTCATGCGCCGGCGTCTCCGATACTCGCCCGTCACTGCGACCTCGCGATCCACCACGTCCAGCACGGGATCCCCGGGGACGAGCGAGGCCGTATGTCCGTCGTCGCCGAGCCCGAGGTGCACCAGATCGAACCGTTCGGGCAGCGATGCCGCATAGCGGTCGGCCGCCGCTTCCAGGTCGCCGTCGGTGACGGGCATCGGCCGGACCACGCTCCGCGCGTCCGGCGGCAAGCTTGCGAGGAGGCCCGTCAGGTTCCGGTCGGGATGGCCCTCCGATGCCACCCGCTCGTCGACCTGCCAGATCCCCGTCTGCTTCCACGGCACGTCGCGGGTCGCGAGATCGGCGAACATCAGGGACGGACTGCGGCCACCGCTCACCGCCACCGCGAACGCACCAAGCTCCTCGATCGCAGACCGCGCGGTCTCGGCGACGACCTCCGCCGCGCGACGAGCCGCGGCCTCGGCGTCGGGCACCACCTCGAGCTCGTAAGGACCGGCCATCACGCCTCGGCCGGCTCGCTCCCGGCTCCGATCAGCTCCTCGAGCGCCCCCCGGAGCGATTCGTAGCGGCGGTCGCCGAGCTCGCGACGGGCCCGCGCCTCGACGGCCGCCACGGCCCGGCGGGCCTCGGCGACGTACCGCCGCCCGCGAGCCGTGAGCCGGACGACCTTGGCACGAGAGTCCTCGGGGTCGGGAACGCGGCGGACGTAGCCCCGGGTCTCCAGGTCGTCGACGAGCAGCATCATCCCCTGCTTCGTCATCCGGGCGCGCCGAGCGAGGTCGGTGAGGCGGGTCCCCCAACGCCGGTCGATGTGCATGAAGACCGCCGCGTGGCCCGGTCGCGCGTCGGGGAACCCGCGCTCGTCGAGGCTCGCGACGACCTCCGCGCCGAGCGTCCGCGAAGCTTCGAGCAGCAGGCGAGGCAGGTCCGGCTCCCCCACGGCATCCATCGTCGTCTCGACGGGGACCTCCGTCAACATGATTGACCTCTCTGGGGACGGTACGCTCGAACGGTGGAAGTTCGCGATATCCGACCCGACGAGTACGACGAAACGGGGCGCGTCACGGCGCTCGCCTACCGCGAGTTCGTGCTGCCGGGCGAGACGTCGTGGGAGGAGTACCTCGAGGAGATCGCCGATGTGGCCGGACGGGCCGGCCGATCGCTTGTGCTGGTGGCGGTCGAGGACGAACGCATCCTCGGAAGCGCCACCCTCGAGTTCGGCGAGCGGATCGACGATGAGGACCCGCCGCTCGCGGCCGACGAGGCGCACATCCGCATGCTCGGCGTGGATCCGGATGCGCGCGGGCGTGGGATAGCGCGCGCGCTGGTCGACGCCTGCTTCGATCGAGCGCGTCGTGTGGGGAGGTCGCGCATGACGCTCCACACCACGGAGCGCATGCCGATCGCGCGGGGCATGTACGAACGGATGGGGTTCCGACGGCTCGAAGACCGGGTCTTCCCCGACGGGTTCGTCCTGCTGACGTTCGAGAAGGCGATCCCGCCCGGCTGAGCTTCGATCAGCCGCTTGCCGTGCGGACGATCTCGCCGGTCGCCAGGATGACGCCGTCTTCGCACTCGGCTTGGATCAAGCCGCTGCGGAACTGCTGCTCGTAGAGCCGGGCATACAACCCGCCGCGCTCGAGCAGCTCCTCGTGGGTGCCGCGCTCGACGATCCGGCCGCGGTCCACCACGAAGATCACGTCGGCGCTCAGGATCGTCGAGAGCCGGTGCGCGATCGCGATCGTCGTGCGCCCCTTCATCAGCGGCTCGAGCGCCGCCTGCACGAGTCGCTCCGAGGTCGTGTCGAGCGAGGAGGTGGCCTCGTCCAAGATCAGGATGCGCGGATCCTTGAGCAGGACCCGCGCGATGGCGAGTCGCTGCTTCTCCCCGCCGGAGAGCGTGTAGCCTCGCTCCCCGACGACCGTGTCGTACCCCTCGGGGAGCTCCGCGATCCGGTCGTGGATGTTGGCCGCCCGCGCGGCCGCCTCAAGCTCTTCCTGCGAGGCGTCCGGCTTCCCGTAGAGCAAGTTCCGACGGATCGTCGTGTGGAATAGGTACGTCTCCTGCGTGACGACGCCGATCGCATCGCCGATCGACTCCAGCGCCATCTTGCGCACGTCGAGCCCGTCGATCTCGATCGCCCCTTCCTGCACGTCGTACAGGCGTGGGACCAGGTACGTGATCGTCGTCTTGCCGGCCCCGGACGGACCGACGAGGGCCGCCAGCTGCCCGGGCTGGATCTCCATCGAGACGTCCTCGAGCGTCCATTCGCGCGGCACGACGTCCTGGGCGGCGAGGTCGGGCGGCGAGACGGGCGTCGCGCTCTCCTCCGGCGGCGACTCGTAGCGGAACCAGACGTCCCGGAACGCCACGCTGCCGCGGACCTCGGCCGGTTCGACGTGCACCGCGTCGGGCGCGTCCCGGATCTCCTGGGGCATGTCCAGATATTCGAAGATCCGGTCGAAGAGCGCGAGCGAGGAATGCACCTCGGTCGAGACCTGCAGCATCGACCCGATCGGGAAGAACAGCCGGGATTGCAGGGTGGTGAACGCGACGATGTCGCCCGCGGTGAGCGAGCCTCCGCCGTCGCTCAGGACCCACCCCGCCACCAGGTACACGAGCGCCGGCGTGATCGAGAAGAACGTCCCGACCACCGCGAAGAACGAGCGGCCGATCATCGTCTGGCGGATCTGGAGACCGGTCAGACGTTGGTTCTCGTCCTGGAACCGGTCCACCTCGTACCGCTGGCGGCCGAAGGCCTTCGACAGCAAGATCCCCGAGACCGAGAGCGTCTCCTCGGTGACCGCCGTCAGGTCCGCGAGCGTCCTCGCGGTGCTGGTCGCGACCTCGCGCCTCGCGCGGCCGACCTTCACGGTCAGCCACAGGAAGAACGGCATCAACGCGAGCGAGAGTGCCGTGAGCTGCCACGACAGGATCGTCATCGCGATCAACGTGCTCGCGATCACGACGACGCTCGACAGGATGTTGGACGTCGTGTCCGTGACGACGCTCTGCACCCCGCCGACGTCGTTCGCCAGTCGCGACTGGATCTCGCCGGTCCGGGTGGTGGTGAAGAACCGGAGCGGCATGGACTGCAGGTGCGAGTAGAGCCGGCTCCGCAGGTCCTGCATCACCCGGAGACCGACCAGGTTCGCGAGGTAGGTCTGGCCGATCCCGATGATCCCGGTCACGATCGGGATCGCGATCATCAGCCCGACGTACCGATACAGGAGGTCCAGGTCCGGGCACGGGACTCCCCCGCACGCGCCCGGTGGGTTCCCGAACAGCGCGTTGTCGAACACCGCCTTGATGAGCAGCGGGTTCACGACGCCGAGACCGGAGGTGATCACGATCGCGAGGCCGACGAGCGCGACCTTCCCGCGGTAGGGATGGAACGTGGCGACCACGCGCCGCACCGTGTGCTTGCCGATGGGGCGATCGTCCTGCTCGTGGGGGACGCGGAACATCCGGCCGTGGCCTCGCATGCCCCAAGGATAAGGGCCGCACGCGCATGCGATATGCCCGGACTAGGCTGTCCGCGTGGACGCGTCGCTGCAGCTCGCGTTGATCGGCCGCGCTTCGCTCGCCGCGTTGCTCGGCTTCGCGATCGGGCTCGAGCGCGAGTTCCGAGGCAAGTCGGCGGGCGACCGGACCTTCGCTCCTCGCATTCGCGGCGGCGGCCGTGACCGGGGTCGGGGCCGAGGTGCTCGGACCCGACGGCGCGAGCCGCGTGATCCAGGGCGTCGTCACGGGCGTCGGGTTCCTCGGCGCCGGCCTGATCTTCCGGACGGCGCCCGGCGACGTTCGCGGGCTCACGACGGCCGCGAGCTCATGGGCGGCGACGGCGATCGGCGTGATGGTCGGCATGGGCGCGTACGTGGTCGCGACGTTCGGTGCCGCCCTGGTCCTCGTCATCCTCGAGCTCGATCGGATCCCGGTGCTCCGGAAGATCCGTGCGCAGGCCGAGGCCGCCGAGCCGACGGAGCGATCTCAAGAGGCGGAGCCGCCGCCGGACTGACCGTTGAGCCCGGCGAGCTCGCCGGCACGCTCGAACACCGCATCGAGCATCTCGGGCGTGAGCGTGCCCGTGAAGGTGTTGCGCTGGCTCGGGTGGTACGACCCGAGGAGGGTGAACGGACCGACCTCGACCTCCGCCCCGTGCGAGAACGCCGGTTTCGGGCGGCGCCGGTGGCCGTGGGTCGCGAGCGCGCGGAGGCCGCCGTTCCACGCGTACTCGCCGAGCGCGACGATCACACGCAGCTCGCGGAGCGCGGCGATCTCGCGTCCGAGGAACGGCAGACAGGTGTCGCGCTCCACGGTCGTCGGCTTGTTCTCCGGGGGCGCGCAGCGGTTCACCGCGCCGATGTACGTCGAGAGCAGACGCAAGCCGTCGTCGCGACCGGTCGACGTGGCTTGGTTCGACAGGCCCGTCCGGTGCAGGGACGGGTACAGGAACGCCCCCGAGGGATCGCCCGTGAAGGTCCGTCCGGTCCGATTCCCGCCGTGCGCGGCGGGGGCGAGGCCGATGACGAGGATCCGCGCGTCGGGGTCGCCGAAACCGGGCACCGGACGGCCCCAGTACTCCTCGTCGGCGTAGCGCGCGACCTTCTCGCGAGCCACGTGCTCGCGCCACTCGACCAGCCGCGGACATGCGCGGCACACGACGATGTCGGCGTGGACGAGCTCGAGCTCCCGTTGAGCCATCGATCGATGCTACGGCCGTGGCGGCGTTGCGCTCTGCGACCGACGTCCGCGCCGAAGCTCGCGGAAGCGTTCGATCACATCGTCGAACGCCTCGAGGGGAGCCATGAGGTCGCCGACGAGCCCGATCAGTCCCTCGAAACTCCCCGGATGGGTCGCTGCGAGGCGCACTCGCTGCGCGCGCTCGATCGCATCGTCGAGGCCGCGGCTCGCCCGGGTCCAGACGTCCTGCAGCTCCGGGGCTCGCCAGGACTCCATCTCCGCCCGGACCTCGCTCAGGCCCTCCTCGAACTCGAGCAGCGTCTCGGCCAGCGGCCGCCCGGGGAGACGCGTGCCGGGCACCGAGGAAAGGAGCGCCGTCTTTGCGCGCTCGAGCCCGGGGAGCAACTCCTCGAAGGCGGCGCGGCTGGCCTCGAGGTGCGCGGGAAGTCCTCGCCGCCGGAAGACCATCGCCGCCTCAGGCGCGGCCGAGCGCGGCGATCGCCATCGCGGGGTCGTTGGACGCGATCGCGTCGACCCCCCGGTCGACGAGCATTCGGACCAAGTCCGGATCGTCGACGGTCCAGGTTCCGACGAGCGATCCCGCCGCATGCGCCTCTTCGACGAACGCGTCCCCGGCCGCGAGCAGAGAGGTCACGCCCGGAAGCACCATCTCGTGTCCCTCCCGCCGAGCGTGCGCGAGCGCATCCCGCGGCGGCACGAGCTCCGTCGTCAGGAAGCCGGTGGGAACGTCAGGAGCGATCGACCTCGACGCCCCGATCGAACGCGGGTTGAACGAGATCAGAAGGACCGGTCCGTCGAAGCCGCGGCGCCCGATCTCGGCGTGCGTCACCTCGACGAGCGTCTCCCCGTCGGCCTGGAAGCCCGGCTCGCCCGGGATGTTCTTGATCTCGATCGCCAGCGCCGCCAGCCCACTCAACAGGTCGAGCACGTCGCCGAACGTCGGGACCGGTTCGGGCGCATCGGACGAGCCGGCGTTCAGCGCCACGAGCTCGGCCGAGGTCATCTCGTGGACGGCGCCAGTCCCGTCGGTCGTTCGCTCCACCGTGGAGTCGTGCATCACGACGGCAACGCCGTCGCGAGACAGACGAACGTCGAACTCGACGATGGGGGCGCCGAGGCGCACCGCCTCCTCGAAGGACGACAGGGTGTTCTCCGGCATCGTCGAGGACGCGCCACGGTGCGCGACGATGGCGGGGAAGGCGTCGGGAGGGAAACCGTGACCCCGCACCCGGCTCGTCAGACGAGGCTCGACGGACAGAGGTTGTTCAAAGGGCAGATCTCGCACTTGGGCCGCCGAGCGACGCAGACCTTGCGTCCGTGGTCGATCAGCACGTACGTGAAGTCGAACCATCGCTCCTTCGGGATGCGCTGCATCAGGTCCTGCTCGATCTTGTCCGGGTCCGACTGCTGCGTGAAACCCAGCCGATCCGAGACGCGTTTCACGTGCGTGTCGACGGCGATCCCGACAACCTTGCCGTACGCGTTCCCGAGGACGATGTTCGCCGTCTTGCGGGCGACACCGCGCAGGGTGATGAGGTCCTCCATCGTGTCGGGGACCTTGCCGTCGTAGACCTCGACGATCCGGCGGCACGCTTCCCGGATCGAGGTCGCCTTCTGGTTGAAGAATCCCGTCGGCTTGATGTCGAGCTTCAGTTCGTCTTCGGGGACCCGCAGATAGTCCTCGCAGATCCGGTACTTCGCGAACAAGGGCTCCGTCACCTCGTTCACCTTCTCGTCGGTGCACTGCGCCGAAAGGATCGTGGCGACGAGCATCTCGAGCGGGTTCGAGAACCGCAGGGCCACCTTCGCGTCCGGGTAGGTCTCCGAGAGGATGCGGATGATCTCGGGAGCCCGTTGCTCGATCGGATCGTCCCGCGTCAGGCGCCGCTTCGCCACCCTCCGCTCCTCACTCCGCGAACGGCAACACGAGCTCGAACGCGTCGCCGTCGCGGTAGACGTCCCAGATACCGTCTCGCAGAACGTGGATGGCTTGCCGGCCCATCACCCGCCAGGCACTGCCGTCACCCACGATCGCGGTGTCCTCGTCCAGCCCGAGGAACGTCTGTTCGGGCGCGACCGATCCGACGATGAACGCACTCGCGCCCGGCACCCAGGTGTCGACGATGTCCCAGTGGGGCCCGAACACCGTGTTCCGCACGAACCCGATGCCGGGTGCCCAGATGGCATCCATGTCGGCGGCGTCGCTGTCGAACGTCGTCTCGGTCAGGTACGCGATCCCCGCGCTGCAACCGGCGTACGGCAGCCCGTCGCGCATCGCCGCCGTGAGCGCACCCCAGAACGGCGTGTCGCGAACGATGTCGGCGAGTCGCGCGGGGTTCCCGCCCGAGAAGAAGATCAGCGCGGCGTCGTCCAGCTTGGCCACGACCTCGTCGCGGTGGGCGTCCGCGCGCGTCTTGAGCGAGAGCACCTCCGCCGGGACGCCGAGCCCCGCGTAGTGCTCGAGTCCCTTGGCTCCCCACGCGGCGAAGGACGCGTCCCCCTCGTGCGCGGCCGCGGTGGGAACGACCAGGGCGAGCCCTTCGGGGCTGCGGGAGCGCTCGAGGAGCCACCGCTCGACCGGCTCCGACCACGGGTCGAACTCCCCCGATCCGAGGAGCGCCAACGCAAGCGGTTCGGTCACGGATGCTGCTCGCCCAGACGGAACGCCTCGGCGGACATCTGCCGCCACCAGACCTCTTCCCCGACCGCTTCGAAGATGCCTCCGACCTGACTGACATGCTCCAGGATCGCCTTCACCTTCAGCGCGTTGATCTCCGGCGGCAGCCGATAGTCGATCGAAAGCTCCTCCTCCGCGGTGATCACCGGGGTGCCGGGCCGGAACACGTTGAAGGGCTCCCAGATCGGGAGGAACTCGTCCGCCCACTCCTGAGTGACCGTCGCGTAGTGCACCTTCGAGCCCGGCTTGCCGGCCTCGCGCAGCGCCTGCGTCGCCCACGAGGAGATGTCCTTGTGTGCCGCGTGATCGGTCATGCCGTCCGGACCGAACGTGAGGATCGTGTCCGGCTGGATCTCCGTGACGAGGTCGCGGACACGCTCGTATCCATGCTCGGGCAGACCGGTGTCCATGTCGACATCCGGGAGGTCGAGCCACACGTGCTCGTTCACGCCGAGGATCGCGAGGCACCGCTCGAGCTCCGCGGTTCGGACCTCGCCCATCGTCTCCGAGGGCCAGGTCTCCTCGTCCATCGAGCCGCCCTCACCCCGGGTCGCGGTGACGCAGACCACGCGGGAGCCGTTCCGGACCGCCCGAGCCATGATCCCGGCCGTCAGGTAGGCCTCGTCGTCGGGATGAGCCCAAACCCCGAGGATCGTCCCCAGCTCGTCCATGTCCCTCCTCCCGGGTCGCGAGCGCTCGAATCCTAGCGGGGTCCCGACCGAAGGAGAGCGGCCCCCGGGAACCGGAGGCCGCCCAAGACCCGCGCGAGGGAGGGGGCGCGGGCGATCAGGTTCGGTCGGTACGAAGCCGTTTGCCTCGGTGGTTCGGGAACACGACCTCGGCGTGCTGCCAGCATCGGTCGGTCGTGTTGTAGACCGACAGGCGTGTCCGGCAGCCGGGCTGCGAGCAGAGCCGATCCGGGGACGCGGGATCCGAGGGCTGCGGTAGATGGCCCGGTCGCGTTCCCTTGGTCACGGCGTCGTCCTCCGCCGGTGATTCGACGCGACCTTCGGGCGGGTTCGAACCGCCTACGAGAGCGGGCGGTGAGGGTCCGACGCCTCGACCATGGAGCGGATCCGTTCCATCAGCTCGGCCGGAACCTCGTCGCACCCGCACTTGGCGCGCAGCATCTCCTTCAGCCGGCGCTGGAACTCGGAGTGCCCGCTGCAAGGCGTGCACTCCCCCAGGTGCCGCTCGACCTCCACGCGCTCGAACCCCACGAGCTCCCCGTCGAGGTAGAGCTCGATCTGGCGCAGCGCGTGCTCGCATTCAATCGGTGACAAGTCCACGCTCCCTGACTGTTTCCCACAACGCCTTCTGGAGGGCTTTCCTTCCACGATGGAGCCGGGACATCACGGTCCCGATCGGGATGCCCAGGATCTCGGCGATCTCCTTGTAGCTGAAACCCTCGACGTCGGCCAGCAGCACCGCCATCCGGAAGTTCTCCGGCAGATCCTCGAGCGCTCGCTGTACGTCCTCGTCGGGGATCTTCTCGAGCACTTCCGTCTCGGCCGAGGCCTCGATGCCGGACTCCCCGAGCTTGTCGTAGAGGTACCAGTCCTCGACCTCGCCGTCCTGGACGGTGACAGGCTCGCGCTGCTTCTTCCGATACGAGTTGATGAACGTGTTCGTGAGGATCCGGTACATCCACGCCCGTAGGTTCGTGCCCTCCTGGAAGCCGCCGAACCCTCGGTACGCGCGCAGGTACGTTTCCTGCACGAGGTCGTCGGCATCCTGCGGATTGCGGGTCAGGCGCAGTGCGGCCCCGTACAGGCTGGAGAGCAGCGGGAGCACGTCCCGCTCGAATCGCTCGCGCAGCGCGGCGTCCTGTGGCGGCGCCGCCTGACTACTTGCCATCGCGATCGCTCCCCACCTTTACCTTCGCATCTCCCGCGGCCGGTCGATCCGGGCCGTCAGTATCCCGCATCCCGGCCGCCTGCCACCCGGCGCTCGTCGGACGCGCGGGCGACACCCGTGCCTGTCGTCTCCGAGCCGGGGATGGGAAGATGGAACGAGGTCCATGGCGAACAACAACGAGCGGCGCGGCCGGTGGCAGGGGTTCGATCTCGGAGGGGGTTCATCCGGCGAACCCCGGCGGATGCGCACGTCCCCGTTCGTGTGGATCCTCGGGTTCCTCGTGATCCTCGTGCTGTTCAACTACCTCGCCTCGCCGCGGCCGGAGACGGTCGACTACTCGGTGTTCCTCCAGCACGTCCGGGGCGATCGGATCGACGGGACGCTCGAGATCTCGCAGACATCCGTGGCCGGCGAGTTCCGCGGTCCCGACGGCGATGCGGTGAACTTCACGACGACGATCCCGCCGATCCTGCAGGGGACGTCGACGCTGACCGAGCTCCTGGATGAGAACGGCGTCGAGTACACGGGCGTCACCCCGAGCCCGCTCTCGAGCATCCTGATCGGGTGGGTGGTGCCGCTCCTGCTGTTCGGGCTCCTGTGGTTCTTCCTCGTGCGGCGGATGAGCGGCGCGCAGACCGGCGCCGCCCTGAACCTCGGCCGCAACAAGGTCCGGATCTACGACCGCAAGGAGCTGAAGACCACCTTCGCCGACGTCGCGGGCGTCGACGAGGCGAAGGAGGAACTGAAGGAGATCGTCGAGTTCCTGAGCAACCCGAAGAAGTACCAGCGCCTGGGCGGCCGCATCCCCAAGGGCGTCCTGCTCCTGGGTCCTCCCGGATGCGGCAAGACGCTCCTTGCGCGCGCCGTCGCGGGTGAGGCGAACGTGCCCTTCTTCTTCATGAGCGGCTCGGAGTTCGTGGAGATGTTCGTTGGGCTCGGCGCGGCGCGGGTGCGCGAGCTGTTCCAGCAGGCGAAGGAGAAGGCACCGGCGCTGGTCTTCCTCGACGAGATCGACACGATCGGTAAGGGCCGCGCCGGCGCGATGGGTGCGGGCTTCGGCGCGCACGACGAACGGGAGCAAACGCTGAACCAGCTCCTCGTCGAGATGGACGGCTTCGACGCGAGCAAGGGCGTCATCATCATGGCGGCGACGAACCGGCCGGACGTCCTGGACCCGGCGCTCGTGCGGCCCGGGCGGTTCGACCGGCAGGTCGTGGTCGACCAGCCCGACCTCAAGGGCCGCGAGGAGATCTTGAAGGTGCACGTCCGAGGCGTGGCGCTGGACCCGAACGTCGACCTTCGGATCCTCGCCTCGCGCACGCCCGGGTTTACCGGCGCCGACCTCGCGAACGTCGTGAACGAGGCGGCACTGCTCGCCGCACGCAAGGAGAAGGATGCCGTCACGATGGTCGAGCTCGAAGAGGCGATCGATCGCACGGTCGCCGGGTTAGAGCGCAAGAGCCGCGTGATGTCCGAGAAGGACAAGGAGCGCGTCGCCGTCCACGAGATGGGCCATGCGCTGGTCGCCCTCACCGCGCCGACCTCGGATCCCGTGCACCGGGTCTCGATCATCCCGCGGGGCGCGGCGGCACTCGGCATGACGATGCAGCGGCCGCTCGAGGACCGGTATCTGCTGACCGAGCCGGAGCTGAAGGATCGGCTGGCGGTCCTCCTCGGGGGTCGCACCGCCGAGGAGATCGTGTTCGACAAGGTGGTCTCCACCGGAGCGCAGAACGACCTCGAGCGCGCCACGGAGATCGCGCGCGCGATGGTCGCCGAGTACGGCATGAGCGCGAAGATCGGTCCCCTGTCGTTCGGCAAGGACGGGTTCCGCGGCGGCGGCATGCTGTTCCCGGGCTCATCGCCGGAGCTGTCGGGCGAGCTCGCCTCGTCCATCGACGAGGAGACCTCGCGCCTCGTCAACGAGGCGCACGACCGGGCGACCGAGGCCCTCACGAAACACCGCGACTTCCTCGAGCGGATGTCCAAGATCTTGTTCCAGACCGAGGTGATCGACGGCGACGACCTCACTGGGTACTTCGACGGGACGAAGCCGATCCCGTCCGAAGAGGAGATCCGACAGGAGGTCGGCGGGAACGGTCAGCGGGGGTCGGCGGTGGAAGAGACGCCCACGGGGGCCGACGTCGTCGTGCAGCCGCCCCCCTAAGGGCGCGCGCCGGGCTCGACGAGCAGGTCGAACCGGTCGCGGAAGCGCTCGAGGAACCGGTAGTAGTTCCGCTTGGACAAGCGATCGCGCTCGGCCGGTGGAGTCTCGGCCCACATGCGGTGAACGTGCTTGATGACCGGCACGTCGACCACCCGAGCGCGGAACCCGGCGTCCTTGAGCCGGAAGGAGAGCTCGATGTCGGCCGTCCGATACCAACGGAACTTCTCGTCGAACAGCCCGACATCGCGCAGCACGTCGCGGCGGAACGCCATCAGGTAACCCTCGACCGCATCGACCTCCCGGTCCCGACCGACCCCGTCGCTCTCGTGGAACTCGTGGAGATCGCGGGTCGAGATGCCGAACGGCCCGCTCACCCCGACGATGGGGTCGGCCAGCGCCGCCTCGATCGGTCCGACCACGTCGCCCTGCGGCTCCACCGACCCGTCGACGACGACCACGACGCGACCCCGGGATCGTTTGAGACCCGCGTTCCGCGCGCTGGCCCAGCCGGTCCCACGTTCCAGGAAGAGGACCTCGACATCGTCGCCGTAGGCATCCGGCGGGGTCTCCGTGAGATCGACGACGACGTACTGCACGGTCCGCGAGCCGGCGTTCGCCCGGAACGCAGACAGCGCGCGGACCACGTCCTCGGGCCATCCCTCGACCACCCAGTGCACGCTGACGTCCGCCGTGGGCGGATCCTGAAGCACGCTCTCGATCCGGTCTGGGCTCAG
>CAZMNP010000082.1:0-9598 GCA_964567675.1 uncultured Actinomycetes bacterium
CGACACGATCACGGCCGTCAAGATCTCGGTACTGCATCGGTCCTGCAACCTGACGGTGACTGCGAATAGCAGGCGCACGGACTTCCCGATCCGCGATGATGGGACGTTCACGATGCGCTTCTTGGGGGGAGAAGGACGGGATCGCCTGGTTGTCCGTGGCAAGTTCACGAGCCGCCGTAACGTGAAGGGGATCATCCGCTCCTTCCAGGAGAGTCCGGATTGTGGGACGAGCCTGACCCGGACCTGGACGGCGACGCGGGCAAGCAGGTAGTCGCCCTCGATCGATGCGCACGAGGACGCCTAGCAGCCGGAGTCGACCCAATCCGTCCCCGCGCCGAGCGGGACTCCGAGCCGCTGCGCCACGCGCTTGAGCCGCCTGCGATAGATCCTCATCTCGCCGCGGTCCCAGTCCGCGTGCGTCGAGCACCGCCACGACTCGTACGCCTCATGGTGGTAGCGGCTCTGCAGGATCTCGGCGTGACCGATCACGTTCCCCACGTCGATCCCGTACCGGAGCATCAGCCACGCCGTGAGGCGGAGCGATGCGCGCATCATCCGGCGGTTGTCGAGGATGCCGCGCGCGTTCGTGCCGACGTGCTCGATGCCGATCGCCGTCCAGTTCATCCCGATCGCGTGACGGCAGCGGATCGCCAGATTCACCAGCTGATAGACGGTGCCGTCGGTGTCGATGATGAACTGCGCGCAGACCCCCGGCTTCTCCCCCAGGTGGGTGCCGTTGGCCGCGAAGTGGTTCCACGCCGAGTCGAACGAGGTTCCCGACGTGTAGTGCTCGACGACGACCTTGGGGTTGGTCAGCTCGTACGTCCGCTCGCCGTAGTGGCGTTTGGAGTAGGCGGCCATCTGGCGCTTGCGCTTCGCGCCGAAGGGGATCTTCTTCCACTCGATCTCCGGCTTGATCGCGCCCGGGTTCGGAGGATCGCCGGCCGATGCGGGGACGTCCGGAACCAGCACGGCGAGCGCGAGCACGAGGACCAGGACGCGTCTCATCCGGCCGAGCGAAGGCGCTCGATCGTTCGTTCCTTGCCGAGGAGCTCGAGCGACTCGGGCAGCGGCGGAGACACGACCGAGCCCGTCACCGCGGCGCGCACGGGCTGGAAACCCTTCGTCCGGTTCAGGCCCGCCGACGCCGCCACCTCGTCGAGCGCCGCCTTGATCGCCTCGGCCTCCCAGGGCTCGAGCGCCTCGAGCGCGCCCGCGACCCGGGCGAGGTATCCGGGAGGCGCCTTCTCGATCACGGCCCGCGCCTTCTCGTCGGGCACGATGTCGTCCGTGAACAGGAACCGAAGCAGCTCCACGGAGTCGGTCAGGCGCTTCATGCGCTCCTTGACCAGCGGCATCGCGCGCCGCAACAGCCCGGGATCGGGTGAGAGCCCCGCGGTGGCGAGGAAGTGCAGGCAGCGTGCCGCGAGGTCGTCGTCGTCGAGCGACTGGATGGAGTGGTTGTTCATCCACTCGAGCTTGTCGACGTCGAAGCGCGCGGGGTTCTTCGACACGCGCGAGATTACGAACGCCTCCACGAGCTCGTCCTTGGAGATGAACGTCGTCTCCGCGTCCTTGGACCATCCCAACAGCGCCAGGTAGTTCATGAGGGCCTCGGGCAGGATCCCCTGCTCGCGGAAAGCCTCCACGCTGGTCGACCCGTGGCGTTTCGAGAGCGGCTTGCCGTCGCTCCCGTTCACCTGCGGCACGTGGGCGTACGCGGGTGGCGTGCCCCCCAACGCCTCGATCACCGCCGCGTTCCTCGGGGCGCTGTCCAGGAGGTCGTCGCCGCGGATCACGTGCGTGACGCCCATGAGCATGTCGTCGACGGCGACGGCGAGCAGGAAGACCGGCGAGCCGTCCGAGCGCATCAGGACGAAGTCCTTCAGGAGCCCCGGCGCCCACCGGACCTCGCCCTTGACCAGGTCGTTCGTCACCCACTCGCGCTCGGGCATCCGGAAACGAACCGCGTGCGGTCGCCCCTCGGCTTCGAACGCCTCGCGCTCCTCCTCGGTGCGGTCCCGGCACGGGTCGTTCGGCGGCGGGCGACTGCTCTTCAACGCCGCCTTCCGGCGCTCCTCGAGCTCCTGCTCGGTGCAGTAGCAGGGATAGGCGTCGCCCTGCGCCAGCAGGCGCTCGGTCATCTCGCGGTAGATCGGCAGACGCTGGGATTGGCGGTACGGCTCGTGCGGGCCGCCGACGTCGGGCCCCTCGTCCCAGTCGAGCCCGAGCCAGTGCAGCGAGTCCATCACACCGTGGAACGCCTCCTCGGTCACGCGCGAGGCGTCCGTGTCCTCGATGCGAAGGATGAAGTCGCCGCCGTGGTGCCGCGCGAACGCCCACGAGAACAGGCCGGTCCGCGCGTTCCCCACGTGGAGCGAGCCCGACGGTGCCGGCGCGAAGCGGGTGCGGACCGGCGACGTCACGTCGCGGCGTCCACGGGGTTCGAGAGCGTGCCGACGCCGTCGACCTCGACCTCGACGACGTCGCCGGTGGCGAGCGGCCCGACGCCCTCCGGGGTGCCGGTCAGGATGACGTCGCCGGGGAGCAGCGTCATGAACGACGTGACGTACTCGATCAGGGTCGCGACCCCGAAGACCATGTCGCTCGTCTGGCCGGCCTGGCGGATCGCGCCGTTGACGCGCGTCTCGACGCGGACGTCGGTTGGGTCCAGGTCCGTCTCGATCCATGGCCCGAGCGGGCACGAGCCGTCGAAGCCCTTCGCCCGTGCCCATTGGTCGTCGGTCTTCTGCAGATCGCGAAGCGTCACGTCGTTCGCGCAGGTGTAGCCGAGGATGAACTTGTACGCGTCCTCCGTGCGGACGTGCTTGGCGATGCGTCCGATCACGACTGCCAGCTCGCCCTCGTAGTCGACCCGCTTGCTGATCGGCAGGAGCCAGATCGGGTCGTGCGGTCCGATCACCGCGGTCGAAGGCTTGAGGAACACCAGCGGTTCCTCGGGGACCTCCATGTCGAACTCCGCCGCGTGCGCCGCGTAGTTCTTGCCGATGCACACGCACTTGGAGGGAAGGACCGGCGCGAGCAGCCGGACGTCGTCGAACGGCACCTCCTCCCCCGTCGGAAGCGGATCCTGGAAGAAGGTGCCCTTCAGGACCCGGATCGTGTCGGAGCCGAAGTCCGAGGCGCCGGTGGCGATCCGGTCGCCGTAGCGGAAGCGGACGAGACGCATCGCCCGCAGGCTATCGCAGCGACTCGCGGACCAGCGCCCGCCGGTGGATCTCGCTAGCCGAGCGCGCGGCGCCAGGCGGGCGGGACCGAACGGTCGGCGTCGACGCGCTCGGCGCCCAGCCATCCGGCCAGGTCGTGCACGGCGTTCGAGACGGCCGCGGTGGTCGCAGCGTCCGCCTTGACGCCAGGCTCGGGCACGAGGTGGCGCACGATCAGGCGAGAGCCCTCCCGGTCGTTCGCCGGATCCACCCGCGCGAGGAATCGGTCCCCGTCGAGCACGGGCATCGAGTAGTAGCCGTGACGGCGCTTCACGGCGGCGACGTAGATCTCCATCTTGTAGTCGAGGCCGAAGAGGTCGAGCAGGCGCTTGCGATCGTGCATGAGGTTGTCGAACGGCGACAGCATCGTCGTGCGCGGCTCCCACCGGCCGCGGTCGATCCGCTCAAGGAGCGGAAGGTCCTCGCGATGCACGTACCAGGTGCCGGGCCGCGGGGTACCGTCGTCGATGACCTCGACCCGTTCGGCGAGTCCCTTGCGCTCGAACCCCTTCAGGATCGCCGGCAGCCCCGGGTACCCGTGCGTGAAATGCCCGCGGACGTGCGCCGCCGTGCCGACCCCCAGACATCGAAGCGACAGCTCGATCGCCCGGCGGGCGACCTGGCCGTCCGACATCCGTTCACGCCGCACATCTTCGGGCAGCACCCGTTCGGCGAGGTCCCACCACTTCTCGAGGCCGTTCCGCTCGGCCACCATCACCTTGCCCTGGATCCACAGGAACCGGACCATCTGGTCGACGTTGCGATCCCTCGTCCACCCACTGGACACCCAGCTCTCGACGGAGTGGTCGGGGAAGTCGCGGACGCGCAGGGGGCCGCGCCGGCTGAGCTCCGAGAGCACCGAGCGCCGCAGCTTCGCGTTCGACCGGATCCAGTCGCGGGTCCGGTCACTCCAGGCACCGGGCCCGGTCTTGGTCCAGTTGCGCATCCGGTACCGGAAGATCGGGTAGTCCTCCGACAGGACGATCGAGGCCGCGTGCGCCCAGTACTCGAAGAGCGAGTGGTCTCGGTACAGCAGCCGGTCGAGGTGCCTGGGCTGGAAGTCGTCGATCCGGCTGCGCAACACGAGCAACGGGCTCCGCGCCACCACGGAGATCGGGTCGAGCTGCACACACCGGATCGAGCGGATCACGTCCAGCACCTTCGCGGGCGAAGAACGCGGCGTGAGGCCGGCAAGGCACTGTTTCGCGATCGCGAGGCGGCGCGCGGTGCCCACGTCGATCCGGCGGAGGGCGGTCATCCCTCGGTCAGGCGAGCCGGGTCCCGATGCCCCACGTGACGCCGACGCTCCGCCAGTACCCGGCGATCGTCTCGACGGGCGCGAGACTGTCGAGCTCCTCGACCGGCGAGCTCCCGAACTCGAGCTCGGCGGCCCCGGTCCAGACGTTCGAACCCTCCCAGTCGTAGCTCTTCATCGTCACGAGCTCGTTCATCGAGGGGGCGCTCCCCTCCTCGATCGATGGGAAGAAGCGGTGATGGAGCATCGGGAGCGCGTTCACGAAACCGTTCGAGTCCGCGGGCCCGGTGATCGTGAACCGCGCATCGATGATCCGGCGGTCGTACACGGCCACGCTCGCGCCGAAGCGGCCACCGGGCTCGAGACGAGGGCCGGCCTTCCCATGGCGAACCGGGCGCGTGATCCAGATCGAGCCGAGCTTCTTCGGATACCCCTGATGCCAGCCGCGGATCATCGCGAAGTCCTTGTCGACCCAGATCAGGACGCATCTGGAGTACTGCTCGCCACGGTAGGAGCAGCGGACGACGAGGAAGGCCTCTTTGTACTGCGAGCGGATCGGGTCGAGCAGCTCGTCGTACGAGTCCGAGCAGGATTGCCAGTCGGCGAAGATCATCGCGACGGCATCGGGATCCTCGTCGACGGGCGCGAGCGGTTCCGGCAGCCATCGCGCCACGGAGCCGGGCGCCGCTCGATACTCGATCGTCAGCAGGTCGCCGGAGTAGTGCCACGGCGGACCGGGGACGACCGAGGAGCGACCCTCGGGCGTGAGCGGCGGCACGAAACCCTTCAGCTCCGCCATGCGCGGCATACTACCTTCGGCTCCGAACGACCCGCGTCGAAGCGGAACCGGAGCGGCGGACACGGGAGGAGGCGGGTGGAAACCAGGCGGATCCTGCTCGACGGCATGCCGACGAGCGTGACGCGCGAGGGCGAGGAGCTCGTAGCCCCCGACGGCCGCCGCCTGCCGATCGACGAGGCCGCGCACCTCAGCCCGTGCGAGCCGACCAAGATCGTCTGCATCCACCTGAACTACGAGAGCCGCGTGAAGGAGTTCCTCGCGAAGCTGCCGGCAGCCCCCACCTACTTCCACAAGCCGGTGAGCGCGCTGAACGCGCACGGCGGAACGGTCGTGCGGCCCCCGCGGTGCCGGTACCTGAACTACGAGGGCGAGATCGCGATCGTGATCGGCCGCGAGTGCCGTCACGTGACGCCCCGCGAGGCCGGTGAGTACATCGCCGGGTACACGATCGCGAACGACTACGGCCTGCACGACTTCCGCGATACGGACGCGGGCTCGATGCTGCGGGTGAAGGGCGCGGACACCCTCTGCCCGCTCGGCCCGGGGCTCGTGACCGACTGGAACTTCCGCGGCAAGCGGATCCGCACCCGCGTGAACGGCGACGTGACGCAGGACGGCTCGACGGACGAGATGGTCTGGGACATGCCCTATCTCGTGGCCGACATCGCGCGGACGATCACACTGATGCCGGGCGACGTCATCCTGTCGGGAACACCGGCGAACTCGCGCCCGGTCGAGCCGGGCGACGTCGTGGAGGTCGAGGTGGAGGGCCTCGGCGTTCTGCGGAACACCATCGTGGAGGGCTCCGTCCCGGTCCGCGAAGATGTCGGCGCCCAGCCGAGCGAGTCCGAAGAGGTGATCTCGACGGCCTTCGGCGGCGACTGGGAGTTCCGCGGGATCCGGCCGCCGAAGCGCGACTAGGGGGCCGACTCCGGGCGGTCGACCCGGTGCACGCGGTGCCGCAGCCCCTTGAAGTCGGCCTCGCGCTCGACGTGCATTCCGATCTTCTCGGCCACGCGTGCCGACGGCGTGTTCTCGGGCAGGATCAGGCTGATCAGATGCCCGACCTCCAGGTTCGCGAACGCCCAGTCGCGCGCCGCGGCCGCCGCCTCCGGCGCGAACCCCGAGCCCTTCAGCCCGGGACGCACGTGCCAGCCGATCTCGACCAGGCGCTCGCCCTCCACCTCCTGCAATGCGGGTCCGACCGTGCCGACGAACCCCCCGGACGAACGATCCTCCGCGACCCACAGGCCGAACCCGTCCTTTTGGTACCGCTCGAGCTGGCGGGCGATCCACGCCACCGTCCGCTCGCGATCGAACGGCGCCGGATAGAAACGCATGTGCTCGGGGTCGGCGAACATCGGGGCCAGGGCGTCCACGTCCTCTGGCCGGTACGCGCGCAGACGCAGGCGATCGGTCTCGAGCGAGAACCCCCCGTCCACGGGCCGGACCCTACCGCCGGGCACGCTCGCCGGCTTCCCCGACGCGAGCGGGGTGCACTATCCTCGCCGGGACCGTTCGCTCCCGAACGGCCCTTCAGGAACGATGGCCAGGAGAGCTGAGTTGGACATCAAGGGCAAGCGGCTCCGGCTCCTGTTCTCGGACGTGCTCGGGCTGGAACGGGGCAAGTACCTGTTCGGCGACGTGGCCGACCACGGCCGGGCCGCGTTCTGCGTCGGCGTCTACCCGCTCACCACGGACAAGGAGATCCTCGACATCTCGCGGCAGCAATTCGACGTCGGCCTGCCCGACGTCGAAGCGTTCGTGGACCGCGACACCCTCCGCCAGGGCTGGGAGGAGGACACGATCGTCGGCATCGCCGACGTCCAGCAGCACGGGGCGCCGCTCGACGTGGACCCCAGGCAGGTGCTCCGCGCGGCGGTCCAGCCGTGGCAAGCGATGGGATTGGAGCCGATGTTCTCGTTCGAGTCCGAGTTCTACCTGTGCGACAAGGACGAGGACGGCGCGTGGAAGCCGGTCGACCTCCCCTCCCACCGCGTCTACGGCACCGGGGCCTCGATCGACCCGGACGGGACGGTCGACGACATGGTCCGCGCCTCGCTGAAGACGGGATTCCCGATCGAGGCGTGGGGAGCCGAGTTCGACACGGCCGCGTACGAGGTGAATCTCCGCTACAAGGAGGTCATCGCCGCGGCCGACGAGTGCTTCCTGTTCCGCCTCCTGGTGAAAGAGGTGGCCACCAGGCACGACAAGCTCGCGACCTTCCTCGGCCGGCCGTTCAACGACCGTGGCGGCAGCGGCCTGCACCTGAACGTCTCGTTCCGGCGCTCGGACGGCTCGAACGCCTTCCACGATCCGAACGCTCCCGACGGCCTCACTCCGATGGTCAAGGGGTGCGTCGCAGGCCTGCTCGCCCACCACGAGGCGATCGCGGCCATCGCCGCCCCGCACGTGAACGCCTACAAGCGACTCCAGCCCGACATGCTGAACGGCTACTGGGCGAACTGGGGCTACGACGACCGCACCGTCTGCATCCGGATCCCGCCGGCCCGCGGCGAGGCGACCAGGTTGGAGCATCGGATGGCGGACGGAGCGGCGAACCCCTATCTGGTGGCGGCCGCGGTGCTGCACGCGGCGCGGTTCGGCGTCGAGCACCAGATGCAACCGCCACCGGCCCAGGTGGTCGGCGAGCCCGTGAACACCGATCGCCGGGTCCCCCCCACGCTCGAGACCGCGCTCGCGGCACTCGAGGCCGACGCCGAGCTCTGCTCCGCCCTCGGCCCGTGGCTGATCGAGACGTTCACCAAGCTGAAGCGCGCGGAGTGGGAGCGCTACCAGAAGGCGGTCGAGGATACGGGCACGACGGACGTCACGCCGTGGGAGATCGAGTACTACCTGCCGTTCTTCTGAACCCTTCCGACTCCTCCTGACCGATGGCCCGATCCCCGTTCGGGGGATGGAAAACCCAGCCGCATGGCCCCTGCTCCGGTGGACGTTGTTTTGCCGATACCAGCACTACGGGCAGGACCCGGTGCATGACGTGTTCGGAGGAGAAGCGATGGTCATCCAGAGGATCGCAAGAGGGCGCACCCGGCGAACCGCTGTGGCTGCCGCCCTCGTCGTTGCGCTCCTCACCGTCGGCGGGGCCGCGAGCGCCGCCACCCCGTGGACGATCGACGAGTTCCCGATCCTCACCGCGGCCGGGCTCCCGAACGAGATCGTGAACGGGCCCGACGGCAACCTATGGTTCACCGAGCGGACGGGTGGCGTCGTCGGACGGATCACGCCCGCGGGCGTGGTGACCGAGTTCCCGATCGCCGATCCCGATCCCCGTCCCGAAGGGATCGCCGCCGGTCCGGACGGGAACCTCTGGGTCGCGCTCCGAAACGCGAACGCGATCGCGCGCGTGACGCCTGCAGGCGCCATGACCCTCTTCCCGCTGCCGAGCTCGAGCGCGGTGCCTATCGACATCGCCCTCGGTTCCGACGGCGCGATGTGGTTCACGGAGCGGACCGGCAACCGCATCGGACGCATCTCGATGGCCGGCACCATCTCCGAATACGCGCTTCCCGCCGGCAACCCACGCCCGACCTCGATCACCTCGGGTTCCGACGGAGCGATGTGGTTCGTCGAGTCGAACCTCGACGGGATCGGACGGATCGCCGTCGACGGGACGGTCACCGAGTTCGGCCTCGGCGCGACCGGTCTCAGCCTCGGCGACGTCGTGACCGGCTCCGACGGCGCGATCTGGTTCACCGAACAGGCGACGAACACGATCGGTCGCCTGGCGCTGAACGGCACCGTCACGCGGTTCACGCTGCCGACGCCGAACAGCTCACCGGCCGGCCTCGCCCTTGGTCCGGATGGGAACGTCTGGTTCACCGAGCGCGACGGGAACGCGGTCGGCGTCATCTCGCCGGCCGGCTCGATCGCCGAGTTCGACGTCCCGACCGCGGGCAGCGGTCCGTTCGGCATCACGGCGGGACCCGACGCCAACATCTGGTTCACGGGAGCCCTCTCGGACACGATCGGTCGCATGAACCTCCCGCACGCCGATCCGCCTGTGGACGACGTCACACCGCCCTCGATCACGATCACCTCACCGGTCGACGGCGTCGCCGTCCTCGGTGTCGGCGGCATCACCGCCCGCGAGGCGATGACGGCGAGCTTCACGTGTGCCGACGAGGCGGGGGGCTCCGGCCTCGCGAGCTGTGTCGGCACGGTTCCGAACGGATCGGCGCTCGACCTGAGCCCCGGAGTCCACAGCCTCACCGTCACGGCGTCCGATAACGACGGCAACATCGCCAGCGTCACGCACTCCTACGTCGTGTTCGCCAGCTGGAAGGGCAAGCTCGA
>CAZMNP010000083.1:0-7158 GCA_964567675.1 uncultured Actinomycetes bacterium
AGCAGGGTGAAGGGCAGGGCGAGGCAGCCGGCGGTGTCCTCTTGCGAGTAGGAGAGACCGAGCTGCCTCGCCATCGCAGCCAGCGCCTCGCGCCGCTTCTTCTTCAGGTAGTACGAGCCGACGACGATCGCGACGACGCCCAGGATCACGAGCGGCAGGAGGACGTACTCCACGGCGGCGCTACCCCCGGTCCGATCGGTCCACCGAGCGCCACCGGCTCATGACCGGCCCTCCCCCGACCTGCCGCCGAGCAGGACGACGAAGCCGAGCGCGATCAGCAGTGCAGGAGCGAGCGTGCGGATCTCGAGCTCCCATACGTCGAGCCGCTCGAGCAGGAAGACCAGGCCCGCGACGATGAAGAAGACGCCGGCGACGAGCCCGGCCCGACTGGGCCGGGTCTCAGCCACGACGCACCTCGACCTCTCCGAGTCCGACCGAAAGCACGAGCTCGAGGACCGAACCGCGACCGTCGAGACCGGGTCCGGCTTCTCGCTCCGCGCCGAACCCACCCTCCTCGTCTTCGAAGACCCGGACGTTCCCGACGGACGCGCGCGCGAACACCAGCACCGGGAGCTCCTCGGGGACGATCACGACCAGCTGGCCTACCCCGACGCGGACGCGCGTACGCGCATCAGCACCGAGCGCCCCCGCGGACAGGTCGGTGAGATCGACCGTGAGTTGTCCGATCCCGAGGACGTACTCGTCGCGAAGCTCGGAGACCGTAGCGGGCCGCTCCAGACGCTCGCCCACGCCTCCCCCCAAGGGGAAGTCGATCGCGGAACCGATCACCATCACGCCCGTCAGGACGATCCCGACCGCGATCAGACCGCCAGGCCGCGCTCCGGACCGTGACGCCACCACGATCGCGACGCCGACCAGGATCAGGGCGATGGGGAGCAGCACGTCCCACGGGAAGTCGATGACGTCGAGGACCTCGAGCAGCCATCCGACGCCGAACAGGACCAGCAGGAGTCCCGCAACGAGCCGCCCGCTGCGTACCCGCTCGAGGGGCGATACCGGCGGTGAGGTCGTGCTCATCGCCGGGAGGCAGCGGCTTGGATCACGATCGCGACCCCCGCCGCGATGACGGCGAGCGGCCAGAAGTAGCGACCGAGCGCCGGGATGCTGAGGTTCAGGAGCAGGATCGTCCCGATCGCGATCAATGCGCCCCCGACCACCAACCTCGTCGAGTCGACGTTGGAGGGCCGGACCGTTCCGAGGTTCTCGTTCTCGCCCTCCTCGGGGATCAAGATCCAGCACACGACGTAGAGGAGGATCCCGCCGCCGCCCGCGATCGCGAGCACGACGAACGCGATCCGCAGCAGCACGGGATCGATCCCGAAGTACCGGCCCAGGCCGGAGCACACACCCGCGATGACTCGGTCCTCGCGGCCGCGGCGCAGGACGCGCGGCCGCTCGGCTTCGGGTCCCGACGCGGTCGGTTCGATCTCGGCCACGACGTCACGCTACGACGCGGTGCGCCCGTCCTCAAACGGCGGAGGATGCGCCGCGAGCACGTCCTTCGGCATCTGCTCGAGAAGGTCCTTCAGCGCCTCGAGGATCGAGACGACGTCGGGTCGGTCCGGACGCGGCCCGTACACCATCGCGATCCTGCCGTGAAGCTCGACGGCCCAACGGGAGTCGAGCGAGCCCAGCCAGTCGCGAAGGTCCTGGATGAGCAGGTCTCGCGCGAAAGCCGCGTCCTCCGACCACACGTTGAAGGCCGCGCTGAACCGTGGGTCGTCGATCTCGACCACGGGCGCCGTCGGCGCCCGCTCGATCCGCGTGACGAACGCACCCGGCTCGATGACCACGGCGGGAAGCTCGGCTTCGAGCCGAGTCAAAGCGCACGCGAACGACGCTCGCTGGGGTGGATGACCCGGCAGCGTCGGCGCGAGGAGGGATACGGCGAACACACGGACGTCGAGCCCATTCCACGTCCCCCACACCAGCTCGTCGATCGCCGGATCCGAGCCCCGGGTGAACAGCGCGATCGGGTACCCGAGGATGCCGAAGGGGTCCTCCGCCTCGCGCTTCAGTCCCAGGAGCTCCGAACCCGTCCGAGGAGCCTGGCGCACCGCCCGGCGGAAGCGGAAGTTGATGTAAGAAACGCTCCCGATGAACAGCGAGAGAACGAGGAGCGGGGGAACGACCCGCAACAGGAGCGCCCCACCGACCGCGGCGACCAACACCAAGAGCACGCGCGACCAGGGGTTCAGCGGGCGAGTTCTCATCGCGCGAGTATAGGAACGGCCGGGCGGACCGACGGGGACCCGTGCGATGGGCGCGCCGTCTCGGCCCTACGAGGGATCCGCGCGGAACACGAGCGCCTCGTCCTCGACGTCCACGACGATCCGGTCGCCCTCGTGGATCTCGCCGGACAGGAGCCGCATCGCGAGCGGGTCCTGGATCTCGCGCTGGATCAGACGCCGAAGCGGCCGCGCTCCGAACGCGGCGTCGTGACCAACGGTCGCGAGACGATCGCGCGCCGCACCCGTCAGCTCGAGCGTGAGCGCTCGCTGCGCCAGGCGCTCGGATAGCAGCCGGACCTGGATGTCCACGATCCTGCGGAGCTCGTCGACCCCGAGCAGATCGAACACGACGATCTCATCGATCCGGTTCACGAACTCCGGGCGGAAGAACCCGCGGACATCCCCCAGGATCTCCTCACGGCGCTTGTCGGCCGGAATCGACGTGTCCTGGAAGATCGCGCTGCCGAGGTTGGAGGTCATGATGACGATCGCGTTCCGAAAGTCCACCGTGCGCCCCTGCCCGTCGGTGAGCCGTCCGTCGTCGAGCAGTTGCAGCAGCACGTTGAACACGTCGCCGTGCGCCTTCTCGATCTCGTCCAGGAGCACGACCGAGTACGGCCGACGCCGCACCGCCTCGGTCAGCTGGCCGCCCTCCTCGAACCCGACGTAGCCGGGTGGCGCTCCGACGAGGCGCGAAACCGTGTGGCGTTCCTGGTACTCACTCATGTCCACCCGCACGACGGCGCGCTCGTCGTCGAACAGGTACTCGGCCAGCGCCCGGGCGAGCTCGGTCTTGCCGACCCCGGTCGGACCGAGGAACAAGAAGGACCCGATCGGCCGGTTCGGATCGGACAGTCCCGCCCGGGAACGCCGGATCGCGTTCGCGACGGCCTCGACCGCCTCGTCCTGACCGACCACTCGGGCGTGCAGGGCCTCTTCGAGGTGGACGAGCTTGTGCATCTCGCCCTCCATCAGGCGCGACACCGGGACGCCCGTCCACTTCGAGACGACCTGGGCGACGTCCTCCTCGGTGACCTCTTCGTTCAGCATCTTGCGATCGCGCTGGAGCTCCTCGAGGCCGGCGTTCTCCTCCTCGAGGCCCTTCTCGAGCTCCACGAGTCGTCCGAAGCGGAGCTCCGCGGCCCGCTCGAGCGCGCCCTCGCGTTCGGCGCGTTCGAACTCGCCGTGGGCCGCCTCGATCTCCGACTTGAGGCGTCGGATGCGGTCGATCCGCTCCTTCTCGTGCTGCCAGTGGGCCCGCATCCCCGCCGAGCGTTCCTGCAGGTCGGCGAGCTCCTGCTCGAGCCGCTCGAGCCGGTCCCTGGACGCCGCATCCGTCTCCTTGCGGAGGGCCGCGCGCTCGATCTCGAGCTGCTTGATCCTACGCTCGACCTCGTCGATCTCCAGCGGCACCGAGTCGATCTCGATGCGCAGGCGCGAGGCGGCCTCGTCCATGAGATCGATGGCCTTGTCCGGGAGGAACCGGCCGCTGACGTAGCGATGTGACAGCACGGCCGCCGCGACGAGCGCGGGGTCTTGGATCCGCACGCCGTGATGCACCTCGTACCGCTCCTTGAGTCCGCGCAGGATCGCGATGGTGTCCTCGACGCTCGGCTCCTCGACGAGCACCGGCTGGAACCGCCGCTCGAGCGCGGGGTCCGTCTCGATGTGCTTGCGGTACTCGTCGAGGGTGGTCGCGCCGATCGCGCGTAGCTCGCCCCGCGCGAGCATCGGCTTCAGCATGTTGCCCGCGTCCATGGCGCCCTCTGCCGCCCCGGCGCCCACGATCGTGTGCAGCTCGTCGATGAACGTGACGATCTGGCCCTCGGACTCGGCGATCTCGCGGAGCACCGCCTTCAGTCGCTCCTCGAATTCGCCGCGATACTTCGAGCCGGCAACCATCGCGCCCAGGTCGAGCGCGACGACGCGCTTGTCCTTCAGCGACTCCGGAACGTCGCCGGCGACGATCCGCTGCGCGAGCCCTTCGACGATGGCCGTCTTGCCCACGCCGGGCTCGCCGATCAGGACGGGGTTGTTCTTCGTCCGCCGGGAAAGAACCTGGATCACGCGGCGGACCTCGTCGTCCCGGCCGATCACCGGGTCCAGCTTGCCTCGCCGAGCGAGGTCGGTCAGGTCGCGCCCGTACCGCTCCAGCACCTGGTACTTCTCCTCCGGATTCTGGTCGGTGACGCGCTGCCGCCCTCGGACCTCGGCGAGCGCGCCGAGCACCGCGTCGCGCTCCAGGCCGGCCTCACGGAGGATCCTCGTAGCGCCCGAGCTCCCCGCCAGGAGCGCGAGCAGGAGGTGCTCGGTCGACAAGTACTCGTCGGTCAGCGCCTCGGCCTCCCGGAACGCGGCGTCGATCGCCGTGCCGAGGGCCGGGCCCACGCGAACCTCCGCGGCCGGTGCGTAGACCCTCGGCAACCGGTCGAGCGCCGCGTCCACCTGGTCGCGCAGCGGTTTCGGCGCGACACCCAGGTGATGCAGGAGCGGATAGACCACCCCTTCTGCGTCCGAGAGCAGCGCGAACAGCACGTGCTCGGGCTCGATCGTCGGATGGTTGCGCGCGAGCGCCTGTTGGCGCGCCCCTTCGAGCGCGGCCTGCGATTTCATCGTCAGCTTGTTCGGATCCATCTCTCCCTCTCCGTCTGCCAGTCGTCTCTCGTCAACCCGTAGATCGCGTAGTCACGAGGCGCGCCATCGGCAATCGGCATGAAGCCGCGCAGCACTCCCTCGAACCAGAAGCCGAGTGCCTCGAGCGCGCGGCGCATCGCCTCGTTGTCCACGTCCGTCGTCGCCTGCACGCGGATCCCGTCTTCGTGCTCGAACAGGTGCGAGGACAGCAGGGCAATGGCCTCACGGCCGATCCCGCGACCCCGGTCCGACTCGTCCCACAGCTCGATGCCGATCTCCCAGACGCCCGGTGGCATGGCGTGATCGGAGCAGCGGCCCTGGACGTCGCCGACGAGCCGGCCGCCGGCCTCCACCGCGAAGAGCAGTTCCCATTCGGTGCGCGATCCGGACCGCTCGATCCGCTCGCGGCGCCGACGGCCGCGTTCGGCGTCGTCGCCGGCCGACCAGGAGGAGACACCGCCCGTGCGGGCCACGGCGACGTCGACCTCGTCCGGGCGGAAGCCGCGGAGCAGCACTCGCGGGCCGCGGATCTCGGTCACGGGGTCGAGTCCTCCTCCCAGCGGAAACGCAGGACGCTGCGCAGCGGAAGGATCTCCGCGCGCGCGCGAGTCTCACGTGCCGTCGCGCGCCGCATCAGCTGGCGCTCGAGGTCCTCGGCTCGACGTTCCATCTCGGCCAGCTGCTCGCGCATCTCGATGAACAGCTTCACGCCGGCCAAGCTGATGCCGCCCAACTGGGTCAGCTCCTGGATCGCGCGGATCCGCTCGATGTCGCGTTCGGAGTACCGGCGTGTGTTCCCCGAGGTGCGCTTGGGCTGGACCAACCCCTTGCGCTCGTACATCCGGAGCGTCTGCGGGTGCACGCCGGCAAGCTCGGCGGCGACGCTGATGATGTAGACGGCACGCTCCCCGGACCGATCGGTGGTCCGCCCGCCCTCAGGTTCGCGTGTCACGGTCGTCCTCCTCTTACGTCACGCCGAGGCGTCGCCGCGGCGACTCCTTCTCGACGTCCTGCAGCTGCTTCAACAGTTCCTTCTCCGGCTTCGACAGCTTCTGCGGCACCTCGACGCCGACCGTGACGAGCAGATCGCCCTTGCCCCCGCGTTTGGTCGCGCCCTTGCCCTTCAGCCGGAAGACCTTCCCGTTCGGGGTGCCGGCCGGCACCTTCATCGTCACGGGCCCGTTCAGCGTCGGCACCTGAACGTTCGCGCCCAAAGCCGCCTCCGCGTACGTCACCGGCAGATCCACGGTGAGATCGGACCCCTTGCGGCCGAAGTACTCGTGAGGCCGGACGCGAATGCGGACGAAGAGATCACCGGGCTGTCCGCCCGCCGGCCCCGGCTCTCCACGACCCGCCAGACGGATCCGCGCTCCGTCCTTCACGCCCGCCTGCACCTTGACCTGGAAGCTCCGCGTGCGTCGCCGGCTCCCGCTCCCTCCACACGTCTGACAGGGCGTCTCAACGATCCGTCCCGACCCCTGACACCGGGTGCAGGTCTGCGACATCTGGAAGACGCCCTGGTTCACCGCGGTCTCGCCGGAACCGCCGCACTGGGGACACGTCACCGGGCTGGTACCGGGAGCCGCGCCGGAACCGCCGCACGTCTCGCACGCCGCCGGCCCCTCGAACCGCACGGGGACCGTGGTCCCGCTCATCGCGTCCTCGAATGCAACGGCGATCTCGGTTTCCAGATCCGCACCACGCGCCGGTCGCGCCCGGCCACGCCCTCGGCCACGGCCGCCGAACAGACCGCCGAACAGGTCGCCGAGATCGCCGACGTCGAAGTTCGCATCCTCGAACCGCACCCGGCCCCCGCCGGGGAAGCCGCCGCCGGGGAAGCCACCGCCCGGAGCCCCGCCGAAGCCCGATGCCGCCATGTCGCGGACCTGGTCGTACTGCTTGCGCTTCTCCTGGTCCCCGAGCACGTCGTGAGCGGACGAGACCTCCTTGAACCGGCTTTCCGCGTCGGCGTTGCCGGGATTCGCGTCCGGATGGAACTTCTGTGCGAGCTTTCGGTACGCCTTCTTGATCTCGGCCGCGGTCGCGTTCTTCGGCACGCCGAGGACCTGGTAGTAGTCCTTCTCGAACCACTCGCGGCGGACGTCACCGTTCACCCGGACATCCCTGTCTTCCCTACTTCCGCTCGACGCGCACGCTCGCGGGACGGATCACCGAGCCGCGCAGGCGGTATCCCTGTCGGAACACCTCGGCGACGTGCGGCTCCCCTTCGTCATCGCCCGTCTGCATCAGCGCCTCGTGCTCGTTGGGATCG
>CAZMNP010000084.1:0-14194 GCA_964567675.1 uncultured Actinomycetes bacterium
TTGGTTCGGCGACCGGCGCGCCCTCGGCATCGCCGTGACGAGCGCCCTGACGCTCGCGATGCTCGCCGGCGCGTTCATCGCGTGGAACCGGCAGGAGCCGTTCCTCTCCGAAGAGGAGGTCGATGCCGCAACGGCCGCCAACGCGCTCGCGGCGGCGAGCGACCGCGGGCCGCTCGTCTTCCTCGTGAACGAGCGGGACGAGACCGTGACCTTTCTCGCCACCCGCGCCGGCAACGTGATCCGGGCGGCGGTGCCGCCGGATCGGATCCGCGACGTCGTGATCGTCGTCCCGCCGCTCCGCGATGCGAACAGAGGACCCGAACGGAGGGCGTTGGAGCGTCTGACAGCCCAGGATCTGCAGCGAGCGCACCTTCAGGCCGAAGGCCAACCCGCGACGTTCGTGCTCCGGCCGTTCGATCGGGTTGACGAAGCGAGCGCCGGGATCGTGATCGAGGGCGGATCGTCCGAGGGCGCGACCGGGGCGGTCGAGCCGCTGCTGCCCGCCTCGCCGAACGGGATCGCGGTGACGAGCGCGCTCGTGCTCGCCTTCACGTGGCTCGCCGGCTTCGGCTGGGCGCGGGTGGCGGTCGCCGACGCCACGAGCGCCGCCGCCGCGGCGCCGGCGTTCGGGGTCGGGGCGCTCGTCCTGTTCGCGGTCGCGCTCGAACGCATCGGCCTTCCCATCGGGTCCGCGGCCGGCGCCTGGGTCGTCTCAGCGATCGCCGGCGGGTTCGGGTATCTGACCTGGCTCGTCCTCGAGTGGCGCTCCCGACCGCGTGCGGCGGAGCAGGTCCCGCAGCACGAGCACGAGTAGCGCGATCACGAGCGGCGTCACGACGTAGTGGCCGAACCAGATGTTCGCGCGGTACGCGGCCGAGAAGTTCGCCGGCTCCGTGGTCCATTGCGAGACCGTCAGCGCCAGGCTCGTGGCGATCAGGACGAGCCGAGGCGTTCGTGGCAGCAACCAGGCGAGCGGCAGCGCCCACGTGACGTACCACGGCAGCAGGATCGGCCCGAGCAGCATCAGACAGACGAGTCCCCATCCCATGGCGCTCGCGCGGAGCGGCGTCGACGCCGGAGCGCGGCGCACCAGCTCGCGCGCGATCAGGAACAGCGCCCCCACGAGCAAGAGCGGGAACACGATCCGCGGGACGAACCCGAGCGTGTCGCCGGAGATGGCGTCGAACAGCCGCCGGAAGAACCTCGAGGGCGCGAGCCAGCCCTCGTGTCCGGCGAGTTCGACCATCCCGAGGGACGGATCCCTCGCGTTCAGGAACGGGATCGCCGCGGCGAGCCAGAGCCCGCCGGCGATCGCGACGTGCGTCACGAGGGCTCGCGCTCGCTCGCCGCGAGGACGAGCGGCCGTGGCGGCGACCACCAAGAGAAGGAGTGGGACGGCGGCCGTCGCCTTCACGAGGGTCCCGAGTGCGAGCGCGGCCGTGGCCGACCGCTCCCGGCCGGCGAACACGAGCGCCGCGGCCGACGCCACCGAGAACGCGACCAGCAGGTCGTTATGCCCGCTGGCGACGCTCTGAAAGAGCACGACCGGGTTCAGCCCCAGGACGGCGATCGCGAACGCCTCCCGTTCGGGCCGGACGCGACGGACCATCCCGGCGACGACCGCGACCGTCGCGAGGCTCGCGGCGATAGCGATCGCCCGGAACACGACGATGAAGCCCGCGACGTCGTCGACCGCGCGCGCGACGAGGGCCGAGACCTGCGTCCACAGCGGCCCGTACACCGCCGGCGTGTCGAACCACTTCGGACCGACGAACGCCGCCAGCGCGTCTTGCGGATAGTCGGCGGGCGTCGCGACGTACGGGTTCGCGTGGTACCCCGCGGCGATCTTGCCGTAGTAGGCGTACGAGTAAACGTCGCGGGAGAAGAGCAGCGGCAGGAAGAGCAGCGCCAGGTGATACGCGACGGCAAGCCAGAGCACTGTTCGAGCCGGGATCTCGCCCTTCCAACTCCGCCACAGCACGAACGCGAATGCGGCGGCGGCCGAGGCGACCGCGACGACGCCGATCGTGACGAGCGCCGACCCGTGAACGCCGTCCAGGCCGGCCAGCTCCGCGAGCCACCGGAACGGACCGCTCGATCCGGCGCCGGCGGGCAGCACCGGCGTGAACGGCGATCCCGGCGTCGCGGCGACCGTGGCGACGAACAGGAAAGAAAGGACCGATGCGCCCAGCGCGAGCAGACGGGTGCGAGACGGAGCGGTCACCCCGCGACGTTACCGGAGGGACGCGGGCCCCGGAGAGCGCTCGCGGTGCCGCGGAGAAGCGCTACAGGCCCGGGCCGGACAGGCGGACGTCGCCGTCGACCGTACGGACGTAGACCTGCCAGTTGTGATAGGCGTAGTACGCGTCGGGGAACCGCATCATCGTCTTCGCGTACCACCACACCGCGTTCACATACGCGTCGACCGGGTTGTAGTGGTGGAGCGCTTCCCGGTAGTTCTCCGGCGCGCCCGAGGCGCGAAGGTAGTTCGCCGCGCCCATCACGGCATCGTGCGGATCGCGGATGTTCCCTCCCAGGCCGTACGCCTCCCACGTCGCCGGCAGGAACTGCATCGGGCCCTGGGCGCCGGCCGAGCTGCGAGAGCGGATCCGGCCCATCCGCGTCTCGACGAGCATGACGGCCGCGAGCACTTCCCACTCCACGTCGAAACGGCGCTCGGCCTCCTGGAAGTACCCGAGCAGCACGTCCGCGCCTTCGGGCTTGCGGATCCGGAAGTTCGGCAGCTCGGAGACCGGCGCGAAGTGCTCGAAGAGCGCGTGACTCGCCCGGACGTTGGCCCCCACCTCGACCAAGGCGGGGCGGTCGAGCCGGTCGAGCACGCGGCCCGCCAGCGTCGGCTTGGACGCGAGGTGCCGGTAGATCCGCTGCTCGTACAGCGTGAGCAGGACCACGTCGCGCGGCGGGGGCCAGACGGAGGGGTCGCCGCGCATCGACCACTCGGCGATCGCGTCCCGGTTCGCGTCGAACGTGCGATCGAGGGCGCGCGCGAGCTCGCCGCTCCCCGCCGGGATCGGTTCGTCGGGGGCCGGGATCGCGTCCGGCGACGGCGTCGCGCTCGGGGTCGGCGTCGAGGTCGGGCCGGTGGGCCCGGTCGAGGCCGTGGTTCCCGCCGGTTCGGGCGCCTCGACGGCGACCGGCGGTCCTACCGAGGGCTGCCTCGTGACGGCCTCGGAGGCGACGCACCCGGCGAGGGTGCAAGCCAGCAGCGCGAACGCGATGAGCCGTCTCATCCCACCGAGGCCTCTTCGTACGGCGACTCCAGCAGCTCCGTGACCGATCCGTCGCCGTCGAAGAACAAGAACCGGTCCATGCCCCGCATGAACCACCGATCGTGGGTGACGGCGATCACGGTGCCCTCGTAGCGCTCGACCGCCTCTTGTAGCGCGTCGGCCGAGGCGACGTCCAGGTTGTCCGTCGGCTCGTCGAGCAGCAACATCGTCGGCGAGTCGATCTCCATCAGCAGGAGCTGGAACCGCGCCTGCTGCCCTCCCGAAAGGAGCGTGAACGGGTTCCGGCCCGCCACGTCGAGTTCGTAGCGCCGGAGCGCGGCCATGGACTCGGTCATCGTGAGGCCGCGCTTGCGAAGGACCTCCACGATCGGGAGCTCCGCGATGTCGGGACGCTCGTGCAGCTGCGCGAAGAGCGCGGGCTCGACGCGCGCGCCGAGCTTCCACTCTCCCGCGTGCGCGACGTCCTCTCCGGCGAGGAGCCGCAGGAAATGCGTCTTCCCGCTCCCGTTCGGCCCGATCACGCCCACGCGCTCGCCGAACCAGATCTCGGCATCGAACGGCCGCACGATGTCGGAGATCGCGAGCCCGCGGATCCGGAGCGCGACCTTGCCCGTGCGGCCGCCGCCGATCCTCATCCGCACGTCCTGCACCTCGGGCTTGGCCGGCGGCGCATTGCGCTCCTCGAACCGCTCGAGGCGGTGCTCCGCGTTGCGCGCCTTGGACGCCCAGCCGTCGTTGTACGCGGACTTGCGCTTCATCTCCTTGACCATCTCGGCGAGCCGGCGACGTTCCTCGGCGAAGCGGCGGTGGTCCTCGTCGAGACGGCCGATCCGTCCATCGCGCGCCTCGGCGTACGTGGAGAAGCGGCCGGGGTGCACCCACGCAGCTCTGCCCTCGAGCGTGACGATGCGCGAGGCGGTGCGGTCGAGCACGGTGCGATCGTGCGAGGCCATCAGGATCGTCTTCGGCGATGCGATCACGGTGTCCTCGAGCCAGCGCTTGCCCTCGATGTCCAGCATGTTGTCGGGCTCGTCGAGCAAGATCACGTCGAACGGCGAGCCGAAGACGACCTCCAGGGCAAGCCGCTTGCGCTCGCCGCCCGAGAGCGTCTCGACGCGACGCTCGGCGGACTCCGGATACCCTTGTCCGAACGCCGCGTGTGTGCAGCGATCGAAGACGACCTCGGCCTCGTACCCTCCGGCCTCGCCCCAGTGCGCGAGCGCGTCGGCGTACCGGAGCTGGGCGTCCTCGCCGGGGTGATCACGCATCCAGCGTTCGGCCTTCGCGACGCCCTCCGCGGCCGCGGCGACCCTCGGCTCGGCGAACGCGAGCAGGAGCTCGCGCACCTTCGTCGGCTTTGAGTCCGAGCCGATGAACTGACGCATCAGGCCGACGCGTCCGTCCACGCGCACGACGCCGGAGGTCGCCTGCTCGAGCCCGGCGACGATGCGAAGGAGCGTGGACTTGCCGATCCCGTTCGCGCCGACGAGCGCGGCGTGCTGACCCTCGGGCACGCGGAAGCTGACCCCCTCGAACAGCGTCCACCCGCCGGGAAGCGCGTACGAAACGTCGGTCAACTCGAGGGATCCCATCGGTCGCAACACCGTAGCAGGGCGCCCGGCGCGCTTCGCCGAAGCGCAACCGAAGCTCACCGGGGCCGAAGGGCTACCAGTAGCGAGCGGTGGCCATCGTTACGGCGGCGAGGGCCACGAAGGTCAGGTTCGTCTTCGCGAGCATCCGTGCCCGTGCCTGTGTGCGTTGAAGCTCCTGCACGAGCTCGGCGGGAGGTGCGTCTCCCGCGGCCGCCACCTGACCGCCGAGCGCGAGCATGCGGTCGATCGTCGGCTTGGTGCCGAGCAGACCGACGAGGAACGCGACGATCGCCGACACGGAGCCGATCGTGAGCCCGAGGCCGAACCCGCTTCCCACGAAGTCGCCCAGGCTTCCGAACAGCTGCCAGTCGTGCCAGTACAGGAACGCCCCGCCGGCGATCGTCGATCCGGCGATCCACAGGATCACCGTCCCGAGCTTCCGCACGCCGAGCAGCTCCCGCATGAACGGTCCCGCGGCGGGCCCGACGGACTTCGCCGTCGGCTGCAGGAAGAAGACCATCAGGAAGATGGTGCCGCCCCAGGCGATCGCTCCGACGATGTGGACGGTTCGGAACACGAGCAGATAGATGCTGGTCGCAAGCACTGGTGATCCCTCCCTCGATCGTGCATCCTGCGGCCCCGCGCGAGGCCGGTCAAGCGTCCCGGAACGATGGCGAGCATGCAACGCTAGGCTCTCGCCATGACCGCCGGGCCGTTCGACGGGATCCTCGCGCGGCGCGGCAACGTCGTGCTCGACGGCGGGCTCGGTACCGAGCTCGACCGGCGAGGCGCCGACCTCCGCGACCGCCTGTGGTCCGCGAGAGCCCTCGTGGAGTCGCCGGACCTCGTGCGCGACGTCCACGCCGCCTACTTCGCCGCCGGTGCGGACGTCGCGATCGGCGCGAGCTACCAGGCCAGCTTCGAGGGCCTGGCCGCCCGAGGGATCGAAGGCGACGACGCGGTTGCGCTGTTCCGCCGCAGCGTCGAGCTGGCCCGGGACGCGGCCGAGGCGGCGGCGGGCGAACGGCTCGTGGCGGCATCGGTCGGGCCGTACGGGGCCTTCCTCGGCAACGGCGCGGAGTACACCGGCGACTACGACCGCGACGAGGACGCCCTGGTCGAGTTCCACCTCCCGCGGATGGAGGCGCTAGCGTCGGCGTCACCCGACCTGTTCGCGATCGAGACGATCCCCTCGATCGTCGAGACCCGGGCCCTCGTCCGGGCGCTGGAGCGGGCCTCAAACGTTCCCGCATGGATGAGCTTCAGCTGTCGGGAAGGCGCGCACCTGTGCGACGGCACGCCGTTCGAGCGCGCGGTCGAGGTCGCGACCTCATCCAGGAGCGTGGTCGCCGTGGGCGTGAACTGCACGTCGCCGCTGCACGTCATCGCGCTCGTCGAGATCGCAGCGGCCCGCACGCCGCTTCCCGTCGTGTGCTACCCGAACCGCGGCGCCTTCTGGGACCCGGTCCGCAAGGTCTGGGTCGATCCGCCACGGCAGGACGCGCGCCCCTCGCTCCGCCCGCTCGAGTGGCAAGAGGCCGGCGCGCGCTTGATCGGCGGCTGCTGCGGCACGACGCCCGAGGACATCGCGGCGATCGCCGGCGCCCTTCGCGCGGCCTGAGGCCCGAGCGTCTGAGCCCGAGTTTGAACTCGGGCGATGCGGCATCCGTTGCGCCAAGGTGACGACGGCGGGTCCGGACGAACCGAGGGGAGACCGGACCCGCACGCGTCACGACCGAACCTGAACGACAGAGACGGCACGGCAGTCCGTCCTCACCCCCCTTCGGAGAGTGCCGATGCAAACGAGAAGGCCCGGCTCGATCGAGCCGGGCCTTCTGGTTGCTTCGGTCTTGGGTCAGGAGACGCGGTGGACGCGGGCGGTCTCGTCGACGTCCTCGTCGACGTCCTCGTCCACATCGTCGTCGTCATCGAGCACGACGGTCCGCTCGACGACCTCGGGGTCCTCGACATCGTCGACGAGGTGCGCGTTCGCCGGGCTGGTGAGCGCGCCCCCGATCATCCCGCCGAGCCCGCATGCGACGAGCCCGCCGACGATGGCCAGGAACGTCGCCCACAGGACATCCTCACCGCTCGCGAGCAGGCCACCCGTGACTTCGATCTGGGCGACGCGCCCGAGGTTGAGCACGTTGAGGATCGCAGGGATGCCGACCGACAGGACGACGATCAGGATCAGCGCCCAGATGGTCACCCCGTTGAAGAAGCCGGACCCGGCGCCCTTCACGCCGGAGAGCCAGCCGGCGAGCAGGCCCGCGATGAACAGACAGGCGACCGCGGAACCGCCGATGTACCACTCGAGGTTGCCTCGGATCTGGTCCATGCCCGACCCGAAGGCGAGCGCGAACCAGAGCGTGGTCAGCAGCGCGAGGAGTGCGATGCCGATCACCGCCCCGCCGAATACGGCGCCCCAGCGGATCCGCTGAGGACTGGGCGAGCCGACCGAGGCCACCGGCCACGGGCTGGCTGCCGTTGGAGTCGTGTAGCTCGTGCGCATGTCGACCTCCTTCCAAAGGTCCTTCGTGGAGGCCGTACCCATCGGGGCCGGGATCTACGCACGTAGGGAGATCGCGCCAACCGCCACAATGACGGGGTGACGACGACCGATCTGCCCGGGCGGCTCCTGGAGCGCCTTGACCGCTTCCAGCGCGGGCACCCGGGGTTCGCGATCCCGGTCGCGGTGCTGAAGAAGTTCGGCGACGACCGCGGCGGCCAGTGGGCCGCCCTCGTGGCCTACTACGGGTTCTTCTCGTTGTTCCCGCTGCTGCTCGTGTTCGCGACCCTGCTGAGCTTCGCGGTGCAGGACGACCCGGCGCTGCAGCTTCGGATCTTGGACTCGGCCCTGTCGCAGTTCCCGATCATCGGCGACGAGATCGAGCGCAACCTCGGCCACCTCGAAGGCTCCGTCGCGGCGCTCGTGATCGGGCTCGCCGCCTCCCTGTGGGCCGGCACGGGAGTCGTCATCACCGTTCAGAGCGCGCTGAACGACCTGTGGGACGTTCCACGCCGTGCCCGTCCGAACTTCCTGTGGAGCCGCCTGCGAGCGCTCCTCGCGCTCATCGCGCTCGGCGTCGCGGCGCTGGCCGCGAGCGTGCTCGCCGGGATCGGGACGACGAGCGGCGGCATGGGCTTCCGCGCGCTCACGTTCGCGGGGACGTTCGTGCTGAACGCGTTCGTGTTCGCCGCAGCCTTCCGCTACCTCACGGTCGCGCGAGTGCGATGGCGGCAGATCCTTCCGGGAGCGCTCGTCGCCGCCGCGGCGTGGATGGCGCTGTTGGTGCTCGGTTCCTGGCTCGTCGACCGGCAGCTCCGGCACGCGACCGAGCTCTACGGGGTCTTCGCGTTGGTCCTCGGCCTGCTCTCGTGGATCTACCTCGGCGCCCAGGTGATGTTGCTCTCGGCGGAGATGAACGTGGTCCTGGTGCGCCGCCTGTGGCCGCGTGGCCTGCGCACGCCGATGACCGACGCCGATCGGCTCGTCCTGTCCGCTCAGGCGGAGGAGGCGGTCGCCTTGGCCGCGCAAGACATCCACGTCCACTTCCACGACGTGGATCCGCTCCACGGAGAGGACCCGCCCGGCGAGGGAGACCAGCCCGAGCGCGATCCTCCTCACCCCGGTGGGCCCGCTCACCGCCTCTGAGGCAGCGCACCGCACCCCCCGGAACGACGAGGTTCGGGTTCGCGGGCGGTGGGTATGGGTGGAGACGCAGGGCCCAAGGAAGACGAGAGGGAAGGGGAGCGACATGGAGCCGTGGGTGTGGGTGGTCATCGCGATCGCCGCGGTGCTGTTCCTGATGCTGCTGTTCCGGAGCCGGGGCCGCACCGGTGGTCGCCGAGTGATCGTGAAGCGCGACGCGCCGAGGCGACGTCGCTGGGTTTGATCCACCGGATCCATCCTCGCCCGGCGGGCTGGTAAGCGAGCTCGCGGAAACGAGGACGGTCCGAGTCCCGCCATCGAGGACGGGGACGAAGGCCGAAGGGCCACGTCCCCGTCCTCGTTTCCGTTCCGCGGTTGGGCTCCGGCACGGTTGGGTACAAGCGCGCCACTCAGCACGACGACATGGGAGGAGCGGGGATGATGACCTCGGTCGGCGAAGAGGAAGCACGGGTCCTCCTCCAAGAGGAGCAAGCCCGGCTCCAGCAGATCCGCGCGTCGCTCCAGGCCGACCCCCTCGACGGCGCAGAGGAACGTGCGATCGTCGAGCTGTCGATGGTCGATCAGCATCCGGCCGACATCGCGACCGACACGTTCGAGAAGGAGAAGGACCTCTCCATCCTGGAGCACGTCGACGCGCAGCTCGTCGACGTCGACCGCGCGCTCGGCCGTCTCGAGCAGGGTACCTACGGCACTTGCGAGGCGTGTGGCCGCCGGATCGACGACGACCGGCTGCGGGCTCGCCCCGCGGCCCGATTCTGCATCGACGACCAGCAGATGGCGGAGCGAGGCGCCGGATGAACGAGCGCGAAGCTCCACTCGCGCCGGCCCCGGCCTGACATCGCGTAGCGGTCAGCCGCAGCAAAACGGTCAGGCTGCGTGCGTAACAGGCTGCGGATCCTCCTGCAGCAGGTCCAGGACTGCCGCCTCCACGCCCTCGCGGAAGATGGCATCGGTGGGCTCGTCGGGCTCGTCGACCGGGAGCCGCTCCAGCGTGGCGGCGATCGTAACGCCCTCCTCGAAGCGGTCCACGACCCGCGGGTCGACGTAGGAGGCGCGCGCCACGGCCGGAGTGTTGCCCAGGTACACGGCGACCTCGCGGATCGACGCGGAGACGATGCGCTTGCGCGAGGTGGAACCGTTCGCGTCCTTGTCCCCCGTCGCCAGGAAGACCGCGGCGAGCACCGTGCCGTGCCAGGTCCGGAAGTCCTTCGTCGTGAACTCGCCGCCGGCCGCGTCGCGGACGTACTCGTTGATGTCGCTCGAACGCACGTCACGCCAGCCGCGTCCTTCCCGGTATGCGAGGAGCTCGCGCCCGCCGCTCCGGCGCCGCTTCATCGTCCGGACCAGCGGAGCCACCGTGGGATCGTTGACGGTCTGCATGCGCCGCACGCCGCTCTTGGCCTTGAAGTCGAAGACGATCCGATCCTTCTGCACCTTCACGTGTTCCTTGCGGAGCGTGGCGAGCCCGAACGAGCCGTTCTGCTTCGCGTAGGACTCCGATCCGACGCGGAAGAACCCCTGATCGAGGAGGCGGACCGCACAGGCGAGAGTCTTGTCCTTGGGCATGCCGCCCAACGAGAGGTCGCGCGCGACCCGCTCGCGCAGCCGCGGCAACACTCGCGCGAAGGCGAGCATCCGGTCGAACTTCTCCGCGTCCCGGCGAACCCGCCAACCGGCGTGGTACAGGTACTGCCGCCGCCCCGCCGCGTCGGTCCCGGCGGCCTGGATGTGACCCAACGGGTCCGCGCAGATCCAGGCCTCCTCCCACGCGGGCGGGATCGCCAAGGAGCGGATCCGTTCGATCGTTTCCTCGTCGCGCACCGCCTTGCCGGCGGCGTCTTCGTAGGAGAACCCCGTGCCACGCCGGCGCCGCGTGATCCCTGGCGTTTCGATCAAGCTCCTTCGCAAGCGCATCGATCACTCCTGGCGCAAGCGTTCCCGGCAGCGCCCCAGCACAAACGGGGACGACGCCGATGCGTAAGCCCGCGCACGGGTGGGTACGTCTGCGGTGCGGCCCCGTCGGGCTGTGCACGCAGACGGCAAGCTCAGGCGAGAAGGAGGACCGGTGGACGCGATCACGCTACTGAAGGAGGACCACGCGAAGGTGAAGAAGATGCTCACCTCGCTCGAGGAAACGACCGAGCGTGCGGTGAAGACGCGACAGGAGGGACTCGCCGAGCTGAAGCGCGAGCTGCAGGTCCACGAGGCGATCGAGGAGGAGATCTTCTACCCGGCGTTGAAGCAACACGCCGAGGCGAAGGAGATCGTGCTCGAGGCCTACGAGGAGCACGACGTCGTCGACACGATCATGGGCGAGATCGAGCGAACGCCCGTCGAGGACGAGCGATGGGCGGCGAAGTTCAAGGTCATGAAGGAGAACCTCGAGCATCACATCGAGGAGGAAGAGGGCGAGATGTTCAAGCACGCCCGCGACGTCTTCGATCGGAAAATGCTCGAGGAGCTCGGCCGGCAGATGAAGGAGCGGAAGGACGCAGGGCTCGCCGCCTGATGCGACCATGAGCCCGTCGGAAGGAGGCGGAGATGTTCATCGGTGAGATCCAGGAGGTCGGGATCATCGAGCCGCTCGTCGTCCCCGAGCCGGTTCCTGCCGAACCACCGACCGAGCAGCCGATCCCGCGTCGCATCGAGGAGCCGGTCCCGTCCGGATGAGCAACCTCATCGCCGAAGCCATCGAGAGGGCTCCCGATGGCTTCGTTCCGATGGTCGGCTACCGCGAGTGGGCCCTGTGGCGCGAAGGCGACGGCCCTCCGCGGCTCCGCTCGCTTTTCCACCCCACCGTCTGGCCGCACGATCGCCCGCTCGGCGCCGTTTGCCTTCGGCCGCTGATCTGGCACGGTCGGACTGGACCGGGGCACCACGGTGTCCCCGACGCCCTGTGCGAATGCGGGATCTACGCCTTCCGAGTACCCGAGTTCGACACCCTCCGAGGGGCCAAGGGCCCGAAGGCCAGAGGCATCGTCCGCGGGTGGGGACGCTACGTCCTGGGAACATCGGGCTGGCGATGTGAGTTCGCCCGGGTCGCCGCGGTGCTCGAGGACGAGGACGATCCCTGGCTGAGCCACGGCATCGCCGAGCGCTACCGCGTACCGGTCGTCCCGTGGCTCGATCGGACGGCGCTAGCTTCCTGAGCGGCGAGCTCAGTTCTCATCGAGCGTTGGGCCGTGCCCCTCGTGCTCGTGGTCGACGTCCTCGACACCCGCGAGGAAGGCGGCGAACGCCTCGATCGTCGCCCGCGCCCCCGGCCGGCGCTGCACGAAGTCCTCGAAGTGGTCCGCGACGTCGTCGAACGTGACCTGCTCGTGTCCGCGCTTGGCGCGCAGGCGTTCCACTCCGTCCAAGCTCAATCGATCTCCTCGAGGAGCTCGGGCTCGGCGGCCGGCGCACCGGGGTTGACGGCTTCCCGCAGCCCGCGGAGGGTCTGCGACAGGATCCGGCTGACGTGCATCTGCGAGACACCGACCTCGCGAGCGATCTCCGACTGCGTGAGACCACGGAAGAACCGCAGGTACAGCACGGTGCGCTCGCGTTGCGGCAGGTCGCGAACCGCGGGCGCGACGCTCGCCCATTCCTCCAGGAGCTCCAGCGAGGGATCGTCGCCTCCCAGGACCTCGATGGGCGCCGCGCCGTCCTCGCTTGCGGGCGCGTCGAGGGAGCTGGTCGCGTACGCCTGGCTCGCCTCCATGGCCTCGAGGATCTCCTCGGCGTTCGCGTCACAGCGGGCCGCGATCTCGTCGATCGTCGGCGACCGGCCGAGCTGCTGGGAGAGCTCGGGCAGGACCGTGTTGATCCGCAATCCGATCTCCTGCAACCGTCGAGGAACCCGAACCGCCCACCCCTTGTCGCGGAAGTGCCGCTTCAGCTCGCCCACGATGGTCACGGCCGCGTACGTCGAGAACTGGACGTCGCGGCTCAGATCGAACCGGTCGATGGCGTTCAGCAACCCGAGGCTGGCGACCTGGAACAGATCGTCCTGCGACTCGCCGCGACCCGAGAACCGGCGCGCGAGGTACTCGGCGAGCGGCAGGAAGCGGCGGGCGAGCTCCTCGCGAGCGGCCGTGTCCTTCGGGAGCATGCCGAAGAGCTCGCGCTCGTCGAGCTCCTGCAGGTCGACACGCGCGCGAGCGGTCACCGGCCGTTCCTGGAGATCGTCCGCTTCACGATCCGGATCGCGGGAGCCCCGTTCCACAGCTCGAACCGGACGCTCTCCGCGAGCGCCGAGAGCACGCGCCACGACAGGGTGTCCTCGAACCCGATCGGAGGCCACGTCTGGGTCGGCGTGTCCACCGCCGCAACCACCTCGAACCGGTCGGGCAGCGACCGGAGGTCGAGGCGGAAGGTCGCGGGGGCACCCGGAAGGGCAAGGAGTCTCGCGCACGCTTCGTCCACCGCCAGCCGCAGGTCGTCGACGTCGTCGAGCGACAACGGGAGCCTGCCGGCAACGGCGGCGGTGACCGAACGAAGCACGTGGATGTACTCGCTGCGAGCGGGGACCGACAGACGAACCGAATCGGTGCCGAGATCGGTGAACACGCCGACCACCTATACTGTCCCCTTCGGTCCGCCGGGTGCGAACGGTCTTCCCGGCGTGAACGCCATCATGCTGAGGGAGGGGCGGATGGAACTCGCGCTGGAGAACGGAACGCAGGGCTCGTGGACGGTCGTGCGCGTGGAAGGCGAGCTCGACCTGCACACGTCCCCCCAACTGCGCGAGCACGTCCTCGCTCTCGTGGGAGAGCCTCCGGTCCGCATCGCGGTCGATCTCACCGATGTCGCGTTCATGGACTCGAGCAGTCTGGGGACGCTCGTCACGTGCCTCAAGCGCGTCCGCGAGCGCGACGGGCAACTCGTCCTGGTGGGCGTGACGGGGTCGCCGATGAAGGTCTTCACGCTGACCGGACTCGACCGCGTCTTCGACATCGTCCCCTCCCGCGACCGGCTTCCGGTCGGCTGAGCGTCATCGTCTTGCCCTGACCCAACCGGTGTTCGCCGACACCTCGACCGAAGTCGACGCGGCGATGCGCGCGACTACGTCGCACGCTACCCCCGCAGTGGCCGGCTAAACGCCCCTCGTCGGTGACACCGAACTCAGTCGTGGCCGTTGGCGTTGCCGTTCCCGCTCCCGTGCTCCTCGTCGCCGTTGCCGGGATCCTCTGGGGAGCGGCGGTGGCGGCGGTGGCGGAGGCGGGGGCCAGGAGCGTGCACTCGCCGAGGTCCGGGTCGGGGAAACCGAGCGCCGTCATCCGGGACGTGGCGACGGTCATGAAGTCGTGCCAGATCGCCGCGGGGATGAGCCCCGACCCGGACCGCGTGATGCGCCTTGGGATGACCGGGCTTGACCGGGCGCGCCGACCGATGGCCGGTTGTGCCCGTACGCCGGCGTAACGGGTCGTGCGGTCTGGTGCAGACGCCATCGTTTGCGAGCTTCCTGCTTCCGCTGCTTCCCCGGAGCTCTCGAGCCGAACGCCGGTGGACTACCCGAGCCCCCGACGGACCAAACGGCGGCAACGGGGTTCGAACGATGGAACCCCGAGTGGCCTACTTGCGGATGGGCACCCACCCACCCCTATGCTGGGTAACCGGCGGACGCGCCGGGCTCGAGGGACAAGGATGGCCGAGAGAACCGAACCCGAACGCGACCCTTCCCCGGAAGGGGCCGA
>CAZMNP010000085.1:0-6002 GCA_964567675.1 uncultured Actinomycetes bacterium
GAGGAGCACCGCAAGCCCGCGGTGACGTTCGGCGACGACGTGGAGACCGACCTGTCCCGCCGGGACTTCACGGTGAACGCGATGGCCGTTCGCCTACCCGAAGGGGAGTTCATCGACCCGTTCGGCGGGGTGAAGGACCTCTCTGCAAGGAAGCTCGACACGCCGCTCGATCCGGAGGTCTCCTTTTCGGATGACCCGCTGCGGATGCTGCGCGCGGCTCGCTTCGCATCCCAGTTCGGGCTCGAGCCGGCGCCGCGCGTCGTCGAGGCCGTCGGCCGGATGGGCGAGCGTCTTCGGATCGTCTCTGCCGAGCGGGTCTCCGATGAGCTGTCCAAGCTGCTCCTGGGCACGCAGCCGGCCAAAGGGCTCGAGCTGATCGTGGAGACCGGCCTGGCCGAGGAGTTCCTTCCGGAGCTTCCGCAGCTGCGCCTGGAGCAGGATCCGGTGCAGAAGCACAAGGACGTCCTCCATCACACCTACGCCGTGGTCGAGAAGACCGAGCCGGACCTCACGCTTCGGCTCGCGGCGTTGCTGCACGACATCGGCAAGCCCAAGACCCGGCAGATCGGTCCGGACGGCGTTACCTTCCATCACCACGAGGTGGTGGGTGCACGGATGGCGCGCGAGCGCCTCCAGGCCCTGCGGTATCCAACGCACCTGATCGACGACGTGGTGAAGCTCATCGAGATGCACCTTCGTTTCCATGGCTACAGCGAGTGGAGCGACAGCGCCGTTCGCCGGTACGTCCGCGACGCGGGTCCGCTCCTGGACCGGTTGAATCAGCTCACCCGGGCGGACTGCACGACCCAGAACCAACTCAAAGCCAAGAAGCTCGAGGCTCTGCAGGACGACCTGGAGGACCGCATCGCGCGCCTGGCCGAAGAGGAGAATCTCGAAGCGATGCGCCCGCAGCTGAACGGCGAGCAGGTGATGGAGCACCTCGGTGTGGAACCGGGTCCGGCCATCGGCAAGGCGCTCGAATACCTCATGGAGGTGCGCCTGGAACGCGGTCCGGTCTCCGGGGACGAGGCCTACCGGCTGCTCGACGATTGGTGGGCCGAGCAGGACGACTCCTAGCGGTGCAGCAGGGCCTGACCCAAGCCGAGGTCCAGGAACGCATCGCTCGAGGCCAGGTGAACGACGTTCCGGTCGCGCCGTCCCGCACGGTCGCCGAGATCGTCCGCGCGAACGTCTTCACGCGGTTCAATGCGCTGCTGGGGTCGATGCTGGTCCTCATCCTGATCGTCGGTCCGATCCAAGATGCTCTGTTCGGCTTCGTGCTGATCGCGAACGCCGCGGTGGGGATCGGGCAAGAGCTCCGCGCGAAACGGACGCTCGAGCGGCTCGCGGTCCTGACATCTCCACGCGCCCAGATCGTCCGCGAAGGGGAGGTGCGCGTGGCACCCGTGACGGACGTCGTCCTCGACGACGTCCTCGAGCTGCAACCGGGCGACCAGATCGTGGTGGACGGACAGGTGGTCGAAGCTCACAGTCTCGAGGTCGACGAGTCCCTCCTCACGGGAGAGGCAGAGGCCGTCGCGAAGCGGCCCGGGGACGATGTCTTCTCGGGCTCGTTCGTTGCGGCGGGGGGTGGACGGTTCCGCGCGACGCGTGTCGGCGCCGAGGCGTACGCAGCGCAGCTGGCCGAGCAGGCCCGTCGGTTCACGCTGACACGGTCCGAGCTCCGCGCCGGGATCGACCAGATCCTGCGGATCGTGACATGGCTGCTGATCCCGACCGCAGCCCTGCTCCTCGCCAGCCAGCTGCGCTCCAACGCGAGCGTGCATGACGCACTTCGCGGGTCGGTTGCCGGCACGGTGGCGATGGTCCCCGAGGGGCTCGTGCTCCTGACGAGCGTGGCGTTCGCCGTCGGAGTGGTCCGGCTCGCCCGGCGCAACGTGCTGGTCCAGGAGCTCCCGGCGGTCGAGGTCCTCGCTCGAGTCGACGTGTTGTGCATCGACAAGACGGGCACGCTGACCGAGGGACGGTTGGTGGTCGAGGAGGTCGAGGTCCTGAACGGGGACGGGAGGGAGACCTCGCACCGGGAGGCTCTCGCCGCGCTCGCGAAGGCGGATCCGCAGCCGAACGTGACGCTTCGCGCGATCGGAGAGGCGTCGTCGATCGCCTCGGACGGATGGCTGGCGACCGAGACGGTTCCCTTCTCCTCCGCGCGCAAGTGGAGCGGGGCCGAGTTCGGCACGAAAGGGACCTGGGTGCTGGGCGCGCCAGATGTGCTACTCCGCGACGCACCGGATGCCGAGCCGACGTTGCGTCGCGCGCTCAAGCACGCCGAGGCCGGGCGGCGGGTCGTGTTGCTGGCGCGTACCCATGCGCCCCTCGACCACGAGAGGGTTCCCGAAGCCATCGCGCCGGTGGCCTTCGTGGTCCTAGGAGATCGGGTGCGCGAGACCGCGTCGGACACGCTCGCGTACTTCGCTGCCCAAAGCGTCGAGGTGAAGGTGATCAGTGGCGATCACCCCGAAACCGTGGCGGCGGTCGCGCGCCGGGTCGGCCTTCCGGGAGCCGAGGTCGCGTTCGACGCGCAGGCGCTGCCCACCGACGTCGAGGGCTCGGCGGACGTGCTCGAGCGTCACTCGATCTTCGGCCGAGTGACGCCGCAGCAGAAGCGCGCGATCGTCGGTGCGCTCCAGTCGAGAGGTCACGTCGTCGCGATGACCGGCGACGGCGTGAACGACGTCCTCGCGCTGAAGGACGCGGACATCGGCATCGCGATGGGCACTGGCAGCTCGGCGACGCGCGCGGTCGCTCAGCTCGTGCTGCTCGATTCGACGTTCGACCCTCTGCCGTCCGTGGTGGCAGAGGGACGGCGCGTCCTGGGCAACATCGAGCGGACCTCGAACCTGTACGTCACGAAGACCGTGTACGCGATGTTGCTGTCGCTCGGAGTCGGCGTCGTGGGGCTGCCGTTCCCGTTCCTACCTCGGCACCTCACGCTGGTCGGTGCCCTCACCATCGGGATCCCGTCGTTCTTCCTCGCTTTAGCCCCGAACGAGGAGCGCGCGCGTCCCGGTTTCCTTCGGCGGGTGCTCCGATTCACGATCCCGGCGGGCATCCTTGCCGCGACCGCGACGTTCCTCGCCTATGTGCTGGCCCGCGACGAGACGGGCGTCACGCTCGCCGAGGCTCGCACCACAGCCTCGATGGTGCTGCTGTGGATCGGGTTCCTCGTCCTGTCCGTGATCGCGGCGCCGCTCACGAGGTGGCGGCTCGCCCTGGTCTGGGCCATGCCGGCGTTGTTCGCTCTCGTGGTGGCGCTGCCCTCGACGCGCAGGTTCTTCGCACTGGACCCGCCACCACTGCTCGTGTGGCTCGCTGCGTTCGGGATCGCCGCGCTCGTGTGGTCCTTCGCGCGCCTGTTCCTTCCTCCGGAGCGGCCGGTGGGGCCGGGTCCGGAGCCGCCGCCCGAGTCATGAACGAGGTCAGACGCCGCCGAACTGCGACGGCGGCCAGATCACGATGAAGGCGCGCCCGATCACTTTCTCCACGGGGACGAGGCCGAGCCCGTAACGGCTGTCGGCCGAGTTCCCGCGGTTGTCACCCATCATGAAGAGGTGGCCCGCCGGGATCCGCGTCTCCGGGAAGTCGCCGTTGCTCTGCCGAGCCGCGTCGGTGAGGTAGGGCTCGTTCAAGGGTTCGCCGTCGATGTAGACGACGTTGTCGCGGATCTCGATGGTCTCGCCCGGCAGGCCGATCACGCGCTTGATGAAATCCTCGTCGGCCGGCTGCGCGAACCCGATCCCCTCGCCGAGCCAGTGGAGGAAGGCGCTCACCGCGCCCCGTTCCGGAAGCTGCTCGGGGTGCGGGTTCGCGAACACGATCACGTCGCCGCGGCCGAGATCGCCGATGTCGTAGGCGAGCTTGTTGACGAATACCCGGTCCCCGACCTCGAGCGTCGGCAGCATCGACTCCGACGGGATGTAGAAGGCCTGGATCAGGAACGTCTTGACGAGGATCGCCACGGCGAGCGCCACGAGGACGAGGAACGGCGTCGAGCCGACGAACCGGTGTGATCCCCGGTCTTTCTCGGTCTCTTCTGTGTCTGGCCGGCTCGCCTCGGTGCGTTCGGACGGGTCCCGCTCCGCGACGGTTGTCGCGTCCGGCTCCGAGGCGGGCAGGTCGCGTGCTTCGATGTCGGCCATCCCGTCCAGGGTACCGGTCAGGATGCTTCGCGAACCCTTCTCCGCGCCAGCCGAAGGCCGTGTTCCAGCGCGAGCGCGAGACCTGCGGTCACGGCGAGGTTGCCGAGCCAGGCGCCGAGTGCACCGGCGGCGATCGCGATCGCGAGCGAGGACCCGCGCAGGTCGGTCACCAGGAGCGCGTGCCTGAGCCCCGCGTACATGAGGAAGGCGGCGAGGACCCAGACGGGCATGAGTCCCAGGATCAGCGGGATCTGGGTCGAGAACAACAAACCGAGCGTCACGAACACGCTTCCCAGGAGCAGATTCATCGCGGCCGAGCGCGCACCGAGACGGACGTGTGCCGTGAGCCCTCCCGCCCCGTGACACATCGGCATCCCGCCGAGCAACGCCGAAACAGTGTTCCCCGCTCCCGCTGACAGGCAGACCCGCGACGGTGTCACTCGATGCGCGTTCGGGCCGAAGTACTCGTGCGCGAGATCGTTCACCGCTACCACCGCGTTCCCGAACGTGAGCGGGAGTTGCGGCACGACGAGGAGAACGAACGCCGACCCGTACGCCGACCACGACGGCAGATCCACCTTCGGCAGACGCAATGAGATCGCTCCGAGCTCTGGAGCAACCGTCACGACCGTAACGACGACACCAGTGCCGAACAGCGCCAGCGCAGCCCAATAGTGGCGGCGGTGGGCTGCGAACGCGACACACCCGAGTGCGGCGAAGCCGAGGAGGATCGGCCATGGCGAGTCCGGTGTCGCCCGGAAAACGTCCGGGGGATCCAGCACTAGCTTCGCGGCGGTGATCACGAGCAGCGTCCCGACACCGAGCTGGAGTGCTCGCACGACCGGCTTCACGAAGATCCGCGCCACCGCGTTCGCGACGTGCCCGATCGACAGGAGCATCAGGAACCCGGCGAGTTCAAGTCCGGCGGCGTGGATGACGTCGGGCGAGAGCTCGCGGGCCACCGCGACCGCGGTCAGCGCCTTGAGTGGTTGGACGGGGAACGGGATCTTGAACACAAGGCCGGCCGCCAGAACCAAGACGCCAGCGCAGAGCAGCACCGCGCCGGCGTCCAGCCCGTTCACGAGGATGAGCGCCGCGGCGAGCGGGACGAGAACGCCCAGGTCGGCGACCGCACCGGCCGCGTCACCGACGGTGGGCCGCGAACGAGACTCGCGTGCGACGGTCGCCTCGGCCAAGATGCTCACCCCTGCAGCTCGAGCATCACGTTCGTCGCCTTCACCGTCGCGACGGCGTGCATGCCCGGCTTGAGCCCCATCTCGTCGACCGCCTCCCGCGTGACGAACGCGAGGATCCGGTGCGGGCCTGCGAGGATCTCGACGGTTGCGGCGAGTTTGTCCCGCTTGACCTCGATGACGACGCCCGGGAAGCGATTCCGCACGCTCGCCGAGGTCACTTTGGAGCGCTCTCTGCCCGCGACCAGAAGCCGGGCCACCTCCGCTGCCGGCACCCGCCGTTGCCCCCCCGGCGTCCTCGCCGTGGCGAGCCTTCCTTCACGCTCCCAACGCCGGAGCGTCTCGACGCGGACGCCGAGCATCGCGGCGGCCTCTCCGATGCGGTAGGTCTCTGCTGTCATCGAGGGCAGGATAACAAGCTTTCTCTGACGTTAGGTGGCCACGAAGCTCGTAATCGCGGTTCCCCTGGATTCCGCCCGTATCGTGGGGCGATGCGTCGGGACGAGGCAGTGGCTGCCGTCGTGGGGCTGCTGTTCATCACGGGTCTCATCGCGGCCCTCTTCCGCGAGGGCGGCCCGGCGGTCGCAGCCGGCCGGGTGGCCCCGAACGTCGCTCGTGTGAGCTGCGAGCCGGATGGAGCCCTCGTCGA
>CAZMNP010000086.1:0-6128 GCA_964567675.1 uncultured Actinomycetes bacterium
GCGATCGAGCTCCTCGTCCGCTTCAGCTGAACCGGTTCTGCCGGAACGGCCGGTCCGACCCTCACCGCCTCGACACCCGACCTCGCGCTTGCCTTCCCCGTTCGTTCGGTAGCAAACTATCCTGGGGAGAGTTCCCGCCCCCGAAGGGAGGCGCGCGGTGAGCTCGGCGACGTCTGACATCGATCTTTCGACCATCGACCTCGTCGACCCCGACAGCTACGTCGAGCGCGTGCCGTTCGAGTGGTTCGACCTGCTTCGCCGGGAACACCCCGTCTTCTGGCACGACGAACCCGGGGAGAACCAGGGGTTCTGGGCGATCACCCGCTACGACGACCTCGTCACCGTGCACATGGACTGGCCGACCTACTCGTCGGAGAAGGGTGCGGTCGCGCTCGAGGAGCTCGACGAGGAACAGCTCCGGATCCGCCGCTCGATGCTCGAGACCGATCCACCCGCCCACCGAGCGCTCCGGAACATCTGCAACAAGCGCTTCAGCGCCCGGGGTGTGGGCGCGTACGAGGACTTCATCCGCGATGTCGCCCGCACGGTGCTCGACCGGGCGCTCGAGAAGGAGGAGTTCGACTTCACGATCGAGGTCGCCAAGGAGCTCCCGATCCGGTTCCTGTGCGCCATCTTCACCGTCCCCCAGGAGGACGCCCCCCTGCTGATCCGCTGGGGCGACGCGATGATCGGCAACCAGGATCCCGAGTTCACGGACGCGGTGGTCGACAAGGTCGACACCGAGGAATACCGGAACCTGCCGTTCCGCTCCCCGATCGCGCTCGAGCTCTTCGAGTACGCCAACCGCCAGCGCGACCTGCGCCTGGAGGAGCCCCAGGACGACGTAATCAACGCGCTCACCGTCGCGCAGCGCGAAGGAACGCTGACCGAGCACGATTACAACAACTACTTCGGCCTGCTGATGATCGCCGGGAACGAGACGACGAGGCACACCATCAGCCACGGACTGCTCGCCCTCCTGGAGAACCCCGACCAGATGCGGATGCTCCGCGACGATCCCTCGCTGATCTCGAACGCGGTCGAGGAGATCCTGCGCTGGGCCACGCCCGTGATGCACTTCCGACGGACGGCGACCCGGGACCACGAGCTCCGCGGTCAGCCGATCCGTGAGGGCGACAAGGTCGTCACCTGGTACATCAGCGCGAACCGCGACGAGGAGAAGTTCGAGGACCCATACCGGTTCGACATCGCCCGCAAGGGCGCGGGCGAGCACGTCACCTTCGGTCCCGGCGGGCCTCACTTCTGTTTGGGTGCGCACCTCGCGAAGCTCGAGACGAAGGTCCTGCTCCAGGAGCTCCTGCCTCGGTTGCGGTCCATCGAGCTCACCGGCCCGGTCGAGCGGATGCGCTCGAACTTCGTGAACGGCATCAAGCACATCCCGGTTCGCGTCGAGCTCGCCTAGACGCCCTCGGCCGTCTTCAGCATCGAGCGCAGCATCCCGGCCATCGAGTCCTGTTCGTCCGGCGTCAGGTCGGAGGTCACCGCCGACTCCTCGGCGTTGAAGCGCGGGAATAACGCCTCGATCTTCTTTCGGCCCCGCTGGGTGAGCGAGACGCGGACCATCCGGCCGTCCTCCGGGCTCTTCCTGCGCCGCACGAATCCGCGGCGCTCCAAGGTGGTCACGACGCCGGTCGACGTCGGCCGGCTGATGCCAACGGCGGCGGCGAGGTCGCGCGACTCCATCTCGCCCCAGACCCAGAGCACCCAGAGCGCGACGAAGGACGTCCAGGACAGCCGGTCGTGGGCGAGGACCTTGGACTCCATGTGGCGCCGGATCGCGGCGGAGGTGCGGAAGAGGTTGGAGACCGCCCACATCGCCCGGAAATCGAGCGGAAGATGTCCGAGCCGTTCCAGCACCTTGCGCTCGGCCGGCAAGAGCTCACCGTCCGCCATCGGCGGAGTCTATCCTGGGGCCCCCAACCGGCCCTGTGCTCAGCAGTCGTAGATGAGGTTGTCGCCCGGACCGCCGCGGCAACGGTCCTTCCCCGGGCCGCCGAACAGACGATCGTCGCCGGGACCGCCGAGGAGCACGTCGGGTCCCTCGTTGCCGTAGAGCTGATCCCAACCGTCTTTGCCAACGAGCCGGTCGGAGCCCCTGCCTCCCGTGAGGAAGTCCCGCCCGACCGCGCCGATGAGGGTGTCGTCGCCGCGGCCGGTCTTCATCACCGTGTTGCCGCGGAACCCGCTCGCGTCGATCCGCACTCCCCTCCCGGCATCGCTCGTGATGTGCGCGTCTTCGAACCCGGAGATGGTGGCGGTCCCGTCCGGTGTCACCAGCGAGGTGTCGGTGAGCGTCACATCGCCGAGCGTCTCAACGATGACTAGGTCGTCTCCGGTCGAGGCGTCCAGATCGTCGGATCCGGCCGACGCGTAGAAGGTGTCGTTCCCATCGCCGCCCGAGAGTTCGTCGTCATTGGGGGAGCCCCTGAAGGTGTCGTTGCCGCCGCCGCCGTTCGCTCGGACCGACGTGAGACCTGGGAAGTCCATCGGGTAGACCTCGTGCAGATAGATCACGTCGCTGCCGGCACCCCCGTCGATCACGATGCGCGTGATTTCGGAGCAGGCCTGCGCCCCGGTGCCCGGGTTCCGGTCGTTCACCATCACGTCCCCGCCGTCACATTTGATATCGACGACGTCGATGCCGTCCGTACCCGTCACCGTGAGCACGCCGCCGTTCACCTCAGAGGTCACGGCGGCTGCGGCGGGGCTCGGCCAGGCGAGGACGGTCGAGGCCAGCAGAACCGAGAGCGCGATCCGGCGGCGCATGTCTGGGATGGTACGGCCCTTCGGTCACACGGCCTATCGGCCGTTCGGTCAGACGTAGAAGGCCTTCGGGGGGTCCTCCATCGTGAGGACATCGCGCTCGAGGCTCCAGGCGCTCACGTCCGACTCCGCCTTGCCGTCGAACACGAGCTCGACGAGCGACCGCCCGAAGACGCTCGCGAACTTGAACGCGTGCGCCGCCCCCTGGCCGACCGCGGCACGCTCGTGCCCGGGGATCAGGTCCAGGACGAAGTCACGGTCGGGCGTCATCGTGTACAGGCACGTCTTCTGTTCGAGGTAGGGACCGAACCCGCCGGGCAGGTGCTCGCGCATGAACGCGTCGACCGTTGCCGAGTAGTCGGGCCTAGGCTCGAGCGAACGCGTGTCGCCCGTCACCTCGGGACCTCCCACGTCCCACCCGATCTTCGCCCCGGTCCCCTCGAACGACGGCAGCCCGTAGAAGGAGGGGACGCCCATCCAGATCCAGACCGGGAAACGGTCGGGACCGAACGCGTCCTGGTCCTTGGCGGCGTAATACGTCACCTGCTCCTGGGTGACCGTGAGGTTGATGGGACGCCAGAGCTGGGCGAGGAGCTCGTTCGTCCAGGCGTCGGCCGCGAGGATCAGACACTCGGCGCGATAGGTCCCCGCCTCGCTCTGGAGCTCGTACATCCCTCCGGTCTCACGGATCTCGAGAACGCGGGCGTGCTCGACGAGCGTCGCGCCCATCGAGGTGGCAAGACGCCGGTGCGTCGCGTTGGCTTTGGCCGCGGCCGCGATGCCCGAGTCCTCCTGGTACATGACGCGGACGCCGTCGGCGATCCGCCACTGCGGCCAGCGGCGCATCGCGTCCGCCGCGTCGAGCCATTCGTACGCGATCCCACCGACCTCGTCGAGCGCGCGCGTGTAGTCCTGCATCCAGCCGTGCGCGTTCTCCGGGTACAGGTCGAGCCCGCCCGTCGGGTACACGAGCTGCTGTCCGGATTCCTCCTCGACGGCCGCCCAGGCGGCGTAGGAGTCGCGGGCGAACCGGACGTACTCGGGCGCGTGATACGAGAGCCGGATGATCCGGGAATGGTCCTGCGAGGCTCCGCGGCCGTGGCCGAGCTCGAATCGCTCGAGCCCGAGCACCCCCGCGCCGGCGCGCCGGGCCGCCCAGTAGACGGCGCCCGAACCGATGCCGCCGAGACCGACGACGGCGACCTCGAACTCCCTGCGTTCGGACACTCAGGCCTCGGTCTCGCTGTGGTCGTGGTACTCGTACGCGCTCATCGCGCGTCCGGTCTCGCTCTTCCATCCCCGCTCCTCGGCCGGGACCTTGCCGAGCGCCTTGGCCATCGCGCGAACGTGCGCCTGGATCGCGCCGCAGCACGACCCGATGTAGTTCACCCCGCCCTCGGCGGCCTTGCGCGCGTAGTCGGCCATCTCCAGCCGCGAGAGCTGGAGCGGGTCGAGCTCGTACGGGAACCGGGGGCCGGCCGTGAAGTCCGGTGCGTCCGCGGTGGTCCGGTAGGCCACCGGCTGCGCCGCGACGAAGCCGCCGGTCGTCGCCTCGCGCATCTGGATCGCGATCGGCAGCTGCTGGTCCGGGCCGTTCAGGCAGTTCACGCCGACGATGTCGGCGCCGGCGTCGATGAGCCGCTTCGCCGCTTCGCCCGGGGTGTCGCCCTCGTAGGTCAGCGGCTCCACCTGCTCGAACGACATCGTCGCCATCACCGGCAGGCCGGTCGCCTTCGCCCGTTCGACGAACAGGATCGCCTCGCCGAGGTAGGAGAAGGTCTCCCCGATCCAGAAGTCGGGCGGCCCGGCGTCGACCTGGTCCTGCAGCTGGCGATCGAACAGCGATCGGACGTGGTCGGCGCTCGAAGTGTCGTCCGGCTCGTAGGCCCACGTGAGGCTGAGGTTCCCGGCCACGAGCGCGTCCCCCTCGGCGGCCACCTCTCGGGCGATCGCGACCGCGGTTCGGTTGATCTCGTCGACCTTGCCCGCCATGCCGACCGTGGCGAGCTTGTCGTCGCTCGCGTAGAAGGTCATCGTTTGGAGCACCTCCGCGCCGGCCCGGAGGAACTCGCGGTGCAGTTGCGCAAGCGCATCGGGATGCTCGATGACGACCTCGGGCGTGAACGGTCCGGCTTGCACGTACCCACGCTTCTCGAGCTCGAGCAGATAGCCGCCGTCGCCGAGCACTGGCCCCTCGGCAAGACGTTCGAGGATCCCCTTCGCCATGTCGCCTCCCGTGAACGGTGGTCGGGAGTCTAGCGAGCGGGGTGATGAGGTCGGGAGTCAGAGGTCGGTTCAGCCGGAACCACGGGTCAGTTCAGGCCGCCGGGACGACGTCCGGGTGCTCCGGTACCACGAGGGCGTCCATCCCGTGATCTCCGCCGGGGTGTAGCGCTCGCACCGCCTGTCCGCGCAACACGAGCTCGGTCGCGGCCGCATCTTGCGGACGCGCGAACAGGAAGCCCTGTCCCCGCTCGCAATGCATCGCGCGCAGGGACCAGGCTTGGCGAGGATGCTCGATCCCCTCGGCGACGATCCGGAAGCGCATCGCTCGTCCGAGATCGATCATGCCCTGCACGAGCGAGGGGTTCCCATCTGCCGATGCGAGCTCGTCGACGTAGGACTTGTCGATCTTCAGCTCCGTGATGGGGAAACGCGCCAGGTACCGCAACGACGACTTCCCGGTCCCGAAGTCGTCCACGGACAGACGAACCCCGAGGTCGGCGAGCGAACGAAGCCCCAGCTCCACGGCGTCCACGTCGCTCACCAGCACGTCCTCGGTCAGCTCGAGGGTGAGCGCCGAGGGCTCGAGTCCCGTCGCGCCGAGCGCCTCCTCGACGTCGGAGACGAGGGCCACCGCCTCGACCTGCTTGCTCGACAGGTTCACGCTCAGCGAGAGCTGCTCCATCGCCGGGATCGACCGGCGCCACCTCGCGACCGTGGCGCAGGACTCGCGAAGGATCCACCGGCCGAGCGGCAACATCAGACCGGTTTCCTCCGCGATCGACAGGAACTCGTTCGGCGGCAGGAGACCCCGGGAAGGATGATCCCATCGGACCAGTGCTTCGAGTCCAAGGATCATCCCCGAATCGAGGTCGACGACCGGCTGGTAGTGGATCCGGAAGTCGGCCCAGCCCGCGTCCATCGCTCGCCGCATGTCCGTCTCGAGTTCCACGCGCCGCACGGCCGATTCCCCCATCTCGCTCTGGAAGATGACGTACCCGCCAGTGCCGGCGCGCTTGGCGCGATACATCGCGATGTCGGCGTGCTGCAGCGTCTCGGACGGAGCATCCTTCTTCGGGTCGTGCATCGCGATGCCGATGGAGGCGCTCGCGAAGACCTCG
>CAZMNP010000087.1:0-20151 GCA_964567675.1 uncultured Actinomycetes bacterium
GGACCGAGCCTGCGAGACGAGCTCGCGTCGGCGCTCGTGGGTTCCGAGATCGTGCGCGAGGTGCGCGGCCGCGGCTTCCTCCTCGGCGTGGAGCTCGTCGACCCGCGCGACGGGGAGTCGTTCCTTCCCGTCGAGCTCGACGTCGCATCGCTCGTCGACGACACGGCGTTCGAGCACGGACTTCTCGTCACGTCGTCGCATCCGCAGGCCGACGGCTTCGCCGGAGACCAGACGCTCATCGCCCCGGCGTTCGTCAGCTCGGACGATGAGCTCGCGGAGATGGTCGACCGATTCACGACGACGATCGGCGACGTCGAGCAGACGATCAAGAGGTCCCTGTGACGGAGGGCGCGGGCGAGGAGTTCGTCCTCCTGGGGATCCCCGACGTCAACGGCTCGCTCCGCGGGAAGGCGCTGCGGCCGCACGCGTTCGAGGCGGCGCTGAAGCACGGGACGGTGATGACCGACCTCCTGCTCGGGCTCGATCCCGTCGACGCGCCGATCACCGACTACGAGGGTTTCGGCATCCGAACGGGCGCGGCGGACCTGGTCGTGCATCCCGACCCGGACACGATCCGCGAACTGAGCTGGCGTCCCGGCTGGCGCGTCTGCCTCGCCACCCCCAGCTGGCCCGATGGGAGCCCGTGCGAGATCGCGTCGCGCGAGGTCTTCCGAAGCGTGTTGGACGACGTGTCCGGCCTCGGTTACGACGCGATGTCCGCGATCGAGTACGAGATCCGCATCTGGGACGAGCGGGGAGACCCGGCCTCGAGCGGCATCAGCTACAGCCTCGTCGAGATCGCGCGCTTCGACCGGCTCATCGACGAGCTGGTGCGGGCGCTGGAGGGCCTCGGGATCGAGCTGTCGGCCGTGCACACGGAAGCCGGCCCCGGGCTGCTCGAGCTGAACATCGGTGCGCGACGCGGGCTCGCCGCCGCAGACGACGCCACCCTCCTGAAGTTCGCGGCGAAGCAGGTCGCCGCGTCGCTCGGTATGCGCGCCAGCTTCCTGGCCAAGACCGTTCCGGGCGAGGAAGGATCGAGCGGACACGTCCACCTGTCGTGCTGGTCGGGCGAGACGAACGCGTTCGCCGGATCGAGCCCGGGCGACCCGATGCCACCGGCGTTCGCCGCCGCGGTCGCCGGCGTGATCGAACACCTGCCCGCCTCGTCCCTGTTGATGAACCCCACCCTGAACTCGTACAAGCGTCTGGTCCCCGGCTGGTTCGCGCCGATCAACGCGACGTGGGGCTACGAGAACCGCTCCTGCGCCGTGCGGGCGATCCGCTCGGCCCGGCCGGATCTCTGGCGGCTCGAATGCCGCAGGCCCGGAGCCGACGCGAACCCGTACCTCGCCCTCGCGGCCATCGCCGCGTCCGCGGCCGACGGCATCCGTCGCGGGTCGACGCCGCCGCCGGCCGTCGAGGGCGATGCGTACGCGCGATCGGACCTGCCGGAGCTACCGGGCTCGCTCGAGACGGCGCTCCGCGCGTTCGAAGGCGACACCGCGTTGCGACGCGCTCTCGGGGAACGCTTCAGCGAGTACTACGCCACCTCTCGCGCTTGGGAGCTCAAGGCCTGGCGAGAGACCGTGACCGACTGGGAGCGAGAGCGCTACGGGCGAGCGGTGTAAGTGGAGTCGTACCGGCCGCTGATCGCCGTCGTCGCCTATCACCTGGCTGACGACCGCGTCCCGAGGTGGCCGCACGGAGGCTACGGGGTGCCCGGCCCCTACCTCGACTGCCTCCGCCGAACCGGGGCGCGGACCGCGATCGTTTCGCCCGGAGAGCCGGTGTCCGCCCAAGAGGTGCTCGAGCCGTTCGACGGACTCCTGCTCGTCGGCGGCGGCGACGTCGATCCACGGCGATACGGACAGGAGCCGGGCGAGGACGTCTACGGCGTCGAACCGGACCGGGACGCGTTCGAGATCGAGCTCCTGCACGCGGCCGACGCGACGGGGGTCCCGACGCTCTGCATCTGCCGCGGCATGCAGGTCATGAACGTGGCGTTCGGCGGAACCCTCGTCCAGCATCTGCCGGGCACGCCCGGACTCCTCGAGCACGGCGTCCCGGTCGCGGACACGAAGTCGCTCCACGACGTCCGAACCGAGCCGCAGAGCCGGCTCCGCGCAACGACGGGCGTCGAGCAACTCACGTGTTCGTCACACCACCATCAGGGCGTCGACCAGGTTGGAGAGGGGCTGCGCGCGAGCGGTTGGAGCGAGGACGGACTCGTCGAGGCGATCGAGCTCGAGCCCGACGGCGATCCGGACGACCGCCCCGCCGAGGCGGGATGGATGCTCGGCGTCCAGTGGCACCCCGAGGACACGGCCTACCGCGATGCCGCACAGCAGGCCCTGTTCGGCGGATTGGTGAACCTCGCCCACCTCCGAGGCACTCGCGCCGTCGCGGGCGTCCGCGAAGGCCGGAGCCGGGCGTTCTTCGTGGGGGACTACGATCCCGCCTGGCCCCTCATGTTCGAGCAGGAAGCGGCGAGGATCAGGGACGCCCTCGGGCCGGTCGCTGTCCGCATCGAGCACGTGGGATCGACGGCCGTGCCCGGGCTCGCGGCCAAGCCGGTCATCGACATCCAGGTCTCGGTCGAACGGATGGTGCCGCGAGAGCGATTCGTCGTTCCGCTCGAAACACTCGGGTACGAGTTCGTCGCCGATCCCACCGACACCGAGCACGAGTACTTCAAGAAGGACGTCGGCGGCGTCCGCACGCACCATATCCACGTGTGCCCGATGGGGAGCGAGTGGGAGCGTCGACATCTCGCCTTCCGCGATCACCTCCGAACACACCCGGAGGACTCGGCTCGATATGGGCAGCTGAAGCGACGCTTAGCGGAGCAGCACCCGAACGACGTCATGGCGTACGTTGAAGCAAAGACCCCCTTCGTCTCCGAGGTCCAAGCGCGTGCGCTGGATCCGCTCGAACAGGCGGAGCGCTAGTCCAACAGGCGGTCCAGGGCGTACGCGAACGGGGTCGCGAGGATCATCGCGAGGGCGATGGCGATCGCGACCCATCGCCACCAGGATGGCCGGACACGAGGCGTCGGCTCGTCGTCGTCTCCCCAGTCGCCCGGAGGACCATCGTCCGGCGGCGCGGCGGACCCGCCCGGATCGACCAGCGGCACGCGCTCCAGATGGTGAGGCACCCGTCAACGATAGCGCTCCGCCCCGTCGCGCCTCCGGCCGCTCCCGGCTACGCTTCGCGCGAACCGCTGCGAGAGGAGCGAGGAACCCGATGGCGTGGACGACGCCGCTGCTATACGAGCGCCTGACCTGGCCGGAGGTCCGGCGCGCCGTCCAGGAGAACCGCGTCTGCCTGATCCCGGCGGGGACCCTGGAAGATCACGGCCCGCACCTTCCGATCGACTGCGACAACCGGATCGCCTCGGAGATCTGCCGCCGTGCCGCGGAGGCCATCCCGGACGAGGTCGTGCTGCTGCCGCCTGTAACCCACGGCTTCACGCCGCACCACATGGACTTCCCCGGACCGATCACGATCGGCTGGGAGACCTTCACGAAGTACTGTGTGGACATCGGGAGCTCGCTGGCGCGCCACGGCTTCAAGCGGATCCTGTTCCTGAACGGGCACGGCTCGAACATCCCGCTCGTCAACATGGCGGCGAGGCTGATCGGGCTCGAGCATCCCGACGTCCTTGCCGCCGCAGCCTTCTACCTGACCAGCGCCGAGGGCCAGCGCGTCATCGCCGAGGTCCGGGACTCCGAGATCGGAGGCATGGGCCACGCGTGCGAGCTCGAGACTTCGATCTACCTCGCCATCGACCCCGACGCCGTGTTCATGGACAAGGCCGTGGACGAGAACTCGTTCCCCGAGGGACCCCACGCCTGGATGGACTGGTCGGACGGACCACTGCAGATCATGCCGTGGTGGAACGCGATCTCCCACACGGGGGTGCACGGAGATGCAACGAAGGCCACGGCCGACAAGGGCGATGTGCTGCTCGACGCGGCCGTGAAGGAATGCGTCGAGTTCGTCCGGGAACTGCGCGACAAACCGCTCCCCGTCCGATGGGAGCCCAGTGAGTCGCCGCCGCGAGCCTGACGGGCGGCCTGCCTTTCGCTTCCCGTGAGGTGCGTGCTAGCGTTCGGCCCTGGCTGAACCGCTGGTCAAACTCCGTTCGAAGGGGGCACGATGCGGCGCTTGCTGAAGCTCGGGGCAGCTCTGACGACAGTGATGGTGGCGGGGGCGATCGCCTCGGCGTTCGGTGCTTCGGCCCAGGAATCTCCTTCGGCCACGGACGAGAAGGTGACGTTCACGGTCGGGATGGTGAACGACGCCATCACGTTCAATCCCATGTTCATGATCGAGTCGCCCGAGTACGGGACGGCCGACCTGATGTACGAGACCTTCCTGAGCTGGGACGAGGACTTCAACACCGCGCCCGGGCTCGCTACGGAATGGGAGCAGAGCGAGGACGGGCTGACCTGGACGTTCCAGATCCGGGACGATGCGACCTGGCACGACGGCGAGCCGTTCACCGCCGCAGACATCGCCGCCACCTTCAACTGGATCATCGACGAAGGGGTCGGCAACTACATCGACTACCTGCCCTTCACCGACGAGATCACGGCGCCTGATGACACGACGCTCGTTTGGAAGACGACCGTTCCGACCAGCGCTCCGATCTATCCGCCGTACATCTACATCCTTCCGGAGCACGTGCTGAGCCAGTACGAGGACAAGGCCGACTTCAGGAAGTGGAAGGGGTTCCCCGACGCGACCGGTACGGGTCCGTTCGAGCTCGTCGAGTGGCGGCGCGGCGACTTCTGGCGGCTGGATGTCAACCCGGACTACTGGGGTGGCACGCCGCACATCGACGAGTTCGTGTTCAGGGTCTTCCAGAACGACGAGACCATGGTGCAGGCGCTCAAGCAAGGTGAGATCGATTTCGCCGACACCGTCTCGGCGCCTCTGTTCGAGTCGCTCGAGTCCGATCCGAACATCGGGACCAGCGAAGGAACGCCGACCTACTTCATCCAGTTGAGCTTCAATCAGTGCACGAACGACGTTGCGTACTGCCAGCGAACCGGCTTCAACCACCACCCGGCGACGCTCGACCCGCAGTTCCGGCTGGCCGTCGAGCACGCGATTGACCGCGAGGTCATCGTCGATCGCGTGAAGCTCGGGCACGCCACGCCGGGCTCCACCGTGATCCTCTCGCCCAAGTGGCACCACGACCCGCCCGAGGTGATCACGTACGACCCTGACGCGGCCAATACGATCCTGGACGAGGCCGGGTACCTCGACACGAACGACGACGGGGTCCGCGAGATGCCGGGCGGCGGTGAACCCCTCGAGCTTCGGTTCATCGTCCGCACCGAGAACCCCGACACCATCGCCGCCGGCGAGTTCATCAGCGAGTGGCTGAGCGACGTGGGCATCGCGACGAACACCGAGGCCATCAACGACTCGAAGCTGACGGACGTCTGGTACGCGAACGACTACGACATGTACATCTGGGGCTGGGGTGTAGAGCCGGATCCGAACTTCCAACTATCTACCTACACCACCGGCCAGTGCGGCATCTGGAGCGACACGTGTTACTCGAGCGCGCAGTACGACCAGCTCTTCCAGGAGCAGCAGCGTGCGTCGTCGCTGGAGGAGCGCCAGCAGATCGTCGACCAGATGCAGCAGATCCTCTACGAGGATCGCCCGGAGATCGTGCTCTGGTATGACAACTACCTCCAGGCATACCGGAGCGATCGCTGGACGGGATTCGTCGAGCAGCCTTCCGGTGGCGGGGTCATCCTCTTCCAGTACGGGTACCATTCGCTGCTGAACATCCAGCCGCAAACCGATGGGGCGGTCGGCGGTGGCGAGGGGGCCGGTGCCGGTGGTGGCGGCATCCCGGCCCTCGTCTGGATCGCGGCGGGGGGCGTCCTTCTCGTGATCGTGGGTATCGTGGTCGCACGGCGCCGCCGTTCGGAGGAAGAGGCGGCCTAGCGAAGGGTCCGAGCGGGCGGCGAGGTGGGAACCCGCCAGTACGTCCTGAGAAAGATCGTTCAGGCGTTCGTTACGCTGGTCGCGATCCTGATCTTCAACTTCTTCTTGTTCCGTGTCTGGTCGCCGGGCGACCCGGTGTCCTTCCTTACTCGCGGGCAAGGTGCGCAGCTGTCCGTCCAGGAGCGCCAGGAGCTGATCCGAGAGTACGGGCTCGACAAGTCCACTTGGGGGCAGTTCGCCGAGTACCTTACGGATACGTTCAGCGGACGGCTCGGGCTCTCTAGCTTCTACCAAGGCGAGCCGGTGAGGGACGTGTTCTTCCGCTTCCTGCCGCCGACGCTTTTGCTTGTCGGCGTCTCGACGGTGCTGTCGATGATCATCGGGATCTGGATGGGCATCCGATCCGGGTGGCGACGCGGCAGCGCATTCGACCGGACCTCGATGATCACCTCCCTGGTCCTGTACTCGATGCCCGAGTTCTGGCTGGGCATGCTCCTGCTTCTGTTGTTCTCGACGACGCTGCATTGGTTCCCCGTCGGCGGCCGGATCTCGACGAACGTCAGCGAGCTCGGGACCGTCGCGTACGTGCTCGACGTCGCCAACCACCTGTTCCTGCCGGCGCTCACTCTGACCCTGGCCTACATCGGAGAGTTCTATCTCGTCATGCGCTCTTCCCTCCTCGACGTCCTCGGGGAGGACTACATCACCACCGCCCGGGCCAAGGGCGTGCTCGAACGTCACGTCCTGAACCGACACGCCGTCCGGAACGCGCTGTTGCCGACGGTGACGCTGGTGGCGCTCTCCTTCGGCTATGTGATCGGGGGCGCGATCACGGTGGAGGTGGTGTTCTCGTACCAGGGGCTCGGGCTGCTGACGTACACGGCGATCCTCGGGAAGGACTACTGGTTGCTTCAGTCGCTTTTCCTGTTCTTCACCGCCGCAGTGATCGTGTTCAACCTGCTCTCCGATCTCGTGTACGCGTACCTCGACCCTCGGGTTCGGGAGGCTTAGGGGGATGCAGACCCCGCCGCTCCACGTCGGTGCGGAGACGCCGATCGGGCCGATCGAAGAAGAGGCGCCCCTACCACCCGCGGTTCCGCCTCGACGCATCCGATGGGCGCGCCGGCGCAGAGCGATGCGTCGGTTCTGGAAGGCCTATCGCCAGGACGCGATGGGTCTCGCCGGGCTGATCATCCTCGCCTTCTTCATCGCGGTCGCGATCTTCGCGATCTTCGCCGACACGACGGGCACCGAGATCACCAAAGCGACAGGACCGCGGCTCTCCGCCCCGAGTCTCGATTACCCACTCGGCACGGACGCTCAGGGACGCTCGGTGCTTACGCTCGTCATCCAGGGGGCGAAGGTGTCGCTCTTGGTCGGCCTGTCCGCGACCGCGATCACGATGCTGATCGGCTCTGCGGTCGGGCTCGTCGCCGGGTTCCGGGGAGGCTGGGTCGACCAGCTGCTGATGCGCTTCACAGACTGGGGCCTCGTGATCCCGTGGCTCGTCCTCGCGATCTCCCTAGCGTCGATCTTCGGTCAGTCGCTGTTCGTCATCATCCTCGTGATCGGGCTCACGACGTGGCCGAGCACGGCACGCCTCGTCCGCGCGCAAACACTCTCGGTGAAGGAACGGCCTTACGTCGAGCGAGCCAGGGCACTCGGTGCCAGCGATTGGCACCTGGTGACGCGGCACGTCCTGCCGAACGTGATGCCGGTCATCATGGCGAACACCGTGCTCATCGTGGCGATCGCGATCCTTTCCGAGACGGCGCTCTCGTTCCTCGGCCTGGGAGACCCCTTCAGCATCTCGTGGGGACAGATCCTCGAGCAGGCCTCGAACGGCGCAGCCGCGACGCTCGGGGCATGGTGGTGGCTGGGCGCCCCGGGGGTCTGCATCGTCCTGGTCGTCCTCGCGTTCACGATGATCGGGTTCGCGCTGGACGAGATCGTGAACCCGAAGATCCGGCAGCGATGAGCGTCCTTTCGGTTCGCGACCTCCACATCACGTATCGGACGCAGGGCGGCGACGTCCCCGCCGTGCGCGGAGTGGATCTCGACATCGACCGTGGCGAGGTGCTTGGCCTCGCCGGGGAGTCCGGCTGCGGCAAGTCGACGATCGCCGCGGCGATCCTGCGGCTGCTCCCGCCGAAGACCGGGGTCGAGGGCCAGATCATCCTGGACGGCGAGGACGTCCTCGAGATGACGCCGAAACGGCTTCGCGCCGTCCGCTGGACCGGGGCGTCGATCGTGTTCCAGGGAGCCATGCACGCGCTGAACCCCGTACGCCGCGTCGGGGATCAGATCGCGGAGGCGATCACCACGCACCAGCAGGCGAGTGAACGCGAGGCGATGGTTCGGGTGGGCTCGCTGCTCGAGCAGGTCGGCCTGCCGCCTCGCCGGATCCAGGACTATCCGCACGAGCTCTCCGGCGGGCAGAAGCAGCGCGTCATGATCGCGATGGCCCTCGCGTGCAGCCCGAGCATGATCATCGCCGACGAGCCCACGACGGCGCTCGACGTAATGGTCCAAGCGCAGGTGCTCGCGTTGCTGAAGTCGTTGCAGCGAGAGCTCGGTCTGGCCTTGCTGTTCATCACGCACGACCTGTCGGTGCTGGTGGAGGTCTCCGACCGGCTCGCGATCATGTACGCCGGCAGAATCGTCGAGGACGGCCCGGCGCGAAGCGTGTTCGAGGACCCCAAACACCCGTACACGCGAGCGCTCGCCGCGGCGTTCCCGGAGATCGGCAACGAGCGGTTCCGCAGACAGCCCTCCGGCCTGGGTGGCGACCCGCCAGACCCGCAGGCGATCCCGAGCGGGTGCCCGTTCCATCCGCGATGCCCCCTCGTCTTCGAGCCCTGCCCGACGGTCGTGCCTCGCCTGTTCGACGCGGGCGCCGGGCGACGGGCCGCATGCCTGCTCGTCGAGGGCGCGATGGCGAGCCTGCCGGGGGGCGAGGGATGAGCCGGCCCGCCTCCCCTTCGCCCGCCTCCCCTTCGCCCGCCGTCCGGTACGACGAGCCGCCCGTGCTGGAGGTGCGCGACCTGACCGTCACGTTCGCCGGCCGGATCGGTCTCCTCTCGGGGCTCCTCGGCAAGAAGGGCGCCGAGGCACGGGCCGTCGACGGCGTGAACCTCTCGCTGCACCGTGGAGAGATCCTCGCGCTCGCCGGAGAGTCCGGGTGCGGCAAGACCACGACCGCGCGAGCGATCATGGGCCTGCAGAAGCCGAAACAGGGCACAATCCTCTTCCGTGGCGAGCCGCTCCGGAGGAACCTGCGTGGATACCGGCGCCGGGTCCAGATGGTGTTCCAGGATCCAACGGGAGCGCTCAACCCCCGTCAGACGATCTACGAGATCGTCGCCGAGGGGCTGCGCATCCACCGGGTCAATCGCGGTCCCGCCGGCGAGAGCGAAGAGGAGCTCGTCGCCAGGGCACTCTCGCGGGCCGGGCTCCGACCGCCGGAGCGGTTCTTCCTCCTGTATCCGCACGAGCTGTCGGGTGGGCAGCGACAGCGAGTCGTCATCGCCGGCGCGCTCGTCCTCGAGCCTCAGGTGATCGTCGCCGATGAGCCCGTCTCCAACCTGGACGCTTCGGTCCGCGGCGAGATCCTGAGCCTGCTGATGAAGCTCCGCGACGAGGAACAGATCTCGATCATCATCGTGACGCACGACCTGGGCCTCGCCTGGACGGTGGCGGACAGGGTCGCCGTCATGTACCTCGGACGGATCGTCGAGCTGGGTCCCGCCGAGGACGTCCTGACCAAGCCGCTCCATCCGTACACGCAGGCGCTCCTGGACGTCGTCCCGGAGGCGGAGGGCATCGACCGCCCGATCCTGTCCGGGGAGCCGCCGGATCCGACGCGGATCCCGCCCGGCTGCCGCTTCCACCCGCGCTGCCCCGAGGTCGCATCCGGAACTGCCGCGCAGATCGGGGTCGAGTCCAAGTGCCGCGCGGAGGATCTCGGTCTCGCGGAGCTTCGGCCTGGACACCTCGCGGCGTGTCACCTCGCGAGCGCGATGGCCCGCGGAGGCAACGGCGGGACGACGCGCCCGGCCGCTCCACCGGGAGAGCGCTCCGCAGGCTAACCCTGTCCGGCGGGTTCGCTCTGCTCGGCCGGTTCGCTCTGCTCGGCCGCTTCGCTGTCCGCGCCGCCCTTCAGCACACCGAGGATGGCTTCCATCTCGGTGTCGCCGACGGGGGCGTCGCGACCGGCGCCCTTGGCGGCAGCGAGCAGCGTCCGCAGGTTGCTCTCGGCCATCTCGGCGCGGGCCTCGAGCTCCTTCACGCGGGCGCCGAGCATCGAGGCCCGGCGCTCGGCGTCGTCGCGACGGGCCTGCGCCTCCCGCGCTTCCTCTCGCGCCGTCCGGAGCCCGCCGCGCAAGGTGCCCACCTCGCGGCCGAGCTCGATCAGCCGCTCGATCGCCTCGCGCCCGACGTCCGAGTAGGCGGTGCGCTTCCGTCCGCTCGGCTCGGCGGCACGGTCGGTCTTTGCCGAGGACCGTTGCCGGGGGCGCCGGGGACGAGGGACCTGCTCACGCTCTCCCGGCTCGATCGGCCGGGCATCCAGGAGCCGGTAGCGGCCGTCCACGGTCTCGAGACGGCGCCGGGCGAGGAGCGCTCGCACGGCCCTGGCGGCCGCGAGCGGTTCGTGGACTCCGATCTCTCGTCCGAGCTCCGCGGGCGACAGGTCGACGAGCTCACCCGCACTCGCCCGCCCGGCCACGGCGGCCAGGAACGCGTTCGCTCGTTGGAGGCTTTCCTGGTTCACGCCCGTATCGTGCGGTATCCGGCCGCAACGCGCCAACTACGCGGGTTGCGTCGAAGGGCGCCCCCTCGAAGCTCGCAGGCCCTCAGGTAAAGAGAGTGACAGGAACGATCGCTCCGATTTGACCGCTCCCCGCTCGCTGGTGTTGGATAGGGGTGGCGCCGCTGGAACCCTCGGGTTCCGGCGGCGTCGCTCTTTCCACCCCCGCCGCAGGAGAGCGCTCCCGTGTCCGACCAGGCTCGTCCGCCGGGCTCCCTGCCGCTCGAGGGGATCCGGGTCGCCGACTTCTCCCGCGTGCTCGCCGGCCCGCTCGCCACGATGCTGCTCGCCGATCTCGGAGCCGACGTCGTCAAGGTCGAGCGGCCCGGGATGGGCGACGACGCGCGCGCTTGGGGTCCGCCGTTCGTGGGCGAGGACGCGGCGTACTTCCTGGCGTTGAACCGGAACAAGCGTTCCGTCGTCCTGGACCTCGAGACCGAACGCGACCGTGACTTGGCACGCCGGCTGGCGCTCTCGGCCGACGTGGTAGTCGAGAACTTCCGCCCCGGGTTGATGACGCGGTTCGGCCTGGACTTCGAACGCCTGTCGGCGGACAAACCGGAGCTCGTCTACTGCTCGCTCACGGCCTTCGGCGAGCGCGAGGGGGCGGTCTCGCGGCCCGGGTACGACATCATCGTGCAGGCGCTCTCCGGGCTGATGAGCGTCACCGGGCACCCCGGCGGCGAGCCGACGAAGGTCGGCGTCGCGCTGCTCGACGTGATCTGTGGCCTCTACGCCGCCAACGCGATCCAGGCCGCACTGATCGGGCGGCAACACACCGGACGAGGGATCCACGTCACGGTGTCACTGTTCGACGCCGGTGTCGCGGCTCTGGTGAACCAAGCCGCGAACCATCTGCTCGGCGGGATCGTCCCGGGTCCGATGGGGAACGCCCACCCCAACATCGTCCCGTATCAGCTGTTCCGTACGAAGGACCGGCCGATCGTCATCGCGGCCGGCAACGACCGCCTCTTCTCGCGGACCTGCGAGGTGCTGGGCCTTCCGCAGCTCTCGACGGACGAGCGCTACTCGACGAACGAGTCGCGCGTCCTCCACCGCGAGGAGCTCATCGCGCTGCTCTCGAACCGGCTCGCCACGCGCTCCGCGAGCGGATGGATCGCCGAGCTCGAGGCGGCCGGCGTCCCCTGCGCGCTGGTCCGAACCGTCGAGGAGGTCTTCGCGTCCCCGGAAGGAGCGGCGACGATCCAGGTAATCGACGATCCCGTTCGCGGACCGCTCCAGCTGGTGGCCGAACCGATCCGCATCGACGGCCGGATCCCGCCCGTGCGGATGCCGCCGCCACGCCTCGGTGAGCACACGGAAGAGATCCTCCGCGAACTCGCGCCCTGAGCGCCGTCAACGACGGCGATCGCGTTGCGCGATCTACTGCGTTTGCTCGCAGGAGAACAGGTTCTCTCCTTGGAGGCACCGGTCGTTCCCTTCGCCACCGTCGAGCCGGTCCTTCCCCTCCCCACCGTCGATCACGTCGTCGCCCGCGTCGCCGCCCATGTCGTCGTTCCCCGCGTCGCCGTTCATCGTGTCGATCCCGTCGCCGCCGAGGATGAAGTCGTTGCCTTCTCCCCCGGACGCAGTGTCGTTGCCGGCGCCTGCCAAGATGATGTCGATGCCATCATCTGCGTTGAGGGTATCGTCGCCAGCTCCCCCGATGAGGTTGTCGTTACCAGCACCCCCGACCAACGTATCGGCCTCATCGGTCGTTTCATCGTCCAGGTTCCCGTACAGGGAGTCGTCACCCTCACCGCCGTCCAAATCGTCCGGGCCGTCCCCGCCATCCAGGGTATCGATGCCGTCGCCGCCGATGAGTGTGTCCTCGCCCGGCCCTCCCTCCAGACGCTCCGATCCGGGACCACCATTGATGTAGTCGTCCCCGACGCTACCGATCAGGAACTGGTCGTCCCCCGGACCACCGGTGATGAGATCGATGCCGGGGCCGCCGAGCAGGTTGTTGTCGCTGTCCGCTTGGCCTTTCACCACGTCGTTACCGCCCTGGCCGCTCGCGTTGTCGCTCCCGGCGCCTGCGAAGAGCTTGTCGTTGCCCTTGCCGCCCGCTAGATCGTCGTTTCCGCCGGCACCCCGGATCTTGTCCGCGCCGGCCTGGCCGCTGATCGTGTCGGCGTCCGCACCCCCGAGGATCTCGTCGTCCCCATCTCCGCCTTCGACCACACCACCGCCGCCGCCGGTGCAGATGACGTCGTTGCCTCCGTGCCCGAAGATCGTGTCGGATCCCTCGCCGCCGTGGATCACATCCGGCCCGGGCGTCCCCTCGAGGAAGTCGGCCCCATTGGTGCCCTCGATCGTCACGGTCTCGGTGAGGCAGATACCGGGCACTGCGGAAGCGGGAGCGATCGGCAGAAGCAAGGCACCCCCGAGCACAAGGGTGAACGCGACGGCCGCACGTCGATGGCGCGTGATCATGAGCATCCCTCCCATCGGAATCTTGCCCGAGGACGGCGGAGGGCGCAATTCGAGCGCGCTACCGATCGCGGCGAGCGACGTAGTCCCGCACGACGAACTCGCCGATCTCGCGGTCGTCCATGAGGAAGATCCGTCCGGCCGTGAGCTCGGCCAGGCGCTCCATGAAGCCGATCAGCCCCGGTGAGTCCTCGAGCATGAACACGTTCAACGTGACGCCGCTCTTCGCGAGCTTCTTCGCCTCGGCGAGGGTCAGGCGGATCGTCTTGGGAACGGGCGGCCAGCTGAAGAACGCCTGATCGCCTTCGAGGTGTGCCGTCGGCTCTCCGTCCGTCACCATGATCACCTGCCGGGTCGCGCGCGGGTGCTGGGAGAGCAGCCGGCCGGCAAGGTTGAACGCGTGCTGCATGTTCGTTCCGTAGACGCGTTCCCACCCCGCCGCCGTTAGGTCCTGAGGCTTCATCGGGCGCGCGTAGTCGCTGAACCCGATCATGTAGAGGGTGTCGTGCGGGTATCGGCCCTCGATCAGTGCGTGGAGCGCGAGCGCCATCCGCTTGGCGTGGACGAAGTGTCCTCGGAGCGGCATCGAGAAGGACAGGTCGAGCAGGAGCGCGGTAGCGGCCTCGGTGCGCTGTTCCGCCTCCACGAGCTCGAAGTCGTCCGGATGCAGCCGGACCGCTCCGCCGGGACCTCCCCGCAGCACGGCGTTGAACACGGTCCGCTGCACGGCGATCTGCCCGCTGTCGCCGAACCGCCAGGGACGGGTCGAGCCCGTGGGCTCCGCCAGACCGCCGACCTCACGGGCCTCGTGCGTTCCCTCGCGGTCGCGGCGAAGCTGTTCGAACACGCGGACGAGCGCTCGCTCCCCGAGCTTGCGAGCGCCCCTCGGGGTCACCTCCAGCCGGCCGTCTCGCCGTGACACGAGTCCAGCGCGCTCGAGCGCGCGCTCGATCTGTTTCAGGCGCCGAAGGTCCCGAACCGCGTCCTCCCCGAGACTGCGGCGCAGCGCGTCCTCGTCGACGTCGTCGATCGAAGCGCCGGCGTAGTCGCCGCGCATCGAACGATCCAGGTCCTCGAAGTCGTGGAGCCGTTCCATGGCGTCGACCGTCGCGGACAGCGGCATGGCCTCCTCCCCTCCCGTGAGCACGGGCTCCCCCCAGCCCATCTCTGGGAACGCGGAGGCGAGGTTGGCGCCGAGACGGTCGACCTCGAAGGCCAGGTCCATGTCCTGCATAACCTGCTCGGCCAGACCCTGGAGCTCCGCCCGCTGTTCGGGCGACATCGAGGCCAGGACGCGCGACATCGCCGCCATGCGACGAGCCATCTGCTCGAGCAGCTCGTCGAGCGTCTGCGGGTTCTCCGGGAAGAAGTCCCCGTGCCGTTCCATGAAGCCGTCGAAGTCGTACGGCTCGCCGCGCCCCCGACGTTCGACCATGTCGTTCAGCTCCGCGAGCATGTCCCGGAAGCGCTGAAGCTCCTCGGCCGACAGGTTGCGCATCCCCTGAGCCATGTTGCGGAAGTACGCGCCCATGACCTCTTCGCGCAGACGTTCCATCAGCTCGTCGAACTCGCGTTGCGCCTGCGCGTCGGCGAAGCGGTAGTCGGTGAGCTCCCCGACCTGCCCGGGCACGTCCGGCGGCAACGAGTCGAGGAACGCTTCGCGCATGCGCGCGTCCTCGCTCGGCTCGAACGACAACGCCGTCCGCTCGCGCTCCACGATCTCCTCGAGCCGTTCGCGGATCTCCTCGAGGGGACCCTGCAGGTTCATCGCCGCCTGTTCGCGCCTGCGGCGTTCGTGCAGGCGGGCGCGGAGCGCGTCGAGCCCGTTGAATCGGCCCTGGATCCCGCGTCGCATCAGTCGCGAGAGGGCGCCCTCTGCTCCGCCGCCCGACAGGATGTCGTCGGAGAGCTCCTCGAGGAGCTCGGCGGCCGGGACGTCGGCACCGAACGGGTCCTGCGTGTCGTCCCAGCGTGAGTAGCGGATCCGCATCCGTCCAAGCGTACGCCGGTCTCGCCGAAGCGATGGATCAGCTCAGGCCGAGACCCGTCATCAAGGCCCGGAGGGACAAGCCGAAGCAGATGAAGGACGCGAGCGCGAACGGGATCCACGGGCGGGAACGGAACGACTCCTCACGGGCGAGCAAGTGGCCGATCGCGAGGATCGCGATCGGCCCGAAGCCGTAGACGTAGTGGAGCCACTCGATCGGTCGCCGGCCCATCACCAGCAGCACGATGCCCACGAGCGCCTGCGCGATCGCGATGACCTGCGCCGCGACCAGCCAACGCCAGAACCAATCGCCGGCCTGCCGGCGCGTCACCCAAAGGACGATGCCGAACAGCCATCCGATCGAGAACGTTCCGACGACGAGGTATCCGACGTATCGATGGAGGTCACTCACGGCGGCCGAATCCTACGAGGTCGAACCCGAAGGGCCGCCTCGAAGCGGCCCCGGCGCTAGGCGCTGTCCGTGCCTCGGTACCGGAACGCGCCGGCGCGCCCGGCTTCGTCCTTGTTCAACCGGCGGGACAGGTGCAGGCCCTCGAGGGCGAACTCGACGGCAGAGGCCGCGACACCCGGACTCTCCTCCTTCACGCCGAGGCGCTCGAGAAGCTTGGACAGACCCGGGAGCTCTCCGAACTGCGCGAGCAGGTCCGCGGCGGGCGTCAGATCCGAGGTCTCGGCCGCGAACCCTTGCGCGAAGCGCGACAGGATCGGCTGGAAGTCGAAGCCGGACAACCGCCGGCGGAAGACCTCGAGCTCGGCGCTCTTCGCGGCACGGGAGAGGATCTCCTCCTCCCGGCCCTCCTCGATCGTGTCGAATTCGATCCGTCCGAGGCTGGATTCGAGCACGGCGGGGAGGTCGCAGACGCGCGGAACGGCTTCGGGCTCCCCCGTCCTGGCTGCGCGGCGTACCGCGGCGGCGGCGAGTGTCTCGAGGTTCCCGATCGAGTAGCGAACGCTCACGCCGCTTCGATGGTTCACGTGCGGCGAGCGCCGCAGCTCGCCGGTGAGCGCGGCCAGGACCTCCTTCAGGTAGGCGGGAACGCGGAGGGGGACGACGCCGGTGGACGGTCGCGCCTCCTGCTCCATGATGCGGATCTCGTCGTCGAGGGTCTGCGGGTAGTGCGTCCGGACCTGCGTGCCGAAGCGATCCTTGAGCGGGCTCACGATCCGGCCACGATGCGTGTAGTCGTCGGGGTTCGCGGTCGCAACGAGCAGGAGATCGAGCGGCAACCGGATCCGGTAGCCGCGGATCTGCACGTCGCGCTCCTCGAGGATGTTGAACAGGGCCACCTGGATCCGCTCGGGAAGGTCGGGCAGCTCGTTGATCGCCACGATGCCCCGGTTCGTTCGCGGGATGAGCCCGTAGTGGATCGTGAGCTCGTCGGCGAGGTAGCGGCCCTCCGCGACCCGGATCGGATCGACGTCCCCGATGAGGTCGGCGACGCTCGTGTCCGGCGTCGCGAGCTTCTCCGCGTATCGGTCCTCGCGGTCCACCCAGCGCACGGGGACCGAATCCCCCTGTTCCTCGACGAGGTGCCGGCATCGCGCGCAGATAGGCCGGAACGGATGATCGACGACCTCACAACCCTCGATCGCCGGGACGCGCTCGTCGAAGAGGTCGACGATCCGACGGATCAGACGGGTCTTCGCCTGTCCGCGCTCGCCGAGGAGGATCAGGTCGTGCCCGGCCAGGATGCCGCGCTCCAGCGTCGGCAGCACGGACTCGTCGAACCCCACGATCGACGGGAAGAGGGCTTCCCCGCGGCTCAGCTTGGCGAGGAGGTTCGCGCGAAGTTCTTCTTTGACGCTCCGGTCGGGATAGCCGGCGGCTCGGAGCTCGCCGATCGTGGATGGCGTCGTCACGCCGACCAGCCTACCGGCGTTCGCGTGAAGTGGTGGCTACGCGAGACCGCGGGACGCGAACGCCTCGCCATAGCGCTTGGCCGAGATCCGGCGCACGATCTCAGCGGTCAGGACGATGAGCAGGGAGGCGAAGAAGATCACCGAGGAGACCGCGACGAGCTGCGGAAGCTGGCTGGGCACCCGCAGCTGCGCGAACAGGTAGACGGGCCAGGTCGCCTGCGTTCCCGAGAGGAACGAGGCGATCGCGAACTCGTCGAAGGACAGCGTGAACGCGATCAGGAACGACGAGATGAGCGCGGGCGCCAGCAGCGGGAGCGTCACCCTGCGGAACCGCTGCCACGGGCCCGCGCCGAGATCCTGCGCCGCCTCCTCGAGCGAGATCGACAGGCGTTCCAGCAGCGGCATGATCGTGAGGATCGTGTAAGGCAGCGATACGACCACGTGGCCGATCACGACGGAGTGCAGCCCGAGCCCGATGAAGTACCCCGTGGACTCGGCGAGGATCTTGTCGAACGCCGTGAACAGGACGAGGAGCGAGACTCCGAAGACGACGTACGGGACCACGAGCGGCGAGAAGAACAGCGCCGAGGCGGCGGGCTTTCCGACGAAGCTCCGTCGCACCAGCACGAAGGCCGCGAGAACCCCCAGCGTGACGGCGATCGTGCTCGAGAACAGCGCAACCATCGCGCTCCGCTTCAGGGCGTTGAAGAGGGTTGGGTTGGTCAGGAACCGTTCGTACCACTGGGTGGTGAATCCCTCGAGCGGGAAGCTGACGTCCCCGGCGTTGAACGAGAAGATCGCCAAGATCGCGATCGGGAGGTACAGGAACACCACGAGTCCGATGAAGAACAGCCGCAGGAACGCCAGCGCGCTCCTGGACGCGGCCGCCTGGGTCAAGCCGTCACGCTCCTCGCCTTGAGGAACCGGCCGAACAGCGCCATGAGCACCGCGACGACCCCGAGCAGGAACAACGCCAGCACCGAGCCCGTCTGCCAGGCGGTTCCCCTCGTGAACAGGTCCTGGATCGCGTTGCCGTACATGTAGCCGCTCGTCCCCCCGACGAGCAGCGGCGTCACGAACTCGCCGATGGTCGGGATGAACACGAAGAGGAAGGCGGCGACGACGCCGGGAAGGCTGAGGGGCAACGTCACGCGGACGAACGTGCGCCAGCGGCCCGCTCCCAGATCCCCCGCCGCCTCGAGGTAGCTGCGGTCCAGGTTGTCCAGGCTCACGAAGATGGGGAGCGCCACGAAGGGGACCCACACGTAGGCAAGCACCAGCATCACGGCGAACTGGCTGTACAAGAGCCAGGTGATCGGCTCGTCGGGACTTCGCACGTGCGACCAGGACAGGAACGAGTTGAGGACACCGGCGTCGCCGAGGATCACCTTCCACGCGAGCACGCGCAGCAAGTAGCTCGTCAGGAACGGCGCGATGATGAGCAACAACAGGACGTACTTGCGCTTCCTCACTCCGAGCGCCAGGAAGTAGCCGACCGGATACGCGAGCAGCACGACGGCGATCGAGACCGTGAGGGACATCCGGATCGACTTCCAGAACAAGCCCATGTAAACGGAGCCGCCGCCAAGGAAGCGACGCCAAGCGTCGAGGGACACGACGCCGGTATCGCTCGGGAAGATCCCCACGGCCCCCACGCTGTAGGCCGCGACGAACAGGACCGGGGCGACGAAGAACAGGATCAGCCACAGGAGGGGCCCAGACAAGAGGCCGGCCGTGGCCCCGCGCTCGCGACGGCGCCAGGTCGTCTCAGATGCGCCGGCTCCGGGAGTCGCGGCCGCGGCTTCGTTCTGCTCGGCCACGACCGGCCTCAGGCCGCGAGCACCTCGCCCCAGTACTGGGCGTACACGTCGCGCCGAGCGATGTACGACTCGGGGATCGCGTTCGGAGGATCGAGCACGGTCGGGTCGTCCAATCCCAGCGCGTCGACGAGGCCGGGCGGCACCACCGAAAGATCGGCCTCGGTGTTCGTGTGGCCGTAGTAGTAGTAGGCGAGGAGGAACTCGGCCGCCTGGGTGCTCGTCCACGAATCCACGTACTCGTGGGCGTGGTGGTAGTTCTCGCTGTCGGCGAACAGACCGAAGCCGCACACCCAGGACACGCGGCCTTCCTTCGGCTTCATGTAGTGGTAGTTCATCCCGTCCGCCTCGGCGTAGCCGACGGTGTCCGGCCAGGCGTAGCCGGCCCAGACCTCTTCCTTCTGGAACGCGAGCCAGAAGTCGTAGGACTGGTTCCACAGGAACTTCACGAGGTGCTTCTTCGAGATGAGGAAGTCACGGGTGTCGGCAAGCTCCGCGTCCGTCATGTTGAACGGGTCCGCGACGCCGAGGAACAGGCCGCCGATGTACATCATGTTCAGCGTGTCGACCCACGAGATCTTCCCTTCGTACCGGTCGTCGAACAGCACGCCGAACGTGTCCTCCTCCGACGTGTCCACGCGGTCCGCGTTGACGAGCGGCGCGATGAAGCCCCAGTCGACGGGGATGAAGAACTGCTGGCCGTCGATCACGCCCGACTGGAGCAGCCCCGGGTTCAGGCTCGAGAAGTTCGAGATGAGCGAGGTGTCCCAGGGCTGCATCACACCCAGATCCACCCAGTCCTGGTACCGGTACCCGCACGGGTGCACGACGTCGTAGCGCGCTCCCGCGGCGACCTCGGTGAAGCCCGCGTCGTCGTTCTCGAACAGCACGAAGGAGGGCTCGTCGCCCGTCTCGCTCGCGTACTGCCCCCAGAGGAACTGCCGCTCCTTGTCCGGGTAGTAGTCGCCGTTGCCGTATCCCGACCAGTCGAAGACCTGAAGCCCCCCGGGTTCCTGCTCGATCGAGGGCCTGGTCGTGGTGCCACCCGTCGCGCCCGTGGGTCCGCCACCGCCGCCACCGCCCGTCTCGGCCTTCCGGCAGGCGGCGAGCACCGCGGCGCTGACGCCGCCGAGACCTGCGAGCCGGAAGAACCTCCGGCGGTCGAGTCGCTGAGCAAGGATGCGGTCGAGGTCGTTCACGGAGCCCCCTTCGTGGATCGTTCGCCCGACAACCGCCGTATCATGCGCCGAACC
>CAZMNP010000088.1:0-20834 GCA_964567675.1 uncultured Actinomycetes bacterium
GGGGCCCAGGTACCCCGCCAGGTACTCCTCGGGGAGCCCGGCGGGAACCACCAGGATCCCCGCGTCCCAGGGTACGGGGGGTACCGCGGAGCCACTCCCTTCGAGCACGACGACGCCCGGACCCATGCTCACCGCGAGCTCCGCCGCCTCCCGCACGTTCGTCGCCACGGGCCGGCCCGCGAGACCGCCCCCGGCTCGACGCGCCCCGATCGTGGTGGCTCCGGTCGTGACCGCGTCCTCCAGGTAATCCGAGGCCGCGTGATCGCCCCGGCGTACGAGGTCGAGCAGGAAGTCCACGGTGACCGTCCCCGCTTTGGCCACCTGGGGTTCGGGTGGCCCCCCACGTCCCATCGCGACGATCACCGGATCGAGCCCCATCGCCGCCGCGGTCCGGGCGACCTCGCCACCGAGGGCGGTCTTGCCGGTGCGCTTGCCGGTACCGATAACGGCCACCGTCGGCACGTCCAGCGGTGGTCCGTCGATCGGTGGGTCCAGACGGAAGTCGCCCCCGAGGTACGAGAGGCCGCGGGCGAGGCACACCGACGCCAGCTCCATGCGCTCGCGGTATCCGAGGACGGGCTCGTCGGACATGTCGAGCACCGCCTCCACCCCTTGGGGGCGAAGCTCGTCGATCGCGGCAGCGAGCGCGGCCATCGGATCGTCCTCGCCTCGTCGGAGCGGGACGCCGAGATCCATGGCGCCGCCGGATCCGATCTTCTCGGTGCCACCGATCATCAGCGCTGCGACGGCATCGAGTCCCTTCGCACGGGCGGTCTCGATCCCCCAGCGAGTGACCGCAGGGTAGTGCTCGCCGTCGACGAGAACGAGGACCTTCACGACGCCTCCCTGATCGTGCGGATGGGCCCGTGCGGATCGGACCGTGCGGACGGGGCCGGCCGGATGGCCCGGCTTACTCTCCTCGGGGGCCGACGCTCGCTTCCGGCTCGCTCTTCGAAACCTTCGAACCCCCGTCCCCCTGCTGCGCGCCCGCTGCCGGCGTCCGGTGATGCACGGGCGGCTCCAACACGCGCTGGAACTGCTCACCAGTCGTGATCGAGAAGTGCGCGAAGACGCTGCCCCCGCCGAAGGGATACTTCCGGGTGATCCGCACGCGATCGCCCTCGAACTCGAGCACGTTGTAGCAGGGCTTCGTGTATCCGCGCACGCGGAGGGACGAGACCGTGCCGGCGTTCGCGACGTACAGATCTTCCAGGCGCCACACGTATGGCACGTGCTTGTGACCGGACAGGACGATGTTGACGCCGGCACTGATGAGAACCTCCAGCAGGTCGCCGGCGTCCATCACGGTGCTGCGCTCGCGGCCGGTCCCGGGGATCGGGAGCAGGTGGTGGTGCAGGACGAAGACCTTGAGGTCCGCGGGGTCGTCGAACTGCTCGCGGATCCACCCGTACCGCTCGCGCCCGACCTGACCCTCGTTGATGTCGGGCTCGCTCGAGTCGACGCCGACGATCCGGACCCGGCCGATGTCGGCGCGCCAGTGGCGTTCGCCGATCAGCTCCTCGAAGTGGAGGTACCCGACGTTCCTCGCGTCGTGGTTGCCCGGGACCGTGTAGATCGGAGCCTCGATCCGCTGTGCGTACGCGACCCAGTTCTTGTACTCCTGCCGGTAGCCCTCGCTCGTCAGGTCGCCGCTACAGATCACGACGTCCGGCTTCAGCTCGTTGAGCTCGACGATCACCCGGTTCATCAGGTTCGGCACGAAGTAGGGCGAGCCGACGTGGGGATCGGAGATGTGGGCGATCGTCACCAATGTGGTGCAAGTCTAGCGTTGCGGGCGCTCTCACCGCCGGGAACGCGGCCGTGGGACGATGCGCCCGTTGAACGGACTCGACCTCCTCCTTCTGGTCCTCCTCGCGGTCGCGGGATCCTCCGGGTACCGACGCGGGCTCGCGCTGCAGGCATTCAGCTTCGGGGGTCTGCTCCTCGGACTCGTGGCCGGCGCGCTCCTCGCCCCCGTCGTGGCTGGCATCGTCGAGAGTCCCGCGGCCCAGGCGGCCACCGCGACCGTGACGCTGATCGCCCTCGCCGGGGCCGGGGACGCCGCCGGGTGGCTCCTCGGCAGCAGGCTGCGGGACCGCGCTCACGCCAAAGGCCTCGCCCACGCGGACGCCGTCGGAGGTTCGGTCATCGCGGTGATCGCCTCGTTGCTCGCGATCTGGTTCATCGCGCTCAACCTCGTGAACGGCCCCTTCCCCGGCTTCGCGGAGGAGATCCGGGGCTCCGCGATCGTGCGCACACTCGACGACGCGCTGCCCGAGCCGCCTTCGCTGCTGTCGCAGGTCCGCCGATTCTTCAATCGGTTCGGGTTCCCCGACGTGTTCACCGGTATCCCTCCGCACCCGGCGGCGCCGGTCCGCCCACCGACGGACTCGGAGGCTCGCGCCGCGTTCGAAGCGGCCGCCGGAAGCACGGTGCTCGTCCTGGGCGAAGGGTGCGGTCATATCCAGGAGGGCTCGGGGTTCGTGGCCGCCGAGGGCTACATCGTGACGAACGCTCACGTGGTGGCCGGACTCGACGAGCCGCGCGTGCTCTCGCTGAACCGCGATCAGTCGGCCATCACCGTGCTGTTCGATCCCGAGCTCGACCTCGCGGTGCTGCTCATCGAACAGTCTCCCGGCCCGGCGTTGCCGTTCGCCGAGACCGACCGGGGCGGGGCCGGTGCCGTGCTCGGGTATCCCGGAGGCGGTCCGCTCGACGTCACGCCCGCCGCCGTGCTCCGGGCGTTCGAAGCGGTGGGCCGCGACATCTACGGACGAGGCGAGGCCGAGCGCTCCGTCCTCGAGCTGCAGGCCGAAGTTCGGCCGGGGAACTCCGGAGGGCCGTTCGTGCTCGCGAACGGGACGGTCGGCGGCGTGGTCTTCGCCGCGTCGACCACCGACGACGAGGTCGGGTACGCGATCGCGGCGGGTGAGGTCGTACCGCGCGTCCAGCAGGTCGTCGGGACGTCCCGCGAGGTGGACACCGGACCCTGCGTCTGACCGCCCCCGGTCTCGGAACCTGAACGCCGCGTCGGCCGGATGGACGACCACTCGAGTCGCAACGGGTGAGGCCATCCGGTCACAACGGTCCGACGAACCTGAACTAGGCGCCCGGCGCTTCCGATATCACAGGCATGCGCCGCTCTCGCCGCATCCTGCTCACGGCCGTCCTGGCCGCGTTCGCGCTGTCGCCGTTGGAGATCGGCGTCGTGGTGTCGAGCGCGGGGGCGACGGTGTTCCAGGATGGCGGCAACGCGATCGCCGGTCCGATCGTCCTCGCGCCCGGGATGCCGCTCGAGGTGGGCGCGCAACCGCCGCGTCCCGAGCGGACTCGCCAGCTGCTCGTCGAGATCGAACGCGCCCTGCCGATCACCGCTCGGCCCGGCGGCGGGCGTGTGCTCGGGACGATGCCCGCCGGTTCGCGCTACTACGGCGTCCCCACGGTCGCGTGGGTGCGACACCTCTCACGGGACTTCCGCTACGGCCTCGTCGACGTTCCCTACGTCGCCGGCCGGGCCCAGGGCTGGATCGCGCTCCGCGGACTGTCGACCTCGCACACGGGCATCCGCGTCGAAGCGGACCTGTCGGAGCATCGCATCACCGTTCGTCGCGGCGACGACGTTCTGTTCCGCGCTCCCGCCGCCACCGGCGCGCCGGCGTCTCCCACCCCGGCGGGCCGCTACTTCGTGACCGATCGCGTTCCCTTCCCCGCCGGGAGCTCGCTCGGGACGTTCGCGTTCGGCATCTCGGGGATCCAGCCGCGACTGCCCGCCGGCTGGTCGGGCGGGGACCAGCTCGCGATCCACGGTACGAACGCGCCGGGGTCCATCGGGAACTCGGCGAGCGCGGGATGCCTGCGTGTCTCCGAGCAGACCCTGGACCGGCTGATGCCCTTGCTCCGGCTCGGCACGCCGGTCGTCATCCATCCGTAGGGACCGAGTTGGAACGTGCGTGGCGATGCGTCCGCGCGCCGACCGTTACTCCTCCATCACCACGCGAACGTCGCCCTCGCGCGAGAGCAGCGAGAACGACGTGATCTCGCCCTCGCGCCGGAACACCAGGCTGATTCGGCTCTCTCCGACGGCGAGGTTCCGCACCTCGACGGTGTTCAGCCACGTCGGGAGGTGGGGAAGGTTCACCGTCAGCAGGTTCTGGTGTGCGCGGGCCGAGATCCCGAGCATCGCCTGGAGCATCAGGTACGGCGATCCCGCCGCCCACGCCTGCGGCGAGCAGGCGATCGGATAGCTCACCGGACGGTTCGGCGTCCGGCGGGTGAACCCACAGAACAGCTCGGGCAGGCGCAGGTAGTCCGCCTGGACCGCCGCGTCGAACAGCGCCGTGGCCACGCGGTTCGTGGACCGGGCGAACTTGTAGCGCTTGAGTCCCGCGGCGATCAGGGCGTTGTCGTGTGGCCACACGGATCCGTTGTGGTAGCTCATCGGGTTGTAGGCAGCCGCCGCCTTGCTCATCGTGCGGATCCCCCAACCGGAGAACATGTCCGGCGAGAGCAGGCGCTTTGCGAGCGCCTGGGCCTTGTCGTCGTCGACGATCCCGCAGTACAGGGCGTGCCCGGGATTGGACGTGATGCTTCGCACCTGCCGCTTGTCGCCGTCCAGCGCTTCCGCGAAGAACTTCTCGTCTTCCATCCAGAAGGCTTCGTTGTACCGGCGCTTGAGCTCCGCGGCGCTGTCCTCCAACCGCTTGGCGTCATCGGCTCGGCCGAGCGCGCGGTAGACGTCGGCCATCCGCTCTTTGGCGAGGTGCGTGTACGCCTGCACCTCGGACAGGGCGATCGGCGGCTCCGCCAGCCGGCCGTCCGCGTGGACGACCGAATCGTGTGAGTCCTTCCAGCCCTGGTTCCTCATCCCGCGGGGAGACCGGGCCTGGTACTCGACGAATCCGTCGCCGTCGAGGTCGCCGTAGCGGTCGATCCACTCCAGGGCGGCCTCGGCGGCGGGAAGCAGCTTCTCGGCGAACGCGAGGTCGCCGGTCCACCGGAAGTGCTGCGCGTACAAGATCACGAACCACGGCGTCGAGTCGACCGAGCCGTAGTACGGCGTGTGCGGGATGATCCCCGCCCGCGCGAGCTCGCCTTGCCGGATCTCGTGCAGGATCTTGCCGGGCTCCTCGTCGCGCCAGTCGTCGACGACCGTTCCCTGCTTGGCGGCCAGGAGCTCGAGCGCATCCCGCGCCGGCCGCGTGTTCACCATGAGGAGCTGGTGCGAGGCGATCAGCGCGTCGCGGCCGAACACCGTCACGTACCACGGGATGCCGGCCGCGAGCACGGCGCCGTCGTCCGTGTGCGTGTACAGGGCGCGGAGGTCGCGCAGGCTCCGGTTGAGCAGCTCGTTGAACAGCTCGTTGTCGGTGACGACCTGCGTGGATTCGCGCTCCCACTCCTCATAGGAACGCCGGAGCTCGTGGACGGCGTGGTCGAAGTCGACCGAGGATGCCCGGCCGCCCTCGATGATCGGATCGATCGAGGAGCCGATCAGCTTGGTCTGGTACGGCCCGAGGTGCATCCGGAACACCGCGGTCGCGGCCACGCCGTCGACGTCGATCCGATCCGGTCGGGACCCGAACTCGATCCGGGTCATGCGCCGAAGCTTGTCGCGCCCGAGGTAGCTGAACTCGATCACGCCCTCCTCGACCACCGGCGGCTCCGGGGGGTCGGACGTCTCGCGCGTCATCCCTCGCACCTCGAAGATGTCCGCGAAGTCGGCGGCGTAGCGGAACTCAAGGTCGATCGAGACCGGGAACGGGTTGTAGTTCTTCACGCGGACCCGTTCGAACAGCCGCCCGCTGATCGCGCGGATCCGGCGGATGTTCAGGGTCTGCTGCGGAACGGACAGGATCTCGCCGTCGTACAGGTCGGGATTCGTCAGGTCGACGTGGGACATGTAGCCGCGCTCGGACGACGAGGACAGCAGGACCGGGTCGCGGCCGTTGATCGTCAGCCGGAAGTGCGAGAGGAACCGCGTGTCCTTGGAGTAGAGCCCGAGCCCGTAGTTCCCCCCGTGGTCGACGTTGCCCTCGAGGTCCGAGTACAGGAACGCGTCGTCTTCCTTGACCGCGAGCGTCTTGCTCGCGAGGTCGGTAACGAGGACGGGCGTCGCGCCGAGCTCGGGCCGGTCCGCGCCGGGACGTGCATCGTCATCCCGGGGACCGGCGTTCGGGCGCTGCGGATCCGCCGGGTTCAGATCAGCACTCATCTGGGGGTCCGTCCGAGTCTAGGTTCGGCGTTCGGAGCGTTCAATGACATCGATCACACCATCGTCGCAGGAAGAGCCCGAGGTTAGGGCGAGGTCAGGCCTCGGATATCTCGACGCCCGTTGCGCGCACCGGCACCCGCAGGACACGCCATCCCTCACCGGGACCCGGGACCGGGTACCGGTCGCGCTCGAAGGCGAGCAACGACGGCCCGCTCCCGGAAACGCACACCGGCACGTTGCCCGCCTGCAGCCGGTCGAACACCTCCCGAACATCGGGGAAGAGCGCGAGCCGCGCATCCTGATGGATCCGGTCGCGCATGGCCAGGCGGAGGTGGTCCGGATCGCTCAGGAGACGGGAGAGGGTGAGCGCCGCGTGCCCGATGTTGAAGACGGCGACCTCGCGGGAGACGGTCTCGGGCAGGACCGCTCGGGCGTCCGATGTCGAAAGACGTACCCGGTCGGGGATCAGAAGTACCGGCCGAAGGCCGGGGTGGGGCTGGAGCCGCTCGACGTCCTCCCCCGCGACGACGGTGAGACCCCCGAAGACGGCGGCGGCCGCGTTGTCCGGGTGCCCTTCGAGCACCGATGCGACGCGGAACGTCGTCTCCGGATGATGATGCCCTTCGGCGATGTCGAGCAGCGCGTATCCGAGGGCGATGCCCGCGACCGCGGCCGCGGCGCTCGAGCCCAGTCCGCGCGCGAGCGGGATCCGGTTCATACCGTGCAGGTGAAAAGGCGGAAGCGGATGCGGCCGGGCCGGCACCGCCTGCGTCCCCACGTGGCGCATCGCCCGGCTCACCAGGTCGGTGCCGTCGATCGGGAGCTCGTCCGCGCCCTCGCCCTGCCAGCTGACTCCGGGCTCGGCATCGGTGTCGACCGTGACCTCGTTGCACAGGTCGAGCGCGAGGCCGAAACAGTCGAAGCCCGGCCCGAGGTTGGCCGACGTCGCGGGGACGCGTGCGGTCAGCTTCATGTGGTCCTCGTTGCTCCGGCGCCGCGCGCCTCCGCGGTCAGAGACCGAGCTCCGTCGCGACGGCGTGCGCGTCCGCCGGCACCGACGGCGGATGGGCGGCCCCGGTGATCGCCCACTCGGGATCCTTCAGGCCGTGTCCGGTGAGGACGCAGACCACGGTCGCGCCCTTGGGCAGGTCGCCGCGCTCGGAGATCTGCAAGAGCCCCGCGACGCTGGCCGCGGAGGCGGGCTCCGCGAACAGTCCCTCGTGGGCGATCTTCCGGTATGCGGAGAGGATCTCGCGGTCGGTGACTGCGAGGATGGCCCCCTCGGACTCCTTCGCCGCCGCCACTGCCTTGTCCCAAGACGCCGGATTCCCGATCCGGATCGCCGTCGCGATCGTCTGTGGGTCCTTCACGGGAGCCCCCGCGACGATCGGCGCGGCGCCGGCCGCCTGGAACCCGAACAGGCGGGGAGGCTCGTGGATGATCCCGTCGGCCAGGTACTCCGAGTACCCCATCCAGTGACTCGAGATGTTCCCGGCGTTGCCCACGGGCACGAAGTGCAGATCGGGAGCGCGACCGAGCGCGTCGACGACCTCGAACGCGAGCGTCTTCTGTCCCTGCAGCCGGTACGGGTTCACCGAGTTCACGAGCGTGACCGGGTAGTGGGCGGCGAGATCCTGCGCGAGCTCGAAGGACTCGTCGAAGTTGCCCTGCACCTCGAGCACGCGCGCGCCGTGGACCAGCGTTCCGGCCATCTTGCCGAGCGCGACCTTCCCTTTGGGGACCAGGACCGCGCAGGTGAGCCCCGCCTTCGCCGCGTAGGCCGCGGCGCTCGCGCTCGTGTTCCCGGTCGACGCGCACACGACGGCCTTCGATCCCTCCTCGAGCGCCTTGCTGATGGCGAGCGTCATCCCCCGGTCCTTGAACGAGGCCGTCGGGTTCGCGCCCTCGTACTTGAGCCAGACCTCGCATCCGGTCGCCTGCGAGAGCGGCTCGGAGCGGACGAGCGGGGTGCCGCCCTCGCACAGGGTGACGACCGGCGTCGCATCGTCGACCGGCAGGCGGTCGCGGTACTCCTCGATGACGCCGCGCCAGAGCCTGGCGGTCACGGCTCCTCGGCCTCCACGCGGAGCACACTCCGGACCTCCTCGACCCCCGCGATCGCTTCGAGCTCGGAGACCGCCTGTTGGAACGCGCCTTCCTGCGCCCGGTGCGTGACGAACACGAGCTGCGCGTCCGCGCCGATCCCCTCCTGCCACACGCTCTTGATGGAGACCTCGTTTCGGCCGAGCGCGCCGGCGATCTCGGCGAGCACGCCGGGACGATCCTCGACCCGAAGAAGGATGTAGTACTGCCCCGTCATCTCGGCCATCGGCCGGATCGTCCGCTCGTAGAAGCACGTGCACCCGACGCCGCGGGCCCCGGCGATCAGGTTCCGCGCGACCGCGATCAGATCGCCGACGACCGCCGTCGCCGTCGGGTCGCCGCCGGCGCCGCGGCCGTAGAACATCAGCTCGCCCACCCTGGGGCCTTCGACGAACACCGCGTTGAACGCATCGCGGACGCTGGCGAGCGGATGGGCCGCGGGGATCATCGCGGGATGGACGCGGACGGCGATCCGCTCGTCCTCGCCCATCTCCGCGATCGCGAGCAGCTTCACGACGTAGCCGAGCCGCCGGGCGTACTCGATGTCCTCGGAGCTCACCCGCGAGATCCCCTCGCGGTACACGTCGTCGGCGACGACGCGCGCGTTGAAGGCGATCGATGCGAGGATCGCGCACTTGGCGGCCGCGTCATGCGCGTCGACGTCGGCGGACGGGTCCGCCTCCGCGTAGCCCAGGTCCTGCGCCTCGCGCAGGACGTCGTCGAAACCGCGTCCCTCCTCCGACATCTTCGTGAGGATGAAGTTCGTCGTGCCGTTCACGATGCCCATCACCCGGCGCAGTCGTTCGCCGGCGAGCGATTCCTTCAACGGCCGGATGAGCGGGATCCCGCCGCCGACCGCCGCCTCGAAGTACAGGTCCAGACCCTTGGCATCCGACGCGTCGAACAGCTCCCGCCCTCGCGTGGCGAGGAGCTCCTTGTTCGCGGTCACGACAGGCTTGTCCCGATCGAACGCGCCTTTGATGAGCGCGCCCGCGGGCTCCACGCCTCCGAGGAGCTCGCAGACGATGTCGACGTCCGGGTCGTCGATCACCTCGACCGGATCGGTCACGAACCGCGACGGATCGAGCGGAACGTTCCGCGGCTTCGCCGGATCTCGAACGGCGACCTTCGCGACCTCCAGGCGGCAACCGGCGCGCCGGGCGATGTCGTCCCGATGCTCGTCGAGGAGGCGGATGACGGCGGCGCCGACGTGGCCGCAGCCGAGCATCCCGACCCTCAAGACCCGCTCGCTCATCGCTCGGACGCTTCCCTCCCGTTCTCGTCCCCGCCCGCCTGCGCCGGCTCCGGCCCAAGCCAGAGCGCCATCAGTATCTCGTCCTCGTAACCGTAGGACTTCTTCGAGTGGCGGACGAGCCTGCCCTCTTGGACGAAGCCGAACCGGCGGTAGAGCGCGATCGCCGCGTCGTTGTTCGGGTAGACACTCAGCTCGATGCGCTCGACGCTGTAGGAGCGAGCCCAGCGGAGCGCCTCGTCGAGAAGGGCGGACCCCACGCCTCGACGCCGGTGGGTCGAGACGACGAGCATGTCGAGCGTCGCGACATGGTGCGTCACCGGATGGTCGTCCCGCCGGATCGAGATGCTCCCCACCACCCGGTCGTCGTCGAGCGCGAGCAGGTGCGCGGCATCCTCGTGCCACGATCGCCGGAAGCGCTTCCGGAACAGGCGGTGGCGGTGCGTGACGGCCTCGGTCCGTATGAAGCGCATCTCGGCCGCCACCCCGCGATAGGCGTCGAGGAACGAACGCGCGTCCCCGGGGCGCGCGGGACGGATCTCGAACTCCCGGGTCACCCGGTCCGCTCCATCGACTCCGGCGCCGAGACGCCGAGGAGACCGAGGAGGTTGGCGATCACCTGCTTCGACGCGGTGCAGAGCCACAGCCGAGCCTGCGTCAGCTCGGCGTCCTCCGACAGCACCGGGCAATCGGTGTAGAAGCGGTGGAACCTCGCCGCGAGGTCCTTCGCGGCGTGCGTGAGCCGATGCGGGGCGCGCAGGTCGGCGGCGGTGTGGATCTGCGCGGGCACGGCGGCGATCGCGCGGAGCAGGTCGAGCTCGGCCTCGTGGGTCAACAGGGAGAGGTCGGCCTCCTCGACGGCCCGAAGGGCGACCCCGCGCTCGGCCGCCTTGCGCAGGATCGAGGCGATCCGCGCGTGGCCGTATTGCACGTAGTAGACGGGGTTGTCCATCGATTGGCGCTTCACCGCCTCGATGTCGAAATTCATCGTCGAGTCGTTGCTGAACATCAACAGATGGAACCGCGCCGCGTCGGCGCCGACCTCATCGATCAGCTGATCGAGCGTGATGAAGTCCCCGGCGCGCTTGCTCATCGCCACGGGCTCGCCGCCGCGCAGGAACGAGACCCACTGATAGATGACGATCTCGACGGCGGAGGGGTCGTAGCCGAGCGCCTGCGCCGCCCCCCGGACCCGGACGACGTCCCCGTGGTGATCGGCGCCCCAGACGTAGACGAGGTGGTCGAACCCGCGCGAGAACTTGTCGATCAGGTACGCGCAGTCGGCGGCGAAGTACGTGTGCCGGCCGTCGGAGCGGACGAGCACGCGGTCCTTGTCGTCGCCGAACGCCGTCGAGCGGAACCACATCGCGCCCTCGGCCTCATACGCGAGCCCGGCCGACAGGAGCCGTTCCACCGCCTCCGCCACCTCGCCGCGCTCGACGAGCACGCTCTCGGACGTGAAGACGTCGAATCGGACCCCGAAGCGATCGAGCGTCGCGCGGATCCATTCGAGGACGCGCTTCACACCCTCGGCGCGGAGCCGGACCATGCGTTCGTCCGGCGACAGGTCCGCCAGACCCGGTCCCTCCTCCTCGATGATGGTCTTGGCCAGGTCCGTGATGTAGTCGCCGTGATACCCGTCCTCCGGCACCGGAGCCTCGAGACCGAGCAGGGACACGTACCGCGCCTCGACGCTGGCGCCGAACCGGTCCATCTGTCCGCCGGCGTCGTTGAAGTAGAACTCGCGCTTCACGTCCCACCCTGCGAACTCGAGGAGCCGCGCGAGCGCATCGCCGAGGGCTGCGTTGCGCGCGTGGCCGATGTGGAGCGGCCCCGTGGGGTTCGCGCTCACGAACTCGACCTGCGCCCGCCGGCCGCTCGGCTCGGCCCGGCCGTAGGCGGCGCCCTTCTCGACCGTCTCTCGCAACGCCGAGTGGAGCCAGGTGTCGGTCACCCGGAAGTTGATGAAGCCCGGCCCCGCCACCTCGGAGGACTCCACGAGGTCCGACGGTGGGAGGTTGCGGACGATCAGCTCGGCGACCTCGCGCGGCGGCATCCCGACGAGCTTGGCGAGCGAGAGCGCGAGGCTCGCCGCGAAGTCGCCGTGTTCCTTCTGGCGTGGTTTCTCGAGCTTGATCTCGAGCGGCCAACCGTCGGGCAGGAGTCCCGCCGCGACGACGGCCGAACGAAGCAGGCCGGCGAGTCGCTCCTCGATCATCGGCGGGAACGCCGGTCAGGCATCCGCCCGGTCGATCGCCCGGCGAACCATCTCGACGAGGTCGGCGGGTTCGAAGGGCTTCGTGACGTGAGCGTGCACCTCGGCAGCGTAGCGGTCGCCCGATGCGCCGTCCCGGTCGGTGCCCGAAAGGACCAGCAGCGGTGTTTCGGTGAGGCCCGGCAACGATCGAAGCCGCATCACGAGCTCACGGCCGTCGATGTCCGGCAGGCCGAGGTCGAGCACCACCGCATCAGGTGTCTCCGCGGACGCGGCCGCGACCGCCTGGGCCCCGGTCAGGGCGGTGCGGACCGAGAACCCCGCGGTCACGAAATTGACCTCGAGCATCCGCACCAAGATCGATTCGTCATCGACGAGCAACACGAGCGGCGACCGATCCGTCACACACCGAGCATAAGCGCCCGTTCGGCGCGGCGGACCCGATTGCTAGACTCCCTGCGTCCGCCCTCGTAGCTCAGCGGATAGAGCACCGGCCTCCGGAGCCGGGGGCGCAGGTTCGAGTCCTGCCGAGGGCACCCTCGTCCCGACCGTGCACGCGAAGACAACCACCACCGTCCACATCGCACTGCTATCGTTCGCAGCCGATGAACGCCGACGAGCTCCGCGCCGCGATCGCGGAAGACATGCCACGCAACGTGGACGAGCTGTCGCGTCTGGTGCGGATCCCGTCGATCGCGTTCCCGGACTACGACGGAGCGCCCGTGCGGGCGTCCGCCGAGACCACGGCCGAGATCCTCGAGGCCTCCGGGTTCGGCGACGTTCGGCTCATCGATCTCCCGGACGGCATCGAGCATCCGGCGGTGTTCGGCGAGGTCCGTGGGCCGGCCGGCGCGCCGACGGTCCTTCTGTATGCGCACCACGACGTGCAGCCCGAAGGCCCGCTTGAGCAATGGACGAGCCCGCCGTTCGAGCCGGAGGTACGCGAGGGGCGTCTGTTCGGACGGGGAAGCTCCGACGACAAGTGCGGGATCGTGATGCACGCCGCCGCCTTGCGAGCCTGGGCAGGCGCACCCCCGGTGACCCTCAAGGTCATCGTCGAAGGCGAGGAGGAGGCGAGTACCGCCCACCTGCCCTTCCTGATCGAGGGCCACCAGGACCTGCTCGCGGCCGACGTCGTCTCGGTTGCCGACGGCGGGAACTGGCGGACGGGGATCCCGGCCCTCGAGACGAGCATCCGCGGTGTCGTCGACTGTCGCGTGACGGTCCGCGTCCTGGATCTCGCCGTGCACTCGGGCTCGTTCGGTGGCGTGATCCCCGATGCACTGTCCGCGCTCGCCCGGATCCTGGCGACCCTGCACGACGAGCAGGGCGATGTGGCGATCGGGGGCCTCAAGACGTCGGTCTGGGACGGCGTCCAGATCAGCGAGGACGAGCTGCGCGAGGAGACACCGCTCCGGCCCGGCATCCAGCTCATCGGCACGGGGACGATCGCGGAGCGGCTGTGGACGAAGCCGGCCGTCTCCGTCCTTGGCATCGACGCGCCCAGGGTCCGCGAGGCCTCCAACCAGCTCGTTCCGGTCGCCACCGCCAAGGTGAGCCTTCGGATCCCGCCGGAGGAGGATCCCCCAAGGGCACGTGCTCTGCTCGCCCGGCACCTTGCCGAGCACGCTCCATGGGGCGTCGAGGTCTCGGTGGTGGAGGGTGACGCGGGGCAGGGGCTTCGGCTGCGGAGCGATGGACCCGCGTTCGCGGCGATGGGTCGCGCGATGGCGCAGGCCTACGGCCGCGAGCCGGTCCAGATCGGATCGGGTGGATCCGTTCCGCTCGTCCCGATGCTGGCCCGGGCCTTGCCCGAAGCCGAGATCCTGATCTACGGCGCGTCCGACGAGAAGAGCCAGTACCACTCCGTCGACGAGAGCGTCGATCTCGGCGACTTCGAGCGCTCGATCCTGGCCGAGGCCCTGCTGTTCGGCGAGCTCGGCACGAGCTGACGGTTCGACGGCTGCTACGGTGGAACTCGTGGACGAACCCGCCATCCCACCGCCGTCCGCCGGGCAGGCAGAGCCGGTCGCGCAGGCAGAGCCGGTCGCGCAGGCCGAGCCGGTCGCGCAGGCCGAGCCGGTCCAGATGGCGGAGACGCCGCAGGAATCGATCACCCAGCCGGCGAAGCTGCTCCGGATCGCGAGCATGGTCCGCGAGCTCCTGGAGGAGACGCGCCAGGCCTCCCTCGACGAACCCGGTCGGCTGCGGCTGCGCGAGATCTACGGCCGATCCGTGAAAGAGCTGGCCGAGGTCCTGTCGCCGGACCTTCGCGAGGAGCTCGAGTCCCTCATGCCCCCGATGGAGGGCGTTCCGTCGAACGCCGAGATCCGCGTCGCCCAGGCCCAGTTGGTCGGCTGGCTCGAAGGGCTGTTCCACGGGATCCAGGCCGCGCTGTTCGCGCAGCAGGCGGCGGCTCGAGCGCAGTTCGAGGAGCTCCGTCGCCGGGGCCTGCCGAGCGGCACCGATCCGCAAGGGCCCGACGCCCGCGGGCAGTACCTCTAGCCTCGGACGAAGCGCCAGCTGGCCCGCCACGCGGGCAGACCGGTGCAGCTCCTTCCTCGGTCGTCGCCGCAGTCCACCGTGGGCTTGCGCCACAGGGCGAGCGAGGCGAGGAACTCCACGTCCCCGCACCGGCCGAACCGAAGCGTGTCGACCAGGTCCGCGAAGTCCCGGAGCCGGCGACGGATGAGCGCGCACGCGCGGCCGTTGCTGGGCGCGCCGCCGTACCAGAGCGCCGTTTCCGCCTGCACCTTCGCGCTCAGGCTCCACCGCATCCACATGAGCATGCAGTTGGGATGCGGGGCGTCGGCCGCCAGCATCCAGGTGTCGGCCCACCCGGTGATCCCCTCGGCCGGCACGATGGCGCCGACGGAGCGCCGGTTGAGCTCGAGAAGGCTCAGGACGATCGGCCAGCCCGTCCCGACGACGACCTCGCGCTCGCCGAACGCATCGACCGCGTCGGTGAACAGGCTCCAGTACAGACCGACCCGTGAGTCCAGATCTCGCAGGAGCGCCGTCGCTGCGTCGAGCTGAGCGGGCGACAATGCGAACGGATCCTCGATGCCGAGCTCGGGACGTTGCGCCGCGAGGTACAGCGCGGCGTCCGCGATCGTCATCGGCGAGTCGAGCAGCGCGATCCGCCCGGCGTACGGGGTGTCCGGTTCGTACACCACGTCCCAGCTCCTCGGCTCGGGATCCACGCGCTCCTTGTCGAACACGAGCAGGTTCGGCCCGTAGAGCGCTGGCACGCCGAAGACGTTCCCGTCCACCACGTAGTGGCCGGCATTGCCCTCGCGGAGCGGCTCGAGGACCTGAGCCCACGAGGGGAACAGCGCCGGGTCGACCGCGGCAACATCCCTGGAGGAGATCAGCTCCCCCGCCGCATCGCCCGGGACCGACGCGCCGTCGTAGGGAGAGTCCTCTCGCGTGAGCAACGTCACCATCTCCGCTCCGGAGTCCATGTATCGAACCTGGACGTCACATCCCGTCGTCTCTTCGAACGGCGTCAGCCAGTCGAACTCCGGGTCGCTCGATCCGTCCTCGACGTAGCCCGCGAGGGCGAGCAGGCTCAACTCCCCCTCGCCGTCGCCGATCTCGTCCCGAACCTCGACCGGCTGGACCGGCTCCGGCTCGCTCCCATCGGTCGTGCACGCGGCCCCGATGAGGACGCCCGCGAGGACGAGCGCCGTCGCCCGCCACGTGCGTGCTCTCCTGAGATCCGCCCGTCTTCTCCTGCTCACCATGGGCTACGGCGGGGCCTCACGCGCGGCGGCACCCCCTCTGCCGGACACGTCTCCGGCTCCGGCCATCCGCTGGGCGACGTAGACGGGGATGAGCATCACGACGATCACGGCGAGCGCCACCACGTTCACGATCGGCCGGTTCCGTGGAAGGCGCAAGTTGTTGAAGATGAACTTCGGGATCGTGGGCGTGCTGCCGGCCGTGAGGTTCGTCACGACGATCTCGTCGAAGGAGAGCGCGAACGCGAGGAGGGCACCCGCCACGACGGCGGTGCGGATCGCCGGGAACGTCACGTACCGGAACGTCTGCCATCCGTCGGCGCCGAGGTCCATCGACGCCTCGATGAGCGAGGTCGGCGTCCGTCGCAGGCGGGCCAGCACGTTGTTGTAGACGACGACGATGCAGAACGTCGCGTGCCCGATCACGATCGTCTGCAGTCCGAACGGGATGCCGGAGGTGTTGATCGTCGTGTTCAGCGCGATCCCCGTCACGATCCCGGGCAGCGCGATGGGCAGGATCAGCAGGAAGGAGACCGATTGGCGCCCGAAGAACCGGAAGCGGTGGACGGCGAACGCGGCGAGGCTCCCCAGCACGAGCGCGAACACCGTTGCGGTCGTCGCCACCTGCAGCGAGTTCGCCAGGGCCTCCCGGACCTTCGGCTCGCGCCACGCGATCCCGAACCACTTCGTGGTGAAGTCCTGGATCGGCCACGCCTGCCCGATGCTGTCGTTGAACGCGTACAGGAGGACGATCGCGAGCGGCACGTACAGGAACGCGAGCGTGAACACGGTGCCAGCCTTGATGGCGATCCTCGCGGCGCGCGACTCCATCGCTACAGCGCCTCGAAGGCCCCGGCCCTCTTAGCCAGGAGCAGGTAGACGGCCATGATCGCGAGCGGAACCATCGCGTACGCGGCGGCGAGGGGGATGTTCCCCGCGACTCCGACGTTGTCGAAGATCACGTTCCCGATGAACTGCGTGTTGCCCACGAGCTCGGGGGCGATGTAGTCGCCGAGCGTCAGCGAGAAGGCGAAGATCGAACCCGCCACGATGCCCGGCAGGATCAGCGGGAACACCACTCCGCGGAAGGTCGTCCATCCCCTCGCGCCCAGGTCTGACGAGGCCTCCAGCAACGACGACGGAAGGCGCTCGAGCGCGCCGTAGACCGGCAGCAGGGTGAACGGCAGCCAGAGATAGACGAACGTGAGCCACACGGACCAGTTGGATCTCCCGAGCTGCAGCGAGCCGATCCCGGTCGCCTCCACGAGCCAGTTCAGGAAACCGTTCGGCGTCAGGATGAGCTTCCACGCGAACACCCGCACCAGGTAGTTGGCCCACAAGGGGATGATCACGGCGACCAGCAGCGCGTTCCGCACTCGAGGCGACGCCAGGCGTGCCGCGTAGTACGCGAGCGGGAACGACAGGATGACGTCGGCAAGCATCACGGCCGCGGCGATCCCGACCGTGCGGATCGTGATCGTGCGATAGACGTCCACGTCCACGAGGGTCTGGAAGTTCGTGAGGCTGAACCCACGGACGATCTCGGCGGTGAAGACGTCGAGGTGCCAGAAGGCCGAAACGAACAAGAAGGCCAGGGAGCCGAGGTAGACGACGAGGAACCAGGCGAGCGGCGCCCCGAGAGAGAGCCCGAGCTTGAGCGCCCGGTGCCGGAACAAGAAGGCGGAGACCCGGCGAGCGACGCCTGCCTGCGTTCCCGCGACGCTCACCGGGCACCCCCTCGATGGACGAGGGCCCCGGGGATGCGTTCCCCGGGGCCCATCGCTTCGTTCCGGCGCCTAGGCGCCGCGGATCTCCGTCCAGGCCTGCGTCCACTCGGAGTAGTCGACGCAGACGTCGCCGCGATCGTCGCCGCAGTTGACCTGTGGCGTCTTCCACAGGTACAGGTCGTTCAGGAACTCCTCGTTGCCGCAGAACGAGTACTCGACCGAGTTCACCAGGTCCTCGCCGCCCTCCCCGAGCGTGTCCGCGATGAGCTGGCACGACTCGACGTTGGAGCCGGCGGCCCCGTAGTAGACGCCCACCTCGGCCTGCACGTCGGGTTGGAGCGTCCAATCCATCCACTCGAGCATGCAGTTCGGGTGCGGGGCGTTGGCCGAGATCATCCACGTGTCGGCCCAGCCGGTGACCCCTTCGGACGGGATGACCGCCGCCGCGGGGGCGTCCTTCGAGTAGGTGAAGTTCACCGGCCACGCCGTCCCGACCACCATCGACCCGTCCAGGAACCCGTCGATCTCGTCCGTGTACAGCGCCCAGTAGGCGTTGACGAGCTCGTGCTGTTGCTCCAAGAGCGCGACCGCAGCATCGAACTGCTCCTGCGTGAGCTCATACGGATCCGTGATCTCCAGATCGGGCTCGTGGGTCATGAGGTACATCGCCGCGTCCGCGATGAAGATCGGGTCGTCGTACGCGGTCACCTGACCGGCGTAGGGCGAGTCTGCCTCGAACGTGACGTCCCAGCTCGTCGGGGCGGGGTCCACGACCTCCGTGTTGTACATCAGGAAGTTCGGACCGTACATGTACGGCGTTCCGTACATGTTCCCGTCGACGATGTAGTGAGCGTTGTTCGTCCCGGTCTCCGGGTGGAGCGGGGCGATCACGTTCTCGAGATCGGGGAACAGCGTCGGATCGACCGCCGCCACGTCCTGGCCTACGATCAACCGGTTGCTCGCGTTCCCCGACGCCGAGACCCCGTCGTAGACGCTGCCGTCTCCCTGCCGCATCAGCGTGACCATCTCGTCGGACGTGTCGGCGTACGTCACGTTCACCTGGCATCCGGTCGCGTCCTCGAACGGCGTAACCCAGTCGTACTCCTCGTAGCCCTCGGTCGTCCCGTCCTCGGTGTAGCCGTGCCAGGCGATCAGCTCGAGTGAATCCTCGAGCTCCCCGATCTCGTCGTAGACGATCGCGGGCTCGACCGAACCGCCGCTGCCGCCCGGCTCGTCCTCGCCGCACGCCGCCGCGACGAGCGCGAGGACCCCGAGCACGGCGATCCACCTTCCTACCTTCTTCATGCGTCCCCCTCCCCTGGGTCCTTCGACCCGTCCGTCGTATCGCCGGCCGCGTCCACCGGCCGGTTCAGTCGCCGATCCCACACGAGGCGCACGGAGTTGCCCCTCACCTGCAGCGCCTCCATCGACGACGTCGTCAGGTTCTGCTGCATCACCACCAGCTCACCGCCGACGTCCAGCTGCACGATGTACCGGGTGACCGCACCCAGGTATACGACGTCGTGCACGCGTCCGGTTGCCGTGCACCGGTCCGCGCCCACCGGCGCGTCGACCTCCACCATCGCGATCTTCTCGGGCCGGATCGTGAACGCGTGCGGATCTCCTGTCACGGCGCGCGCCTCATCGCCGGCGAGCACGTTCGACGTCCCCACGAAGCCCGCGACGAACCCCGTCGCCGGACGCTCGTAGACCTCTGCGGGCGTACCGATCTGCTCGATCCGCCCGCGATGGAAGACGGCGAGGCGGTCGCTCATGGTGAGCGCCTCCTCCTGGTCGTGCGTCACGTAGATGAACGTGAGGCCTACCTGGTGCTGGATCTCCTTCAGCTCGATCTGCATCGCCTGCCGGAGCTTGAGGTCGAGCGCGCCGAGCGGCTCGTCGAGCAGGAGCACCTTCGGGCGGTTCACGAGCGCTCGCGCCAAGGCCACCCGCTGGCGCTGGCCACCCGACAGCTGCGACGGCTTGCGGTCGCCGAACCCGGTGAGCTGCACCATCTCGAGCGCGCCGGCGACGCGGGTGCGGCGCTCGTCCCCGGGGACCTTCTTGACCTTGAGGCCGTACTCGACGTTCTGGTCGACCGTCATGTGTGGGAACAACGCGTAGTCCTGGAAGACCGTGTTCACATCACGCTCGTACGGCGCGAGGCGGGTGACGTCCTGTCCGCCGAGCTCGACCCGGCCCTCCGTCGGAGCCTCGAATCCGGCGATCATGCGGAGGCAGGTCGTCTTACCCGAGCCCGACGGCCCGAGCATCGAGAAGAACTCACCCTCGCGCACCTCCAGGTCGACACCGTCCACCGCCACGACGTCGCCGAACCGCTTGCGGACCGAGGCGAGCCGGACCGCGACATCGGCGTTCGCGAGGGTCCGGGCGTGCTCGATCTGCACTTCGGGTTGCGCCAAGGTGCCTCCGTGGGGATGGGTACGCTCGGGAACCGCGCAATCTTGAACGGGAAACAGTCGCCCGGCAACCCGTCGTCCTGTCGAGGCGACGCCGGGTTCGTCGCTCCGGCGCGTCTCCGGGCAACGGCAGGATCGATCAGCGGGGCAGGGCGTCGTCGAGCCGGCGCGCGCCGAGGGCCGATGCGAGGCCCGACGTGAGTTCGCCGACGACGCCGGGACCCCGGTAGATCAGGGCCGTGTACACCTGCACGGTGCTCGCGCCGGCATCCAGACAGGCGAGCGCGTCCGCGGCGGAGGACACGCCCCCGCACGCGGCGACCGGCACCGCGCGGCCGGTCGCCGCGACGACCTCCGACACGATCTCCGGCGTCCGGTCGAACAAGGCCCGCCCCGAGAGCCCTCCCTGACCGGTCGGGAGTCTCGGCTCGCGCACCGACCGGGTGTTCGAGCATGTGAGGCCGTCGGCGCCGCCCTCGACCGCGACCCGGGCGAGCGCGAGGACGACCTCTCGTTCGACGTCCGTCCGGAACGGCGGCAGCTTCACGAACAGCGGGGTGCTGCGTCGCGCCCCGAGCTCGCGGAGCAGCGCGACCAGGTGCGCCTCGTTGTCCCGGTCGCGTCCCCACGAGACGTTGGGGCAGCTGACGTTGAGCTCGACCCCGTCCACGTGGGGCTCGAGGAGGCCGTGGGTCTCGATCACGTCCTCGACGGCCTCGTCGGCGACGCTCGCCAGGCGCGGCGACGTCCGCGGGGTGTTCGCGAGATGCCCGGCTGCGGACTCGGCGCCTGGGTTCGGAAGGCCCATCGCGTTCGTCATCGACGCGCGATCGCGGTAGCGGACGATCCGCGGCCTGGGGTTCCCGTGCCTCGGACGACGGGTGAACGTTCCTCCGACGACGTACCCGAAGCCGAGCCGGCCGAGCGGACCGAGGTGACGGCCCGACTTGTCGAATCCGGCCGCCAGGGCGATGGGGTTCGCGAGGTCGAGACCGGCGAGCGACGTCCGAAGCACCGGATCGCGAGCGCAGCCCCCGAGTCGTTCCCACGGGAATGGAAGAACGAGAAGGCGTTGCGCGAGGAGGTGGGCGGCCTCGGGCGGAAGCGCGAAGAAGGCCGGCTTCGCGACCATCCGGTACCACCCCATCGGCGACCTATGCTAC
>CAZMNP010000089.1:0-5726 GCA_964567675.1 uncultured Actinomycetes bacterium
ACGGAGGCGTCGGCCGCGGACAGCGCGTCGTCGATGATCGCGAAGCCCTCGCCGAGCTGCTCCTCCGTGATGCACAGGGGCGGGTTCGTCATGATCCCGTTCCAGCGGATCATCGTGAACAGACCGCGCTCGTCCAGAGCCGTGCCGACCGCCTTCATCTCGTCGCTCGTCCCGTTGAAGGGCGCCATCGGCTCCATCGTCTCGCGGCTCCGCACGAGCTCCAAGATCCCGAACAGGCCCATGTTGCGGACCAGCCCGACACTCGGGTGCTTGTCGTACAGCTCGCGATGATGCCGAGCCATCACCTCGCCCATCTTCTTGCTGTGCTCGATCAGTCCATCCTCCTCGTACACGCGGATCGTTGCGAGCGCGGCAGCAAGCGCGAGCGGGTGCGAGTTGTACGTGAGGCCGCCCCAGAAGACGTGATCGTCGAAGTAGGAGCTCACCGAGGGCCGCAGGCCGACCGCACCGAGCGGGACCGCGCTCGAGGTCAGGCCCTTGGCCATCGTGACGATGTCGGGCACGACGCCCCAGTGATCGATGGCGAACCACTCGCCGGTGCGGCCGAAGCCGGACATGATCTCGTCGGCGATCATCAAGATGCCGTGACGGTCGCAGAGCTCGCGCACGCCCTGGAGATAGCCGTCGGGCGGGATCAAGATCCCGTTCGTGCCCGTCACCGGCTCGAGGATGAACGCGGCGATCGTCGCGGGGCCCTCGAGCATGATCGTCTCCTCGAGGTACGCGAGCGCGGTCTCCGCGTCGTCGGTCCCCCGCTGCGTGCCGTGGTACGGGTCCAGGACGTGTACGACGCCCGGCATCCCGGGCTCATTGCCCCATCGCCGTGGGTCGCCGGTGAGGGTGATCGTCGCGTAGGTCGCACCGTGGTAGCTCCGGTACCGGGCGAGGATCTTGTGGCGGCCCGTCACGGCCTTGGCGATCCGGATCGCGTTCTCGTTCGCCTCGGCCCCGCCGAGGGTGAAGAACACCTTGTCGATGTCGCCGGGCAGCAGCTCGGCGAGCTTCTTGCCCAAGAGCGCCCGGACCTCGGTGGCCATGAACGGACTGATGTACGGGAGGACCTTCGCCTGCTCCGCGATCGCATCGGCCACACGCGGGTCCGAATGACCGATGTTCACGCCCATCAGCTGGCTTTTTAAGTCCCGGTCCCGCTTGCCTTCGACGGTGAACAACTCGGCGCCGCGCGCCGAGGCGACCGCGATCGGCTTCGTCGAGCCCTGCTGCTGCCAGTCGTAGAGGGTGTGCTTGAGACTCAGTTCGACGATCTCTTCGGAGGTCAGCTCGTTCATCGGTCCCCTTCCGAGCCGGAGGTGGCAGTCTAACGAGGCAGAGCGCGGGCCGGAGCTTGCCCGTCGACTGGCGCGCTACCATCGGCGGGAACGCCTCCTCCGAAGGGACCTGATCATGGAGCGGATCGGACACTGGATCGGCGGCAAGCTCGTCCCCGGAGAGTCCGGCCGCACCGGACCCGTCTTCGACCCCGCGACAGGCGAGCAGACCCACGAGGTGGACTTCGCGGACCGCGCCGAGCTCGACCGGGCGGTCGAGGTGGCCAAGGAGGCCTTCCCGGCCTGGCGAGCGACGTCGCTCTCCAAGCGCTCCGACATCATGTTCCGCCTGCGCGAGCTGCTCGACGCGCGGAAGGCCGACATCGCCAAGATCCTCACCTCCCAGCACGGCAAGGTGCTCTCCGACGCGATGGGCGAGGTCCAGCGCGGACTGGAGAACGTCGAGTACGCGACCGGGATCCCGAGCCTGCTCAAGGGGGAGTTCTCCGAACAGGTCTCGACGGGCGTGGACGTCTACTCGATCCGGCAGCCGCTCGGCGTCGTCGCCGGCATCACGCCCTTCAACTTCCCGGCCATGGTCCCGATCTGGATGTGCGCGAACGCCATCGCGTGCGGCAACACGTTCGTGCTGAAGCCCTCCGAGAAGGACCCGGGTCCCTCGCTCGCGCTCGCCGAGCTGTTCGCCGACGCCGGTCTGCCCGACGGCGTGTTCAACGTCGTCCAGGGCGACAAGGTCGCCGTCGACGCGATCCTCGAGCACCCGGACATCCGCGCCGTGAGCTTCGTCGGGTCGACGCCGATCGCGAAGTACATCTACGCGACGGGAACCGCGAACGGGAAGCGCGTGCAGGCGCTCGGCGGAGCGAAGAACCACATGATCGTGCTCCCGGACGCCGACGTGGACATGGTGGCCGACGCGGCCATCTCGGCCGGCTATGGCTCGGCCGGCGAGCGATGCATGGCGATCTCGGTCGTGATGTCGGTTGGCAAGGTTTCGGACGAGGTCGTGGACGCGATCGCCGACCGCCTCCCGAAGATCAAGGTCGGTCCCGGCATGGATCCCGAATCCGAGATGGGACCGCTGATCACCCGTGTGCATCGGGACAAGGTGGCTTCGTACCTCGACGCGGGAAAGGCGCAGGGGGCCAAGGTGGTCACCGACGGACGCGAGCACCCCCTCTACAAGGACAGTCCGGGCTTCTTCCTCGGCGTGTCGCTGCTCGACGACGTGACGCCCACGATGGACGCGTACCGGGACGAGATCTTCGGGCCCGTGCTCTCGGTCGTTCGCGCGGAGACGTACGACCAGGCCGTCGACCTCGTGAACCGGAACCCGTACGGGAACGGCGTCGCGCTGTTCACACGGGACGGAGGCGCGGCCCGTCAGTTCGTCTTCGAGGTCGACACGGGGATGGTGGGCATCAATGTCCCGATCCCGGTGCCGGTCGCCTACTACTCGTTCGGCGGCTGGAAGAACTCGCTGTTCGGCGACTCGCACATGTACGGGCCCGAAGGGGTTCGGTTCTACACGGCAGGCAAGGTCGTCACGCAGCGCTGGCCCGACCCCGCGAAGAGCACGATCGACCTCGGCTTCCCTCGCACGCGCTAGCCCAGCCGGTCGGCGAATGCGACCGATCCTGCGGGCGGACGCAGGCAGTGGTCGATGTGCATCGAGCGGTTGTAGGTGCCGACCCCGAGGAGCGCGAGGACGTCGCCCTCCCGCAGCTCGGGGAGCGGAACGCCTTCGCCCCACACGTCATCGCCCTCGTTGATGTTGCCGCTCACGGTGTAGGTGCGCGCCGGCTCTGCGTCGGCGGCGCGGCACACGACGATCGGGACGAGTGACCCGTAGATGAAGCGCTCGGGCGCCACGTTGTAGCCGGCGTCGAGACCGGCGAAGGTCACGCCGTCGCGTTCGTCGAGCGACACGACCTCGGCAAGCAGGATGCCCGACTCCTTGCAGAGGTAGTCGCCGGGCTCGCAACCGATCGCCACGCCGAGCGGACCCAGATGCTGGGCGAGCACCGTGGCGTACCCGTCGGGGTCGAGAGGGTCGTCCTCCTCGCGTTGCGGCACGCCCAAGCCCCCGCCGGCGTTGACCTCGACGACCTCGTGCCCGCGGTCGAGCAGACGACGGGTCATCTCGGCGACGCGCTGCACCGCAGCCTCGAACCGTGGCAGGCCATCGGTGAGGAACCCATCGCCGACGTGGAAGTGGACGGTGTCGAGACGCAGATCGTGCTTGGCCGCGATCTCGAGCGCGTCGTCGAGCTGTTCTTCGAGGACGCCGAACTTCGTCGGCTTCGTCCCGGCGTACAACGACTCGTGCGACGGGGCGTGCGATGCGCCACTCCACGTCGCGCCTGCGCGAGGGTTCACGCGGATGCCGAGCGTGGTGCCGGGGGCGCGCCTCCCCCACCGATCTAGCTGCGAGAGCAGGTCGACGTTCACGTGGACGCCGGTCTCGAGCAGCGCGTCGAGATCACGCTCGGAGAGGTTCGTCCCCGTGTAGCTGATCTCGGCGGCGCTCCAGCCGTGCTCGAGCGCGTGTCGGACCTCGCCGGGCGAGCACGCATCGATCCCGACGAACCCGAGCCGTCGTACGAACGCGAGGACCTCCGGATCGCGCTGCGCCTTGAGGGCGAGCCGGAGCCGGAACGCCACGCCAGCTCGTTCGAACGCGCCCGCGAGCGCGCGCGCCTGCTCCTCGATCCTCACGAGGTCGTACGCGAAGAGCGGCGTGCCCTGCTCGCGCGCCACGGCCTCGGCATCGCGTCCCGCGACGAGCAGCCGTCCACCGCGCACGTCGAGCCCGGGTCGTGCCCACCACGGTCGCACGGCGCACAGGCTACCGGCGTCGCCGCTCCTCGGTAGCATCGGCCGCATGCCGAACGCCGTTTCGCGCTGCGAGTGGGCGCCCGTCGACCAGCCGAGATATCTCGCGTATCACGACGAGGAGTGGGGCGTCCCCTCGCACGACGACCGCCACCTGTTCGAGATGCTCGTCCTCGAGGGCGCGCAGGCCGGCCTGTCGTGGTCGACGATCCTGAACAAGCGCGAGGGGTACCGCACGGCATTCGCGGACTTCGACGCCGCGAAGGTCGCGCGCTTCACACCCGCCCGGATCGAACGGCTGATGGGCGACCCGGCGATCGTGCGTAACCGGTTGAAGATCGAGTCGACGGTGAACAACGCCCGGCGCGTGCTCGAGGTGCAACGAGAGCTCGGGTCGCTCGACGCATACCTCTGGTCGTTCGTCGACGGCGAACCGCTCGTCGGACGGTGGAAGCGGCTTTCCGACCTGCCGGCCGAGACCGCGGAGTCGCGAGCGATGAGCAAGGACATGAAACGGCGCGGGTTCCGCTTCGTCGGACCGACCGTCTGCTACGCGTTCATGCAGGCCACGGGTCTCGTGCAAGACCACGTAGCGTCGTGCTTCCGATACGCGCAGCTTTCAGGAAGCGCCTTGCGCGTGTCAGGCGGGCGTGGCCGATCACGCTTGGACGCTCCAGGAGCTCGCCGGGTGCTCGACGAAGGATGAGGTGCGGAAGCCCCTCTCGGCTCCTAGGATGCCGTGGGCCTCGCGCCTTCCTGTCTTCGGCTAAGCCGACGCAAGGAAAGGCTCCTCCCATTCCCGAAGGCGGGTTCGGGGCTTCCGCGAAAAGGAGTCTACGAAGGCCGTTCGGGTCGGCCAAGCCAGGCCGGTCGTGAGAGCCTGCGCAAGACGTATGCTTGATTCCTGAGTCGCCTGGGACCCCTCGGCGTGTGCCAACCGGGTCGCCCCTTCCGACATAAAGCGAAGGGACGACCTGTGGTTACCACCTGGACCGTCACCCGAACCGGCAACCGTGTTCGGGTCAACATCATGGAAGCCGACGACTTCAAGCACACCGATACCGAGGCCATCTCGGTGGCGATCGAGGGATACCTGGCCGACGACTCGGTCAAGGTGCTCCACCTCAATGGTCCCGCCTTGATGAACGGGGAACCGCTGAACGGCCTCGGACCTGCGATGAGGCATCTCGGGAACCTGGCTCGCAGCCGTGGCAAAGCCTTCGACGTCGGACCGATCTAGGGGAAGGCGACGGGAACTGATCCCCAGACACGGGTAGGACGGCCACCACCTGAACGGGCCACCGGGATGGTGAACCACCAAGTGGTGTCGTGCTTCCGTTACCGCGAGGTGACGGCGTGAACGCGTTCGACGTCGCCGTTATCGGCGCCGGGATCCACGGGGCGAGTGCGGCGTTCCACCTCGCGAGCCGCGGGGTCTCGACCGTCGTGATCGAACGCACCGCGCCGGCGGGCGGCCCCACCGGGCGGTCGAGCGCGATCTGCCGCGCCTACTACACGAACGCCTTCCTGGCGTCGGTGGCCCGGGACTCGATCGCGATGTTCCGCGACTTCGAGAAGCAC
>CAZMNP010000090.1:0-19884 GCA_964567675.1 uncultured Actinomycetes bacterium
GCGCTAGCCGGCGCGCTGGACCCGGCCGGCCTTCAGGCAGCTCGTGCAGGCGTTCACACGTTTCGGCGTCCCGTTGACCACCGCGCGCACCCGCTGGACGTTCGGGTTCCACCGCTTCGGAGAGCGGCGGTGGGAGTGGGAGACCTGCATGCCGAAGAACGGCTTCTTCCCGCAGATATCGCAGACGGCTGCCATGACCGGTCAAGGGTAGCAGAGGGCGTTTGGGCGACTTCGCCTTGCGCTACCGCCGATGACCGCGCAGAGTAGGCCGATCGGCTGCGGGAGGGCGGATGATGGCGCAGATCGAGGGCAAGTTCCAGAACTACGGGTTCAGTAAAGAGATCCCCGCGGGGAAGACCCCCGGGGGTGTCGTCGACGAGATCGCAAGGAAGAACGGCGTGCGATTCGTCGCGGCGTATGTCGGTGACTTTCGGATCTTCGTCGCATCCGAGCACAACCGCTTTGAGGATCTCCAGGAAGAGGCGAACGGGCCCTACTTCGAGGCTGGTCTGCGAACGGACTATGTCACGCTCACCAAGGCCAGCCGCGTGCTCGCCCCGAAGCGGGGCAGCCCGCCGTACTCGGCGATCGTGCGAGCTCGCGCGATGGGTGATCCGAGCGAGATTCTTCAGCGGCTCGATGACCGCTTCGAGCCTCGATTCAACGACGATGCACCAGATCACGCGACGTTCTGGTACGGAGCTGGGGTCGTGACCGGCGCCTGGCAACTGGTGGTCGATCTGGGCGCGGACGTGTACGAGGAGCTCGTACGTACGGTGCGTGAGGATCTGGAAACCGTGGATGGTCTCGTGATTAAGGCTGAGGGCTACGCCTCGCTTCCCGGGAACGCCAAGCGGCCGGGCAAGCCGGGTTCCTGACCGCGGTGACCCCCCGCCCGAGGGCGGTCGTGGAGGGGCGGGGGGAGCGCAAGCTCGTCACGGTCCTGTTCGTCGACCTGACCGGATACACCGCGCTCTCGGCGTCGCTCGATCCGGAGGAGGTCTACCGGTTCCTGCGCCCGGGGCTCCTGGCGTTGCAGCGCATCGTCGAGCGGTTCGGCGGAACGGTCCCCCAGGTCATGGGGGACGGCTTCATGGCGATCTTCGGTGTGCCCTCGACCCACGAGGACGACGCCGAGCGTGCCGTCCGCGCCGCGCTCGCCGTCCGCGAGCACGTCGCCGAGCTCAATGCCGCGCATCGGGAGATCCCGTTCCCGGAGGTGCATGCGGGCATCAACTCGGGAGAGGTCATGGTGGCACCGTCATCCGAGCGGTCCGGTTTCGCCGTGATCGGCGACACCGTGAACACGGCGTCCCGGCTCGCCGACCTCGCGCCCGGCGGCATCATCCTCGTCGACGAGCGCACACGTGGAAGGTCGGCCCACGCCGTCCGGTACGGACCGCGGCGCGACCGCCGGGCCAAGGGTAAGCCGGAGAGCCTTCCGACGTTCGAAGCGCGCGGTCTCCGCCCCGGCTCCACGACCAGGACGGGCTCGTCCAGCGTCTTCGTCGATCGCCGGGACGCGATTGATCGCGTTCGCGAGGAGCTGCGGGAGATCGAGCGGTCCGGACACGCACGCGTGCTCCTGGTGACCGGCGAGCCGGGCTCGGGCAAGAGCCGGCTCGCCGCCGAGCTCCGTCGCCGGCGCGTGGCCCGCGTGCTGGTCGGCCGGTGCCGTTCCTTCGGCGATCCACTCCCGCTCCAGGCCTTGGCCGAGGCGGTGGCTTCCGGGCTGGGCCTCGCGCCCGATGCGAGCGCTCAGGCGATCGACGACACGGTGAGCCGGCTCGCGCCACGGGTGCCTCGGCCCGACCGTCCCGGCCTCGCGCGCGACCTCCGGCTCCTGCTCGGGACCGAGCCGGCCGCGGGCGAGCACCGAGGGTCCGTCCAGGACGCGGTGCGTGCGGGGCGCGTGGCGATCGAGCTCGTGGCCAGCGAGGGCCCATCGATCGTGGTGATCGACGACCTGCACTGGGCGAGCGCCGAGCTCATGGACGTGCTGCGCGACGTGCAACGCGAGCCGTGGGCGGCGCGTGTCCTGTTCCTCGGGTTGTCCCGGCCGGGACCCGGTCTGCGGGGGCTCGCCCGGATCGAGCTCCCGCTCCTGGAAGCCGACGACATGCGACGGCTGGCCCGGCACGTCCTTGGCCATGAGGTCCCCGAGGCCGTCGAGGCGACCCTCACCCGAGCCGGCGGGAACCCGCTCTTCCTGGAGGAGACGCTCGGGATGCTCATCGAGGCGGGCGCGCTCGCACCCGACGAGGGGACCTGGCGGGTCGTGGATCCCGAAGGCCTGCGCCGGGTCCCGTCCACGATCCGGCTGCTGATCGCGGCGCGACTCGACGGCCTCCCGCCGGGGGAGAAGGCGGTCCTGCAGAGCGCCGCGGTCTCGGGAGAGGTCACCTGGGACCGGCTCCTCGAGCAGGTGCACGGTGGTGAAGGGTTCCGCGCGAAGCTCCGCTCGCTCGAACGCCGAGGCCTCCTCGTTCGACGGCCGAGCTTGATCCCGGGCGCGGTCGCGTACGAGACGAAGCACCTGCTGATCCGCGACGTCGCGTACGAGTCGCTCCCCCGTAGGGAGCGCGCCACGTTGCATCACGCGATCGCCGATTGGCTGCGCGAACAGAGCGGGGCGCTGACGGAGGAGCCGCTCGGGCTGCTTGCGCACCACTACGAGCGGGCATGGACGCTGGCACGGTCCCGGACCGATCCCTCGCCGGTCGATGACACCGCGGCACTCGCGGTCCGCCATCTGCGGCGATGGGCGGACCGAACGTTCGCGTACGAGGCGCGGCTCGCGGAATCCATCTACGAGCGAGCCCTCGCCGTCGCGGTTGCCTCCGCCGGCTCGATCGGCGACGCGGAACTCGCCGATCTTCGGATCGGCCGTGCGGAAAGCCTGATCGAGATGGGCCGCCACCGCGAGGCGCGTGCCGACGCCTCGGAGGGGCGCGCGCTCGCGACGAAGTTGCGCGACCAAGGCCGCCGGGCTCGCGCGCTCCTGGCGCTCGGCCGGACCGAGTCCGACCTGGGCCGGGCAACGCGCGCGCGGACCCTGTTCGAGGACGCCCGGAAGCTGTTCCACGCCGAACGGGACCTGCGCGGGGAAGCCTGGGCCCTGCATCGCCGCTCCGAGTCCTGGAGCGTCGCGGACTACGACCGGGAGCTCGAGGATCTCGAGGAGTCCTACCGGCTGTTCGGGCGCGCGCGAGACCGCTGGGGGCGAGCGATCGCGGCGCAGGACCTCGCCTACCTGCTCACCCCGCGCGGGGGCGCCGAGTTCCGCCGATGGTTCGAGCGCGCGAACCGCCTCGCGGGCGACGAGGGCGACCTGCGGTCGCGCGCGACGCTCGCGCGCACGGCGGGCTACGCGGCGTTCTACCGGGGCGAGCACGCCCTCGCGATCGCGCACATGCGCGAGGCGCAGCCGCTCGCCGCCCGGTGCGGTGACCGGTACGCCGAGGCCGACGCCTTGCTGATCCAGGCGCTGTCCGAAGGGACCGTCGGGTCACCGAGCGAGGCGGCGGATCTGGCGGAGGACCTGCTGCGGGTAGCTCGGGAGCTGGGTTCCTCGCGCCTGCACGCGCTCGGGCTCCTGGCGGAGGCTCGCGCCGCCGTCCGCCGAGGCGAACCGGGTGTTTCTTCCCGGCGGCTCGCCTCGGCCCGGCGCCTGGTCGAACAGCGGCGACAGGCGCTCACGCGGCTGGACGTCGCGCTCGTGGAGGCGTGGATCCGGCTCGACCGTGGGCAGTGGAACGAGGTGCGACCCCTGGCGACACGCCTCGGATCGGGCGCACAGCGGCACGGTTGGGCGCTCTGGCAGCCGCTCGCGTCCTTGCTTCGAGGCCGGGCCGCCCTCGGTGCCGGCCGGTTCGACGAGGCCGAGCGCGAGCTGGCCGGCGCGGTCGCGGAGGCGCGTCGGTGCGGCGCGAGCGGAACCGAGCATCTCGCCACACTCCTCGCGACCCAGAGCCGGCTCCTGTCCGGCGCCGGGCCGGGCGCCGCACCACGTGAGGGGCGCGCGGAGCAGGCGGAGGACCCCGAAACCGACGCCGTCGCGAAGGAGAACCGCGCCCTGCGCGCACTTGCGGACGGCCATCCGGATCTGGCGCACGATCATCTCCAGGCCGCCGCGGCCTCGTGGGCCTCGCTCGGCGCGACCGTATGGTCGGCACGGGCCCTGCGGATGTCGGCGGAGACCTCGCATCGCGCGGGCAAGGCGCGCATGCGTACCGGACTCGTGAAGCGATCGGATTCGATCCTGGACGTCCTGCGGACGCCGGCTCCCGCGCGTCTTTCGATCCGGCGGATGAGCGAGGACCTGGCGGGGCGCGGCTGACCGAGGACGACGCCGGCAGGCGAACGGACTCCCGGCGCGCGATCAGCCGGCCGCGAGAGCGTCCAGTCGCATCGTGAGCTCGTCGGCGGGGATCGGTCCGACCCATCGCTCCACGAGGGTCCCGCCGGCGTCGTAGAAGAGCGTCACCGGCTGGCCGAGCAGTCCGAGCCCGTCACGGATCGACGCGGGAGGATCGAACACGCTCGGGTACGTCCAGCCGAACTCCCGCATGAACGCGCGCGCGCTCTCACGGGCATCCAGGATGTCCACGCCGAGGAACTGCACCCGGTCGCCGTAGGACCCGTGCGCGGCGGCGAGGTGCGGAGCTTCGTCGCGACACGGTGCACACCACGACCCCCAGAAGTTCACGAGGACCGGCGTCCCTTCGAGTTGCCCGAGGAGCCGCTCGAAGCGCGGGAGATCGAACTCGGGAAGGGCGGCCGCGTCGGCCGGAAGCAGCGTCGCGGTCGCCGCGTTCCCGGCCGGGACGGGCGAGCGTGAACCGGGGTCGGGATCGGTCGAGGGTTCCGAGCACGCCGCGGCGGCGAACACCGTCACCAGGATCAGGGCAACCGCGCGGGGGGAGCTCACCGGGCGCATGGTAGAACGCACGCATGGTCTACGACGCCGGCGCGAAGCGGGTTCGGCGCCGATGGCGCTGAGCCTCGACGCGCCCGTCTCCTCGATCGACCGGCAGCTCGCGAACCGCCGAACTGGTCTTCGAGCCAAAGGGCCGCCCGCCGCCGAGGTCCTGGCCGGGATCGAGATCCACACGGTGCGCGACCTCCTCCATCACTATCCCCGCCGTTACATCGACCGCTCGCAGGTCTCCCGCATCGGCGAGCTGCGGGTGGGCCAGTACGCCACGGTGATCGCCCGGGTCAAACGCGTGAACAAGCGGCAGACGCGCAACCGCCGTTCGATGGTGACGGTCACGCTCACGGACGGCTCGGGCTACCTGGACCTCACGTTCTTCAATCAACCGTGGATCGCGAACGCCTACCGCGCCGGCCACGAGGTCGCGGTGTCCGGCGTGGCGCAGCTGTACCGCGGAAGGCTGCAGCTCGCCAATCAGGAGGTCGAGCTCCTCAAGGGGGACGAGCAGGACCTCGTTCACACCGGACGCATCACGCCGGTGCACCGGGCGACGGAGGGCATCACGACCCGGACGGTTCGCGAGCTCGTCTGGCGCGCGCTGGAGCAGATTTCCGCGATCGCGGACCCGCTTCCGCAAGCCATCGTGCAAGCCGAATCGCTCCAGGAGTTCGACCGGGCCATCCGGCGGATCCACTTCCCCGACGATCAGAAGGAGCTGCACGAGGCACAGGAGCGGCTCAAGTTCGACGAGCTGTTCGTGCTCGAGCTCGGCGTCGCGTTCCGCAAGCACCGGGTCGAGCGGGCCGAGCAGGGGATCGTGCACCGCCCGGACGGACCGCTCGTCGAGCGCCTACTCGCGACGGTGCCGTTCGAGCCGACGAAGGCCCAGCGGCGCGCGATGGAGGAGGTCGGCGGCGCGATGGCGCGCTCGAGTCCGATGAACGTGTTACTCCAGGGCGACGTCGGTTCGGGCAAGACGCTCGTCGCGCTGCACGCAGCACTCGTCGCGATCCAGAGCGGACATCAGGCGGCGGTGATGGCGCCGACGGAGGTCCTCGCCGGACAGCACTTCCGCTCGATCGACGCGCTGCTCGGTCCCTTCGGCGCCGTGCCGTTCCTCGATCTCGCGGAGGAAAGCGCGAGCGATGGGGGGCAGGGCTCGCTGCTCGATCCGGTGTCACCCGAGAACGACGAGCAGGCGCGGGTGACGTATGCGTTGCTGAGCGCCGCCATCACCGGGAAGGATCGCCGCCGGATCCTCGACGGCATCGCGAGCGGCGACGTCGACCTCGTGGTGGGAACACACGCGCTCGTCCAAGAGGGCGTCTCGTTCGCGGATCTCTCGCTCGCCGTGATCGACGAGCAACACCGGTTCGGTGTCCACCAGCGCATGGCGCTGAAAGGCAAGGGTGGGTCACCCGACGTGCTGATCATGACCGCCACGCCGATCCCGCGGACGCTCGCGCTCACGTATTACGGAGACCTGGACGTCGTCGTCCTCGACGAGATGCCGACCGGTCGGCAGCCGGTCGAGACGCGCATCGCACGAACCGGCCCGGAGCGGGAGGCGGCCTACGACCTCGTGCGACGCGAGATCGAAGCGGGCCGCCAGGCGTTCGTCGTGTGTGCCGCGATCGACGAGGCGAACAAGACCGAGGTCCGTGCCGCCGAGGCCGAGGCCGCGCGCCTGGCCACCGACGTCTTCCCCGACCTGTCCGTCGAGCTGCTCCACGGACGCATGCGTCCCGCCGACAAGGAACGACGGATGGACGCGTTCCGCTCGGGTGAACACCACCTGTTGATCTCGACCACCGTGATCGAGGTGGGCGTCGACGTCCCGAACGCGACGGCGATGCTCGTCGAGAACGCCGAGCGCTTCGGCCTCGCGCAGCTGCACCAGCTGCGGGGACGTATCGGACGCGGCGCCCATCGCTCGTACTGCGTCCTGTTCGACGAGAGCAAGGAGGACAACGAGGAAGCCCGGCGGCGCTTGGAAGCCATGGTCGCGACGACCGACGGGTTCGCGCTCGCCGATGAGGATCTTCGCCTCCGTGGCGAGGGAACCCTGTTCGACGTCCGGCAGTCTGGCCTGCCCGATCTCAAGCTCGCGCGTTTGGCCGACGACGCCGACCTCGTCCGGCGCGCCCGTGCCCGAGCCTTCGAGGTCATCGAGCGCGACCCCCAGCTGCGGGACGATCCGGCGCTCCTCCAGGAGCTCCGCGGCCGATTCGAGCGCTCGATCGACTGGTTGTTCAACACGTAGGCGCACGCACACGACCGCGCATGATCGACGTGCCTGGGTGCCGGCCACCTTCAGGGGCTCCCCTGGGGTGCCGAGGGAACCTCGTGGGGCTTCACGCGTCCGACGAGCGGGCTTCCGAGGGGAGCCGCGGTCGCGGCGTGCACCGCTCGCCGGTGCGCGCCGTCTGGCTGTTCGCCGTCCTGGGTGCCGCGTGGGTCGTGATGACGAACGCGATCATCCACGTGAACCTTCAAGGGTGGCCGCGCTTCTGGGTCCAGACGACGAAGGGCTTGATGTTCGTCGTCGTCTCCTCGTTGTTCGTCGGCTACCTCGTGCGAGGGTTCGGCCGGCAGCGCGACCGCTCCGACGCCTCGGCCCGGGAGACGGATGATGCACTGCGGCACTCGGAGACCCGATACCGGGCGCTCGTGGAACGCGTCCCGGGCGTCGTGTGGCTCAACGAGATCGATCAACGCGATCCGGATCGCACCCACTGCGTCTATGTGGCGCCACAGCTCGAGTTCCTGCTCGGGTACACCCCCGAGGAATGGATGTCCGACGACGATCTGTGGCGGCGTGTGATCCATCCGGATGACCTTCCGGGAGTGCTGAGGGAGAACGAGCTCGCGGACAGCACCTTGAGCGTGGAATATCGAGTCCGGCATCGGGACGGCAGCATCGTGTGGATCCACGACGAGGCTGTGCTCATCCCGGCCGACGGCGATCGCCCCGCGTGCTGGCAAGGGGTCATGGTGGACATCACCACGCAGCGGATCCAAGGCGAGGCGCTCCGAGACCTGAGCGAGTCCCTCCGCGCAGTGTTCGAGGCCACGCCGCTCGGGATCGTCGCCCTGGAGAAGGACGGCCGGGTCCGTCACTGGAACCCAGCGGCGGAAGGCATGTTCGGCTGGACCGCGAACGAGGTGGTCGGCCAACCGCTCCCGTACGTCCCGCCGGACAAGCAGGAGGAGTTCGACGAGCTGACCCGGCGCGAGCTCTCCGGTGAGTCGATCGCCGGGTTCGAGACGCAACGGCTTCGCAAGGACGGCTCGCGCATCGACGTGAGCATCTCGATCGCACCGCTCCGGGACGCCGAGGATCAGGTCAACGGGTTGCTGGGCGTCGTCGAGGACGTCACCGAACGACGACGCGTCGCCGACGAGCTCGCGAACCGGCAGCGACAGCAGGAGGCGGTCGCCGGTCTCGGACTGCTCTCCCTGACGGGCGGGGAGCTCCAGTCGCTGCTCGACGAGGCGGCGCGCGTCGCCGCCGTCACGCTCGATCTGCAGATCGCCGGCATCTTCGAGCTCCCGCCGGACGAAGACTCGCTGATCCTCCGCGTCGGAACCGGCTGGCTCGGCAACTCCCCCCGTATCGATGTGCACGAGTCGACGCTCGGAACGTACGCGCTGAACGCCGGCGGGCCGGTCATCGTCGGGGACCTTCGCACCGACGAGCGGTTCTCTTCGCGAGCGCTCCTCGTCGAGCACGGTGTGGTCAGCGGCGTGGCGACGGCGGTGCTCGGGGCCACGCGTCCGCTGGGTGTGCTCGAGGTGCTTTCCGAGGAACCACGCCTCTTCTCCCGGGACGACGTGCGGTTCCTGCAGGGCATCGCCGCGATCGTCGGACACGCGATCGAACGCGAACGCTCGAGCACCGCGCTCGCGACGGCCGAGGCGAAGTACCGCGGTCTGGTCGAGCGAGGTCCCGGGGTGGTGTACCTCACGGATCCGGTGCTCGTCCCGGCCCTCGTGACCTACGTGAGTCCGCAGGTCGTCGGCATGCTCGGGTACCCGGCGGAGGTGTGGACCCGCGACCCGAGCTTCTGGACGACGATCGTGCACCCGGAAGATCGTGAACGCGTGCTCAAGGCGGAGGCACGGTCCATCCGGGAGGGCGAGCCGCTCGAGCTCGAGTACCGCTTCATGACGGCCGACGGGCGGGAGGTCTGGGTTCACGACAAGGCGATGAGCGTGGACGCACCTGATGGAACGCCGCTCGTCCGGCAAGGGCTGTTCGTCGACATCACCGGCCGAAGGCGGGCCGAGGAGGAACGCCGGCGCGCGCTCGACCGGCAGCTGCGTCTCGCAACGCGGCTTGAGCTCCTGCACGAGGTCGACCGCGACGTGCTCTCGGCGAGGTCGATCGAGGACATGGCGGGACGTGCGCTCGAACACCTTCGTCACCTCGTGCCGTTCGATCGCGGAAGCGTGTTCCTGCTCGAGGAGAGTGGGAGCTGCACGAACGTGGCCGTGCGCCACTCCCCGGTCATGGGCGACGTACCTCCTGGGCCCGATCCGTCGGATGCAGGGGTGGGCGAGCTGCTCGCCCACGAGAAGCTGCTGTTGATCCGGGACCTGGAGGACACCCATGTCGAGGGCTCGTTCGTGACCCTGTCGCGGACCCAAGGGATCCGGAGCCTGGTCTCGATCTCGCTCTTCGCCGAGGACGGTCATTTCGGGGTGCTGGTGCTTTCCTCGCTCGCCCCCGACGCGTTCGACGAAGAGGCGATCGACATCGCCGAGGAGGTCGGCTCCGAGCTCGCCGTCGCGATCCGTCAGACGCGGATGAGGGAAACGCTCGCCGAGCGCGCGGGGCAACTCGAGCGCCTGGCCGAAGAGCGGCAGCAGATGCTGCATCGCATCGTCCGCGCGCAGGAGGAGGAACGTGAGCGTGTCGCCCTCGAGCTGCACGACGGCCTCGGTCAGGTGCTGACGTCGATCTCGCTGTTCGCTTCGGAGCTCCAGGATGCCGTGCCGCCGGAAGCGAGGCCCCGCGCGGTTCGCGTGAACGAGCTCATCCGACGCGCGATCGTCGACAGCCGGCGGCTCGTCTGGACCCTTCGACCGCCGGAGCTCGAACGCCTCGGGCTCGTTCCCGCGCTCCGCCGCCTCGCCGAGGAGGTCGGCACACCCGACGTGACCGTCGACCTGCACGAGGACATCGGAAGCCTCCGTCTCGCTCAGGAAACCGAAGCGGTCGTCTACCGCGTCGTGCAGGAGGCGGTGCACAACGCCCAGAAACACGCGACCGCGTCCGCGATCTCGATCCTGCTCCACCGATACGACGGCACCGTCTCCGCGTTCGTCGAGGACAACGGCTGCGGGTTCGATCCGCAGGCGGTACCCACAGGTCGCGGTCTTGGTCTCGTCGGCATGCGTGAGCGCGCGGAGCTCGTGGAGGGCAACCTGGTCGTCGAATCCGCGGTCAAGGCGGGAACCAGGATTAGGCTGGAGGTCCCCATCGGGGAAGAGGGGTCCGATGAGTGACGGAAAGATCCAGGTGCTGCTCATGGACGACCACGTGGTCGTGCGCGAGGGCCTGCGAGCGCTCCTCGAGCGACAAGACGACATCGACGTCATGGCCGAGGCCTCGTCGGTCGCGGAGGCCGTGGCACTGGACGTCGATCCCGACGTCGTCGTCGCTGACCTGATGCTTCCGGATGAACGAGGGGTCGAGGTCGTTCGGCGCCTGAAGGAGCGCTACCAGAAGGCGGCGATCCTCGTGCTGACGATGGTGGACAACCCGACCGACGTGCAGCAGTGCCTCGCGGCGGGCGCGCGAGGCTATCTCCTGAAGGAGACGGCTGGGAGCGAGCTCGTCGACGCGGTGCGCAAGGTCGCCGGGGGCGAGGACTACCTGCAGCCCTCGCTCGGCGCCGCCCTCGCGAAGTGGAAGGAGTCGCCGGGCCGGGTGCGCGCGCGAGCCGTCGACGACCTGACGCCGCGAGAGCGCGAGGTGCTGCGGCTGATCGCGCTCGGGCACACGAACACCGAGATCGCGACGATGCTCTACGTCTCGGTCCGCACCGTGGAGAACCACCGGGCGGGCGTCATGCGCAAGCTCGGCCTTCGGAGCCGCGCCGAGCTCGTACGCCACGCTGCGGAAGCGGGGCTCATCTAGGACCATCACAGGCGGATGCGAGTGATCGCGGGATCCGCCAAGGGGGTTCGCCTCGCGCCGGTTCCGGCCGGGGTCCGGCCGGTCTCCGATCGCGCGCGTGAGGGCCTGTTCTCCAGCCTTTCGACAGACGTGCCCGACGCCCGTGTGCTCGACCTGTTCGCCGGGACCGGGGCGCTCGGGATCGAGGCGCTCTCGCGGGGGGCAGAGCGGGGGGTCTTCGTGGAGCGGAACCGGGGAGCCGTCGGGGCTCTCCGGTCGAACCTGGAGCGCACCCGTCTCGGTGAGCGTGCTGAAGTGGTGGCGTCCGGCGTGGCCGGGTTCCTCGCCGGTGAAGTCAGATCGGCCGGCGGGCCGTTCGACCTCGTGCTCGCCGACCCGCCGTACGACGCCCCCACCGAGGACGTGGACCTCGTGCTCGCGGCCTTGTCCGAGGGGTGGCTCGCGCCCGGAGCGGCCGTCGCCCTCACGCGCCGGAGCCGGAGTTCCACGCCTGTCATTCCAGTACACTGGCGCATCGCGAAACGCCTGGAGTACGGCGACTCCACGGTGCTGATCTTCCGGGAGGAATAGATGGGCTTGACCGCCCTGTGTCCGGGGACGTTCGACCCCGTGACGAACGGTCATCTCGACATCATCGAACGGGCTGCTCGGCGCTTCGACGCCCTGCTCGTCGGCGTGCTCGACAACCCCGCGAAACAACCCCTGTTCGCCGTCGAGGAGCGTGTCTCCATGCTCAAGGAGGCAACGCACCACCTGCCGAACATCCAGGTCGACGCCTTCAACGGCCTGCTCGTGGACTACGCGAACCGGCGCGGCGCCGACCTGGTCGTGAAGGGCCTGCGAGCGGTCACCGACTTCGAGTACGAGATCCAGATGGCGCAGATGAACCATTCGCTCAGCGGTCTGGAGACCCTGTTCATGACCGCGGCGCCGGAGTGGTCGTTCCTTTCCTCGTCCCTCATCAAAGAGGTCGCCCGGTTCGGCGGCGACGTGTCCGGGCTGGTCCCTCCGGTCGTCGCCGAGCGTCTGCGCGAACGGCTCGGGAGCGGTGGCTAGATGGATCTGTCGGCCCGCATCCACCAGCTCGAGGACATGGTGCGCGACGCGAAGTCGATGCCCTTGTCGTCTTCCGCGTTGCTCAATCGCGACGAGGTGCTCGAGCTGATCGAGCAGTTGAAGGACTCGCTTCCCGATGAGATCAAGCAGGCGCGCTGGATCGTGAAGGATCGCGAGGAGCTCCTCGCGAAGGCGCGGCGCGACGCGGAGACCATGGTCGACCAGGCCCGCGAGGAGCAGCTGCGTCTGGCCTCGCACGAAGCGGTCGTGCAGCGAGCCCAGGAGGAATCCGAGCGGATCCAGCAGGAGGCCCAGGACGACGCACGCCGGCTGCGGCTGGAGGCCGAGGACTACGTGGACGCGAAGCTGGCGCAGCTCGAGAACGCGCTCCAGAAGATCCTCGAGGACATCATGGTCTCGAATCAATCCCTCGGCCGGACGATCGACCAGGTCCAGGCCGGGCGCGAGAAGCTCCGCTCGGTCCCGGGCACGAACGTCGACATCGGCCCCGACGTCCAGATGCCCGAGATGATGGCGGACCTGAAGGGGGACGAGGAGGCGTGATGCGCCAGATCGACATCCGCGACCTGCTCGACAAGCCCGGCTCCGCCAAGCGGGTCCGCCTCGAGGAACCGGTGCCGGGACTGAGGACGGAGCTCGCCCTCGTGCCCGAGGACGAACCGCTCGAGGGCGACCTCACGCTCGAGGGCGTCGTCGAAGGGATCTTCGTTCACGGTAGCGTCGGCGGGCGCTTCGCGATGCGATGCGCGCGCTGCCTGAAGGAGTTCGAGCAGCCGTTCGACGTCGCGATGAACGAGCTGTACGTGCGGGACCCGGGTCCCGAAGACGACTACGCGCTTTCCCCAGAGCTCACCCTGGATCCCGAGCCCATGCTCCGGGACGCCGTCGTGCTGGAGATGCCGTTCTCGCCGCTGTGCAAGCAGGACTGTCTCGGTCTCTGCGAGATCTGCGGCGGGGACCGCAACCTCGGCGAGTGTCCGGGCCATGCCTCGAACGACCCCCGATGGGCGGCCCTGGACGCCCTCCTCCTGCAGCGCGAGGACGAGCAGGGGAACTGAAGACCGAAGGAAGGAAGGTTCCACCATGCCGGTTCCGAAGAGACGACAGACCCACACGCGGGGGGCCAAGCGCAAGGCGAACTGGAAGGCGCAACCCTCGACGTACTCCGAGTGCCCGCAGTGCCACCAGCCCAAGCTTCCGCATCGCGTCTGCGCGAACTGTGGCTACTACGCCGGCCGTCAGGCCATCGAGGTCGAGTAGGAACGTGGGCGCGGATCGGAGCGTAGGCCCGGATCCGGATGCGTCGGACGATCCGAAGGCGCTCGACCGCGTCCTCGGCGTCCGCTTCCACGACGGGTCCCTGCTCGAGATGGCGCTGACGCATCGCTCGTTCGCGTTCGAGAACGGCCTGCCGGTCAACAACGAGCGGCTCGAGTTCCTGGGAGACGCGGTTCTGGGCATCGTCGTCACGGACATGGCGTTCCGTGAGTTCCCCGACATGCCGGAGGGTGAGCTCGCGAAGCTTCGGGCGGCGATCGTGAACATGGGTGCGCTCGCCGATGTCGCCCGGGACCTCGGGGTCGGGCGCTTCGTCCTGCTCGGCAAGGGCGAGGAGATGAGCGGCGGCCGGAACAAGAGCAGCATCCTCGCGGATGCGCTCGAGGCGCTCCTCGGCGCGATCTATCTCGACCGCGGTCTCGACGCGGCCCGGGAACTGATCATCCGGGTCTTCCGCCCGCGGATGATCGCGTACGTCCGCGGCGAGGGCGAGCGGGACTACAAGACGATCCTGCAGGAGCTCGCCTCGTCCGAGATGCATGCGCTGCCCGACTACCGGATCAGCGAACGTGGGCCCGATCACGAGAAGGAGTTCACGGCGACGGTGCACCTTGCCGGCGAGCGGTGGGGCAGCGGTATCGGACGATCCAAGAAGGAGGCGGAGCAGCAGGCGGCCCACGAGGCGTACCTGCGGCTGGCCGAGCGGACCGCCCCGGACGGTGCCGACACGGACCACGAGGCCGACGAGCGTCCCGTCCCCGACCACCCGGTTCCCCAGCGGGCGAAGGGGGCGTAGGTGGAGCTCCCCGAAGTCGAGGTCGTGCGTCGCGACCTCGAGAAGGACGTGGTCGGCCGGAAGGTGACCGAGGCGGAGGTCCGTCCGTCCAAGAACGCGATGCGCGTCATCCGGCGTCACGGGAAGCGGCGCGAGTTCACCGACCGGCTCGTCGGCCGCAAATTCACCAAGGCCGAGCGCCGGGGGAAGTACGTCCTCCTGCACCTGGACAACGGGGACGTGCTCGTCGTGCACTTCGGGATGAGCGGCCAGTTCGTGCGGGGCAACAAGCGGGTGCCGCTCCCGCCGCATACACACGTCATCCTCACGTTCCAGCAGGGTGGCGACCTTCGTTTCATCGACCCGCGCACGTTCGGCGAGATGTTCGTCACCGCCGCTGACGAGCTCGGCAAGGTCAAGGAGCTCCAACACATCGCGATCGACCCGCTCGACCACGTCTTCACGTGGAACGCCTTCGGCGGCGCGCTGGCCGAGCGCGCGGCGAAGATGAAGCAGCTCCTGATGGACCAGAAGTTCATCAGCGGCCTCGGCAACATCTACTCGGACGAGGTCCTGTTCGCCGCGGGCCTGCGGTACGACCGCCTGTCGGACTCGCTCTCCTCGCAGGAGGTGCGGCGTCTCTACCGGGCGATGCAGGAGGTGCTGCAGGACGCGATCCGGTTCCGGGGGACGACCCTGGACGACGAGGCGTACCTCGACCTGTTCGGCAAGCCCGGCGAATTCCAGAACGAGCTCAAGGTCTACGGCCGGACGGGGCTGCCGTGCCGCCGATGCCGGACGCCGATCCAGGCCGTGAAGATCTCGGGCCGCAACGCGTACTTCTGCCCGCAATGCCAGAGCTGACGAGCTCGGCTACTCGATCTCGGCGCCGGCTTCGCGCATCCGATCGATCGCGCGCTCGCCGTCGCCGGGCTGCCGGTCGACCGCCCGGACCGCGTCGAGCAGGACCACGGTTTTGAACCCGAGCCGCCGCGCGTCCAGGACGGTCTCCTTCACGCAGTAGTCGGTCGCGATTCCGGCGACGAGGACGCGTTCGATCCCGCCGTCGCGGAGTAGCGACTCGAGGCCGGTGGCCTCGACCTCTCCGGTCCCGGGGTCGCGGACGCTGAAGCCGGAATAGCCGTCCTCCCCGTCGACGCCCTTGCGCAGGACCGCGGCATCCGGTGGCCGATGCAGCGCCGGATGCAGCTCCGCACCCCACGTGTCCCGAACGCAGTGGACCGGCCAGATCCCGCCGTCCTTTTCGAAGTGGGGGGTGCGCTCGGGGTGCCAGTCCTGCGTGAAGACGACGGTCGCACCGGCGGCGAGTGCGGCCTGGACGTCCCGGTTGACCACGGGCAGGATCTCCTCGCCTCCGCGGACGGCGAGGCTTCCCGCGGGGTCGGCGAAGTCGTTCTGGACGTCGACGACGAGCAGCGCGTCGCGGCGGTCGTACTCGGCCACGAACCTAGTATGCCGACGTGAAGCGGGTTCGCGTCACCGTGTCCGGGCGCGTCCAGGGCGTGTTCTTCCGGGCGACGTGTGCGCGGCTCGCACGCGAGGCCGGCCTCGGCGGGTACGTCCAGAACCTTCCGGACGGCCGTCTCGAGGCGGCGTTCGAGGGCGACGAGCGAGCGGTCGACGCCATGGTGGACTGGTGCCGGCGGGGACCCGATCTCGCCCAGGTGGACTCCGTCGAGGCCGTGCCCGAGGACCCGGTCGGCGACACGGCGTTCGGCGTTTCCGGCTGAGGAACAGGCCCTGCGATTTCCCCCCGGAGATGCCCGGTCCGAGCACGAGCCACTGCTAGCATCGCCCGCAGATGTTCCTTCGCTCCCTCCAGATCCGAGGCTTCAAGTCGTTCGCGGACAAGACGATCCTGGAGTTCGCGCCCGGCACCTCCGTCATCGTCGGCCCCAACGGGTCGGGCAAGTCGAACCTCGTCGACGCGATCAGCTGGGTACTCGGCGAGCAGGGCCCGCGGGCACTCCGCGGCACCCAGATGGCCGACGTCATCTTCGCCGGGAGCCCGCTGCGCCCCGCCCTCGGACTGGCCGAGGTCAAGCTGATCATCGACAACACGGCGGGTCTGATCCCCGTCCCGATGAGTGAGATCGAGATCAGCCGATCGATCTTCCGTTCCGGCGACAGCGAGTACCGGATCGGCGGACAGGTCGTCCGGCTGCTCGACGTCCAGGAGCTGCTCTCGGAGAGCGGCATCGGGCGAGCCCTCCACACGGTCGTGGGGCAGGGCCAGCTCGAGGCGGTGCTCTCCGCGCGGCCCGAGGAGCGGCGCCAGTACGTCGAGGAGGCCGCGGGGATCGCGAAGCACCGGAAGCGCAAGGACCGGGCCGAGCGCAAGCTCTCCGGGCTCGAGCAGGACCTGCTCCGGCTGCAGGACGTGCTCGCCGAGCTCCGGCGTCAGCTCAAGCCGCTCAAGCAACAGGCCGAGATGGCCACGCGCCACGAGCAGCTTACCGCCGAGGCCGACGCCATCACGATCCGGCTCGCGGCCGCTCGCCTGCGCGACCTCATGACCGATCGCGAGGGCCGCTCCTCGGGATGGGACGAGGGCCTCGCGAAGCGGAAGGCGGCGCGCGAGCGCCTCGACGGCCTCGACGAGCGGATCGGCGCTGCGGCCGACGCACGCGCGAGAGCGGTGTGGGCGCTCCAGGACGTGGAGGGCCGGCTCCGCGAGGCCCAAGCGGCCAAGTCCGCCGCCGAGCTCGAGCTCCGTCGCGCCGTCGAGCTCGAGTCCGACGCCCGGCAGGTGCTCGCCGCCAAGGCCGGCCGCGACGCCCGGCTCGATGGTCTTCAGGAGGATCTGCACCGGCTCGAGGACCGGCTCCGTGACGTCGTCGTGGACCTGGGCGCCCGGGAGCTCGAGCTCCAGGAGGCCGAGGGCACGTTCCGGGCGGCGGTCGAATCGCGCTCGAGCGTCGAGGAGGAGCGGCGTCGGGTCTCCGAGGAAGCGGCGGCGCATCGGGCCGAGATGGAGACGCTTCGCCGCTCACTCGCCTCGTACGAACGCGAGCGCTCGCGGATCGAGGAATCGCTCGGCCTTGTGCGAGCGCGCCGCGAGGCGGCTGAAGGGGAGCGGGAGACGCTCGCCCAGGACGTCGAGCGCCTCGACGCCGAGACGACGCCGCTGTCGGAACGGCGGACGCTGCTCGAGGGGGAACGGCACTCGCTCGCGGACGTCGTCGCCCAGGGCGACGAGGCCGTTCGCCGCCACGAGCACCGTCGCGACGTGCTCCAGGCCCGGCTGACGGACCTCGAGGAGACGCCGGGTTCCCGGTTCCTGGAGGGACACCGGGACCGGGCGATCGGGCTGCTGGCCGGGCTCGTGAAGATCGAGAAGGGATGGGAACGAGCGCTCCGCGCCGGCCTCGGGTCGCTCGCGGACGCCGTCGTGTACGAGGAGGAGGGCCGGGCCATCGCGGACGCGCCCGAAGGCGACGGCGCGATCCTCTCGATCGCGGGCGGCGGTCCCGCCGGCACCGTCCTGCGCGGCGAGCGCACCCTGCTGTCGATCGTCGATGCGAACCCGGCCGTTCGCGGACTCGTGACGACCGTGCTCACCGACATCTACCTCGCCGGCTCGCTCGACGAGGCGGTGGTCAAGCACCGCGAGCACCCCAAGGCGTCGTTCGTCACCCGGGAGGGAGTCCTCCTCGGCCCGGCCGTGATCCGCACGACGCCCGAGGCGGACTCGCGGGCCGGCGAGATACGGCGCGAGCTCGCGGTCGTCGAGCACGACCTCGCGCAGGCGAAGGCCGCCCTCAAGCCGCGCCGCGCTCGCTTGGAGGAGATCGGCGCCGAGCTCGAGGACCTGACCGAGCGGATCGAGGCGTCCGACGCGCAGATCACTCGCGCCGCCGACCGGATCGGGCGCATCGAAACCGACCTGGCGTCGATCGCCAAGGAAGACGAGATCGTCGGGCAGCGGCTCGCCGGCCTGGATGACGGTGCGGCGGCCTGGCGGTCGAGCCTCGCGGCGGCCGAACCGCTCACGCACGAGCTTCCCGAGCTGCCGCGCACCCCTGAGCCGCCGATCCAGGCCCGCGTCGCCGTCGAGACCCTCCGCCGCGACCGCTCGAGCCTCGAGGCGCGGCTCGGATCGGTTCGGGCGGAGCGAGACGGGCTCGCGGCGCAAGATCCTGACGTCCTTCGTGCGACCGTCGAGACCGCCGAACGCGACCGGGCTGCCGCCGAGGCGCGGCTCTCGACCGCCGAGGGCGCGCTCGAACACGCGACGGCGGCACGCACCGCCGCCTCCGACGCCGATCGCGCGGCGACGGAGGAAGAAGCCGAGGCGAACCGGCTGTGGCGGGAGGCCTCGACCGAGCTCGAGCGGCTGCGTGAGGAGTACGAGGGCGAGGACCGTTTCCGGGGCGACCTCGAGCGGAGGATCCGCGACGCGGAGCGCCTCCTGCGCGAGGGCCATCAGCGCGATCCGCAGGAAGCGCTCGCCGAGCTGACCGAGGGCGACGCGGTGCCCGCGCTCAAGCGCAAGGCCGAACTGGTGCAGCGGCGGCTCGCACTGCTCGGCCGCGTGAACCTGCTCGCCGGTGGCGAGTTCGAAGCCCTGCAGGAGCGTCACGAGTTTCTCCAGCGCGAGGTGGACGACGTCCGCAAGGCGCGCCGGGACCTTCTCGAGGTGATCCAACGCATCGAGACCGAGATCGCCACCACGTTCGAGGCCGCCTACCGCGACGTCGCCGCCGAGTTCGAGCGGCTGATCGCGGAGCTGTTCCCCGGCGGAGAGGGCCGCCTCGTCGCGACCGAGCCCGGGGACCTCCTGAACACCGGCATCGAGATCGAGGCTCGTCCCGGACGCAAGCGAGTGAAGCGGATCAGTCTGCTATCCGGCGGCGAGCGCGCGCTCACCGCCATGGCGTTCCTGTTCGCGATCTTCAAGGCGCGGCCGAGCCCGTTCTACTTGATGGACGAGGTCGAGCCGGCGCTCGACGACGTCAACCTCCACCGGTTCATCAAGCTGGTCGAGGGATTCGCTCGCGAGTCGCAGGTCATCATCGTCACCCACCAGAAGCGGACCATGGAGGTCGCCGGGATGATGTACGGGATCTCGATGGGCAAGGACGGGACATCGAAGGTCCTCGCGCAGCGCCTCGAACATCCCCAGGGCGAACGCTCCGAGGAGCGGCCAGCCGAGCTCGCTGCGGTCGCCGTTCCCGAGCCGGACGTCGTCGGCTAGCCTGGAACGCTCATGGGTCTGTGGGTCGTACTGCTCGTCGTCGTCGTCCTTGCCCTGGGCGGCTTCGTGGGGTTTCGGCTCACGCGACGCGCGCGGGGGAGCCGGACCGACGTTCGTCCGCGGCCCGTTTCGTCGCGGCCCGCGCGTCCGGCCGTTCGCGGCGACGGTCTGGGCTCACGGATCCGATCCCTGTTCGGTGCCGGCGCCGGCGAGGACGACCCCTGGGCCCGGCTCGAGGATCTCCTCATCAAGGCCGACGTGGGACCGGCGACCGCGTAGCGCATCGTCCGCGAGGTCCGCGAGCGGTACGACGACGGCGCGGATCCGGTCGAGCTCGTCGCGAACGAGGTGGTCGGGGTCCTGCGGAACGGAGCGGGGCTGGATCTCCCCAGCGAAGGCCTCGGGGTCGTGATGGTGGTGGGCGTCAACGGGTCCGGGAAGACGACGACGATCGG
>CAZMNP010000091.1:0-2988 GCA_964567675.1 uncultured Actinomycetes bacterium
ACGCGAAGCGTTCCGCGGGGCGATCCGGGCGAGGATCGACTGGGCGCCGGACGAGCCGAACTTCCACTGCTTCTCGGTCGATGTCGAGGAAGCCGGTTACATCCGATTCGGGAACGAACCGGTGGCACGGTCGTGGGACCCTGAACGCGGACTCCGAGAGCTCACGCATCCCGGCTAGGCGGAAGCCGGCGGAAGCACAAGGAAGAGCTCGCGCCGCCAACCGTCAACACCTTGACGGTTCGGACCTGGGGTTTCGTGGTCAAGGTCTTGACGGTTCGCCGCGAGAAGGAGACCGCCCAAGCCGGAGGACCGAGCGGAAGGCGCCGCGCCTCAACCCACCTTCTTCAGCGGCGCGTATGCGAGGAGGAGGTGCTTCTCGCCGACCTCCTCGAACCGCACCGTCGCCTCGGCGTCCGAGCCCCCGCCGCTGACGGTGAGGACGACGCCCTCGCCCCACCGATCGTGCAACACGGTGTCGCCCGCCGAGATCTCGACCGGCTCGCGCCGGCCGTCGACCGCCGCGCGGATCGGGGAGACCGAGCCCCCGGTCTCGGTGTCGTCCTCCTCGAGGGCGCGCACCAGCTCGCTCGGGATCTCTCCGAGGAAGCGCGATGGCGGGTTGTACGACGTCGCGCCGAACAGCGACCGGCTCCACGCGTGCGTGAGGTAGAGCCGCTGGCGCGCTCGCGTGACGCCGACGTAGAGGAGCCGGCGCTCCTCCTCAAGCTCGGACTGGTCTCCCATCGACCGGTAGTGCGGGAACACGCCGTCCTCGAGCCCGATGATGAACACGACGGGGAACTCGAGACCCTTCGCGTTGTGCAGCGTCATGAGTGTGACGCTGCCGGCCTCCTCGTCGTACTCGTCCTGCTCGCCCACGAGCGAGACCTGTTCGAGGAAGTCCGACAGCGAGCCGTTCGGATCGCGCTGCTCGAACTCGGCCGCGACGCCGCCCAGCTCGCGGAGGTTCTCGATCCTGCCCTCGGCCTCCACCGTGCGCTCGGTCTCGAGCTCGATGAGGTAGCCGGACTCGGTGGCGGCGGCTTCCACCATGCGCTGCGGCGCCGCTCCGGAGTCGAACGCCGCCTGCAGGACGTCCATGATCTCGACGAAGCCCGCGACGGCACCCTTCGCCCTCGCGGCGAGCGACGCGACCTCGTCGACCCTGCGGGCGGCTTCGAGGAACGGCACGCCTTCCACCGCCGCGAAACCCTCGAGCGCCGCCACCGTCGCATCCCCGATCCCCCGCTTGGGCGTGTTGATCACGCGCCGGGCCGCGACGACGTCCTGCGGGTTGACCAGCAGCCGAAGGTACGCGAGGACGTCCTTCACCTCCTTGCGCTGGTAGAACCGGACGCCGCCGACGACGCGGTACGGCGTCCCGGCCCGCATGAACACGTCCTCCAGCACCCGGCTCTGCGCGTTCGTGCGATAGAAGACCGCGATGTCGGTGTACCGGAACCCTTCCTCGTCGACCAACCGGTGCGTCTCCTCGGCGACGAAGAGCGCCTCCTCGTGCTCGTCGTCGGCCCGGAAGCGCACCGCCAGCTCCCCACTCTCGGTCTCGGTCCACAGGGACTTCGGCTTGCGCTGGACGTTGTGCTCGATCAGCGCGTTCGCGACGGCCAAGATGTTGGAGGTCGAGCGGTAGTTCTGCTCCATGAGGAACACCACGGCGTCGGGGTAGTCGCGCTCGAAATCCAGGAGGTTCTGGATCGTGGCCCCGCGCCACGAGTACACGCCCTGGTCCGCGTCTCCGACGACGCAGACGTTGCGGTACTTGGCTGCGAGCAGGTTGACGAGTTCGTACTGGGCCCGGTTCGTGTCCTGGTACTCGTCGATCAGGACGTAGCGGAACCGTTCCTGATAGTGCTCGAGCACCTCCGGGTGCTCTCGGAACAGGCGCACGGTCTCGCCGATCAGGTCGTCGAAGTCGAGCGCGCCGGCGGCTCGCTTGCGCTCCTCGTACGCCGAGTACACCTTCGCGATCGTCTCCTCGTAGAAGTTGCCGGCTCCGGCGGTGAACTCGGCCGCCGACAGCACGTGGTCTTTCGCCTTGCCGATCGCGGCGCTCATCGCGCGGGGCGGGAACCGCTTCACGTCCAGGTTCAGGTCTCGCAGGACGTTCGTGATCAGTCGCTCGGTGTCGCCCTCGTCGTAGATCGTGAAGCTGCTGGGCAGACCGAGGTGCTTGTGCTCGCGCCGCAGGATCCTCACGCAGGCGGAGTGGAAGGTGAGGATCCACATCCCTTTGGCGATCCGCTCGCCGAGGAGCTCCTCGACGCGCTGGGCCATCTCGCGGGCGGCCTTGTTCGTGAACGTGATCGCCAGGACCGAGTAGGGGTTCACGCCGTGCTCGCGGATCAGGTAGGCGATCCGGTGGGTGAGCGCCCTCGTCTTGCCCGATCCCGCGCCGGCCACGATCAGCACGGGTCCCTCGGTGTGCAGGACGGCCTCGGACTGAACCGGGTTGAGGTGCTCGAGGAGGGGCGAACGCGCGGACACCGACCTCATCCTACGGCCGGCCAACGACCGCGAAGGCGTGGCCGAACCGCATGGGAACCGAACGGAACCTGCGAAACTCTGCGTCATGGCCGACGCGACGACCTGGAACGAGGAGCCCATCTCGGGCGGGCGCGACGCCACGAGGAACCGCCGGCGTCGGCGGGGCCGGGTCCTCCGCGTCATCGGACTCGTCCTGATCCTCGCGGGCCTTGCCGTCGGCGGCTACGTCTGGTGGACCCTGTGGGGGACGGGGTTCGCGACGCGGGCCGCGCAGGACGACCTTCGTCCCGCGTTCCAGGAGCAGATCGCGAGCAGGCCGGCGGCAGAGGCACCCCCGAAGACCGTCAACGTGCCGGGCTCCGCCGTCGCCATCTTGCGGATCCCGAAGATCGAGCTCGATTACGTGGTGGTCGAGGGCACCGATACCGAATCGCTGAAGAAGGGGCCCGGTCATTACCCGTGGACCTCCTACCCGTGGGAGGA
>CAZMNP010000092.1:0-13258 GCA_964567675.1 uncultured Actinomycetes bacterium
GCGCAGGAGCTGGTCGAGGTCCGCCGCCACGTCCGTCTCGCGCCGGCCCTCGAAAGCCATGGTGACGACCTGCGCGAACACCGCGTCCGCGCCTTCGGCCGCCGCGCGCAGCCGCTCGATCTCGTCCTCGTCCTTCACCGCACGGAGCAACGGGAGGGCTCGCCCCGCGGCCGCGAAGAAGCAATCCGCCGTTGCCTGCTCGAGGGCGAGCAGATGCACCGCCCAGGTGGCATCGGTGATCGCGTACCGGCCGGCGCGAAGGATCCGCGCGGCGAGCGTGTACGGGTCCTCGTCGTCCCGCCACTCGGAGAGCTCGACACCCTGCATCCCGGGCGCGACCTCGGCGGCGGGCCGCTCGAGCGCCGGCACGACAAGTGCCGGGTCCCGCCCGTCCGCGAGGATCAGGAGTGTGAGCCGCTCGAGCGGCGGCGGCTCGTATCCGGTGAGGTACACGAGGTCCGCGCCGGGGGTGACGAGGAGCCCTTCCAGGTCCGCCCCGGCCGCGGCGGCCGCGGCGCGGTCGCGTCGCGCGGCGTAGCGCTCGGCGTCGGGGCCGGGGGCGTTCGTCACAGCTTCATCTTGATCGGATGCGGGATCACCGCGAACGTCGCCGGGGTGTTCCCGAGCACCTCGCCGTCGGCCTCGATCGGCAGCGGCCGGTCGGCCTCGACCACGAGCTCGCCCTTCACCCGCAGCTCCTCGATGTGCGGATGCGGGACGTGCTCGCCGCGGTAGATCTTCGGGATCATCGTGAAAGCGTCCGACTTCGGGCCCTTGAAGACCACGCCGTCCAGGACCCCGTCACCCGGGTAGGACCGTGGCGACACCTTCATCCCTCCGCCGTAGTACTGCCCGTTGCCGACGACGATCATGTAGGCGGGGCCCTCGTAGGTCTTGCGATCCGCGCGAACGCGTACGTCCGCGAGCTTGAACCGCGGCAGCGTCAGCCAGAAGCCGACGAAGTACTTCGCCTGGCCGAGATGCGGCGACATCCGGTCGGCTCTCGCCGCGACGGCCGCGCCGAGGCCGGCCTCCGCGACGTTCACGAAGTAGCGGGTCTCGGTGCCGCCACCGGGCGCGGCGTAGGTGATCTTCCCGATGTCGAGCGGATACGTGTTGTCACCGGTGAGGTGACCGCACGCGCGGGTGGCGTCGCCCGGCAGCCCGAACGTCCGGACGAAGTCGGACCCGCTCCCCGCCGCGACGACGCCGAGCACGGGATCCTCCCCGACCGGCTTGCCCTCGGCGTCGAGCATGCCGTTCACGACCTCGTTCACGGTCCCGTCGCCGCCGACGGCGACCACGAACCGCCCTCCGCCCTCGAGGGCCTCGCGCGCGAAGCGCGTCGCGTCACCGGGGCCCTCGGTCCGAAAGAGCACGTAGTCCAACCCCTTGGAGCGAAGGTTCCGCTCGAGCTCGGGGATCTCCCGTTCGACGCGGCGCCTGCCCGCGTGCGGGTTGACGATCACCGTGAGCTTCCCGAACGGCGAAGGCATGGCGCGCATCCTACTTTGGCGTCCCCGCTCGACGCCGTCGCTGGTTAGACGCCGGTGTAGGAGACGACCCCTCGGTTCACGGACTCTCGGGCCTGCCGAACGACCGAGGCGGCCTCCCCCTCGGCGACCTCCGCGATCTGACGCAGCAGATCGAGGAGCTGCTTGCAGTTACGGACGAAGTCTCCCGGCGCCATGCCGGTCTCGCGAAGGACGTCCTCGAGCGGTTCGCCCTCGGCCCAGCGGTACACCGGCGAGGCGAAGCCGGCGTCCAGCTCGCGGCAGAGCTCGACCTGATGGGCGTCCTCGGCCCGTCGAACCCGGCGGTAGATCTCGTGGAGACGCCGGTACCGTTCGGCGGAGGCGCTGGTCGGCATGTGCCCCTCACGAGGCTCGCGCTCGCGGCTCTCGAAGACGATCGACGAGACGAGCGCCGCCACCTCGGACGGGGTGAGCTCGGACAGCAGCCCATCGGCCAGGAGCTCCGCGACGAGCACGTCGCCCTCCCCGTAGATCCTCGCGAGCGTCCGTCCCTTCGGCCGGATCGAGAACTCCTCGACGTACCCGAGCTCCTGCAGCACCGAACGCACGCGCTCGAACTGGCGAGCGAGTGTTTCCGTTCGGGTCCGGATCCTGCGGTCGATCCCTCGGAGCTGGTGCTCCAGCTCGCCGGCGCGTCTCGCCCAGCGCTCGTGATCGGGCCGGTCGGGACACGCGTGGCAGGGGTGCTGCTCGGCCAGGCGCTCCAGCTTGGCCGCCTCGCGCTCGACCTCCGGGTCGACCCCTCCGCGCGAGCCCCGCGGAGGGCGGACGTCGAGGGCGACCAGGCGTGCCGCGAGGTCTCGCCGGAAACGGGCGCTCCTCGCACTCCCCGAGCGCGGCAGTGGGATCCGCGTCATCGCGACCGGCGGTTCCTGGAAGTCGCGGGCCGAGACGCGGAACAGCTTGCGGTCTTGGGCGAGGACGGTCGGCCTCCCCTCGTTGTTGGAGAGCACCACGGCCAGCCCTCGCCGCTTCGCGCGCGGGACGAAGATGACGTCGCCCGCCCGAAGGCTCACCAGGGCCTCGCGGACCGCGTCGGTCCGTGCGCGGTCGCGGCCCTTCCTCGACTCCTCGCGGATCAGCTCGGCCTTCTCGCGCAGGCGCCAGTACTCCTCGAAGTCGCCGAGATGGCAGCGCATCTGGTCGCGGTATCCGTCGAGGAAGGCCTTGTCGCGCTCCAGCTGTCGTTCGAGAACGACGACACCCCGGTCGGCGAGGAACTGCGCGAACGACGAGTTCAGCAGGTGATGCGCCTCCTCGCGCGAGTAGTTGCGGATGAGGTTGACGGCCATGTTGTAGGACGGGCGGAACGAGGAGCTGAGCTCGTACGTCCGGGTCGACGCCAGCGAGGCCACGCGCTCGAAGGGCACGTTGCGCTGATAGACCACGATCGCGTGGCCGAGCCGGTCGATCCCCCGCCGCCCGGCCCGCCCGGTCAGCTGCGTGTACTCGCCCGGGGTGAGCAGCTCGTGACGCTCGCCCTGGAACTTCCAGAGATCCTCGATGACCACCGACTTGGCGGGCATGTTGATCCCGAGGCTGAGCGTCTCGGTCGCGAACACGACCTTGACGAGCCCTGCCTCGAACAGCTCCTCGACGGTTTCCTTGAACACCGGCAGCATGCCGGCGTGATGCGCGGAGATCCCCGCCGCCAGGGCTTCCTGGAACTCGTAGAAGCCGAGCGTCTTGAGGTCGTCCTCGTCCATCCAGGCCACGCGCATCTCGGCGAACTCGCGGATCCGCTGAGTTTCCTCGCGCGTGGTGAGACGGGCGCCCGCGTTCATGAGCCATTCGACGCTCCGCTGGCATCCGGCCCGGCTGAAGACGAAGTAGATCGCCGGCAACATGCCCTGCTCGGAAAGGACGTCGACCACGTCCTCGCGCTTGGGAACGTAGAAGCGGCGGTGACCCTCGCGCGGCCGCGGGGTCCGATGGTGCTGCGGCGTTCCCGAGCCGCGCCGGAAGTAGGTCTTGTACCGGACCTCCTCGCGGTCGAGCGAGACGACATACGGGTTCGGAGTGAGCTCTCCGTCCTGCTCGACGTGCATCGGGTGCAGCTCGCGGCCGATCAGGTAGTGGTGCTCGAGCGGGACCGGCCGCTTCTCCTCGATCACGACGCGCGTGGTGCCGCGCAACGTGCCGATCCACTCGCCGAACTCCTCCGCGTTGGAGATCGTCGCCGACAGGCACACGACCGACACCGACATCGGCAGGTGGATCAGAACCTCCTCCCACACGGCCCCGCGGTATGGGTCCTGCAGGTAATGGACCTCGTCCATCACGACCGAGACGAGGCCGTCGATCGTGTCGGAGCGCTCGTAGAGCATGTTGCGCAGGACCTCGGTCGTCATCACGACGACCGGCGCCTCGCCGTTGATGCTGTTGTCGCCGGTGAGCAGCCCGACCTTCGGCGCCCCGTGACGCGCGACCAGGTCGCCGAACTTCTGATTCGAAAGGGCCTTGAGCGGCGTCGTGTAGAAGCACTTGCCCTCGAGGTCCAGGGCGCGTTCGATCGCGTACTCGGCCACCACGGTCTTGCCCGAGCCCGTCGGCGCCGCGACGAGCACGGAACCGCCGGTGGCGAGCGCGTCGATGGCCTCGACCTGGAAGTCGTCCAGGGCGAACGGGTACCGCGAAGCGAAGCGCTTGGGATCGGTCACGGGTCGAGTCTACGGGCGCGTCCCGCACACCCCGATGCCGCGGCCGACCGGTTCAGCCGAGACCGCAGGCCACGAGGTGCTCGAGCAACGCGGCGTTGAAAGCGTCCGGCGCCTCCAGGTTCGAGAGGTGTCCGACCCCTTCGATGACCTCCAGGCGTGCCGCCGGGATCCGGGTGGCCATCTCGGAGGAGACCTCCGCCGGGATCAACCGGTCGCCCGTCGAGGTGATCACCATGGTCGGCACGTCGATCCCCGCCAGATCGGGCGTCGAGTCCGGCCGCTCCGCCATGCCGAGGGACGCGGCCGCGATCGCCTGCGGACTCTGCTCGGCGATCCACCCGCGGACCCGCTCCTGGAGCTCCGCGGGCGCATCCTCCGCCAGGAGCGGCGGAGGCGTGTCCGCAAGGACGTTCCCCTCGCTCAGCAGCCGTCGCGCGAGCGCCCTTCGAGCCTCGACGCCGTCGGGTGGGTCCGCGACGGCGCGCGTGTTCGCCAGGACCAACCCGATGATGCGCTCGCGCGCGCGACGCCACAGATCGAACGCGACGTAGCCGCCCATCGAGAGTCCGCAGACCACGGCGCGGTCGATGCCCGCCTCATCGAGTGCCGACAACGCCCGGTCGGCGCAGGCACCCATCGTCGTCACGTCACCGGCGAGTGGCGATCCCCCGAACCCCGGATGGTTCGGCGCGACCGCCGGAAGCCCCTGGGGAAGCTGGTCGAGCTGCGCCTGCCACATCCGCCCGTCGACCGGCCACGCGTGGAGGAAGAGCAGCCCGTCGGCCATCCGCTAGCCGGTGGCGCCGGACGCGAAGGGGTCGAAGACCTGGGCGGCCGACTGCGCCTCGACGTAGTCGGAGTAGCCGCGTGTGAACGCCTCGTCCGCCACCGTGGCCACCTCTCTGGCTCGCGCCGTGAGATCGGCCCGTAGCTGCGGCGACTCCGCCTCGGCCGCCATCGACAGCAGGAGCGCGCCCTCGCGATAGAGCTTGAGACCGCGCAGGAAGTTCCCCTGCGAGTTGATGACGTACAACACGAACTCCTGCGAGAAGTCGTGTCCGCGAAGCAGGTCCGCCGTGGGGATCTCCTCGATCAGGCCGATCGCGCTCCGCGCGGACGAGGCCACCGAATCGGCCGAGTCGCCCGCCTGCTTCAGACCCGCCTTGTCGATCTCCTCGGCCTCGAGCGCCGCGAGCGACGTGTCGAGCTCGGGGAACCCGTCGAAGCCGGTGGGCGGCAGCGTGGTTCCGATCGTCGACAGGATCGGGTCGATCTGCCCGCGGTACTGGTTCACGACGGTCGCCATCTCGGCCACCGTGTCCTGCTCTCGCTGGTCCTCCCGCTCCTGGAGGAAGCCGATCGCGAGCGCCCCCACGAGCGCCGCGATCAGCAGCGTCCCCAGGGCGATCCACAGCCCGGAACGCCGGATCCAGGGCGTCTTGACCGGGACGTACGCAGGCTTGGGACCGCGGGTGACGCCCTTCGCTCCCCGGCTCTTGGTCTTGCCTTTGATCGCCACGCCCGAGCCCCTTCTACCGCTTCATGGATCGACCCACGATGATAGCGGCCTCGTAGAACACCACCATGGGCACGGCCATCGCCAGCAAGGTGTATGGATCGCCGCTCGGCGTGATCACCGCGGCGAAGACGAAGATGAACAGGATGGCGCCGCGCCGCCACGACCGAAGCTGGGCGGTGCTCACCACACCCGCCGCGGTGAGGAACACGAGGACGACGGGGAATTCGAACGCGAGGCCGAAGGCGAGGGCGACCAGCATCACGAACGAGAAGAACCGGTCCCCGGTCAGCAGAGGCACCACCTGCGAGCCGCCGAACCCGAGCAGGAAGCTGAGTGCCTTCGGCAACGTCCAGTACGCGAAGAGCGCACCCAGCAGGAACAGCAGGACCGAGCTCGCCACGAACGGGATGGCCAGCTTCCGCTCGCGCCCCGTGAGACCCGGCACGACGAACTTCCACAGCTGCCAGAGGACGACCGGCAGGGCGAAGAACAGGCCGAGGAACACGACCAACTTCAGCTTGATGAGCACCGAGCCGAGCGGCTCGGAGAAGAAGAGCGTGCATCGGTCGGTCGGCCGGACCGACTGCGGGACCGTTCGGTAGTAGTTGCAGTACGGGACCAGGAGGAGGTCGACCACCCGCTCGTACAGGATCCATCCCACGGCGGATCCGACGAGCAGGGCGGCGAGCGAGACGACGAGCCGGTACCGGAGCTCCTCGAGGTGCTCGACGAGCGTCATCGTCCCTTCGGCGTCGCGGCGCGAGCGGCGACGCCAGCGTTCGGGGATCAGGCGCATCGGCGGGCCCTACTCCGGCGACGAGCCGGCCACCGGCCCGCCCGCCACGTCGTCCGCCGGCGGCGGCGTTTCCGCCGGGCGCTTGGCTCGGGGCGTTTCCGCCGGTGGCTTGGGACGCGGCTCGTTCAGGTCCACGCGGAACGAGCGCTGGATCTCCTTGCGCGCGCGACGGAGCTCCGAGAGCCCACGGCCGAGCGACCTCGAGACCTCGCTCACGTCGGTCGCGCCAGCCGCCACCGCCGGAGCGGCGTCGACGCCGGAGACCGAACCGGGATCCGCGTTCGCGGGGACATCGCCGTCCCCCGCCGATGATGCGTCGGGGAGCGTGGCCGGACGGCGGGCGTGGGTCGGAGGTTCCTCGTCCATATTGATCTGGATCGTCTTGCGGACCTCGTCCTGCGCCTTGCGGAGCTCCCGGATCCCCTTGCCGAGCGAACGGCCGAGCTCGGGCAGCCGGCGTGGGCCGACGACGAGCAGCGCGACGAGGAGGATGAGCAGCAACTCTTGTGGGCTGATGTTCAGCATGGCGTGGGCTCCGGGCGGGTCGGGATGCCGGGCGATCGGCTCGGCCGGATCGTTCGGCCCGGGGCGGCGCCTATCGTACCGCCGGCCCCTTCGGAGGGCCGAACGACCGTTCGGCACTCCCGCGCTGCGTTCGCGCGCTCGCTCGCTCCCCCGCCGCCGCGATGTCCTGGGCGATCGGACTGACCTCTTGCTGGAAACGGCCCAGGGCGCGGGCGAGCACGATCACGTGTCGCACGAGGGCGATCAGCAGCGCCGAGACGGCAACGGAGGTCAGGAGACCCACGATGAGCCACACGATGGCGGGGCCGGACACGGGGGCGATGCTATCGGGACGGGGCCGCTACTGCTTGGCCAGGAATTCCTGGATGTAGCGGTCGTCCTCGAGCTTGAAGTGGAAGTCGATCAGGTCGTCGATGGTGAGGGCCGGGCCGCTCGGAAGCGGTCCCCGGATGTCCTCCGGCGGCTCCTCGAACAGCTCCCGGGTCTCGGTGAGCGTTCCACGACCGGCCACGTCCACCCCGGCCGAGACCAAAAGGGCGACGATCTTGCGGTCCGCCCGCTTCTCCACCGCGTCCATGCAGGTGGGGCAGGTGAACCGGTAGGTGCCCTCGCGGCCGCCCCGCGTGACCTGGAGAAGGATGGACTCGGGGCCCATGTCGACCTCTCCGCAGCGGGGGCAGGTGGTCCGGATTGTGGTCATAACAACCACGGTATCGACCGTGCCCGAGGCACCCTTGAGCCTGCGGGAGAAGGACCGGACTACTCTATCCGTACCGTTTCCGTGTCCTGCGCGCGAGGTCGCGGACACGGCCTTTCAGATCTTCGGGCTCGATCACCGTCGCATCGGCGCCCAGACGCAGCAGGAGGCGCTCGAGCCACTCCGTCCGCCCGGCCGGCATCACGACCTCGAGGCCACCGCCTTCGAGCTCGGTCTCGGCGGATGTTTCGTAGTACTCGGCCACCCACCGTGCCTCGGGCGACAGCCGCAGCTTCACCTCGAGGTCGTCCTCGCCGGGCGAGTAGAGCGGTCGTCCGGCCCCCTCCAGACCCCGTGGCTCGAACGAGAGGCCGGTGGGCTCGACGGATCGGATCCGATCGGCCCGGAAGAGCCGCTCGGCCTCGGAGCGGTGATCCCAGGCCGCCACGTACCAGTTGCCCAGGGCGACGAAGATCTCCTCGGGGTCGATCTCGCGGGTGGTGGTCTCGGCCGTGGAGGCCGCGTGGTATTCGATCCGGAGGCGCTCGTGGGTCGCCGCGGCCCGGCGCAGCTCGTCGAGCCACTCCACGGGGCTCCCCGTCCCCGCGGCCTCGACGCGCCCGGGCAGAGCGCCGAGCGCTTCGGGCCCCAGCCCCTCCCCGAGCTTCTCGAGCGCCGAGGCCATCGCGGGGGCCTCCTGGAGCCCGGGGGTCCCGGCGAGTGCAGTCCCGCGGAGGTAGAGTGCCAGCGCCTCGGCCCGCGTGAGCCGGAGCGGACGCCCGAAGTAGTCGGCCATGCCGATCCACACGCGCCCGTCCTGGATGTCCACGTCGATCAGGTCGCCGGGACCGTACGGGGGAAGCCCCGAGACGAAGAGCAGGTTCAGGTCGTCGAGGAGCTCGCGTTCTGACAGGCCGAACAGCTCGACCGCCTCCTCGACGGACGTGCCCGGGTGCCGGACGAGATAGGGCACGACGACGAGCAGCCGTCGCAGGCGTTCGGACGCCTTCGCCGGGGCCTTGCGGGCCTCAGCGCGCGGCAAGCGTCGCCTCCAGACGCCCGATGACCTCGTCGCGGAGCTCCGGAGGATCGATGACCTCGGCGTCCGGGCCGAACGAGAGCACCCATCCGGCGAGGCTCTCCCCCGGCAGCCACGGCACGCGTGTCTCGGTCCACCCGTCGTCGCGGACGCGGACTGTCTCGGCGCCTGCGACGCCTTTGGTCGCCAGCCAGGCGACATCGGGGGCGAAGGCCACGAGCGCGGTCGTTCGCGGTTCGCCGGGTCCCCACGGACCCGCCTGCAGGCTGTCTGTGGCCCGGAACCCCGGTGGCGGCTCGCTCCCCTCCCCCCGGTCCTCGATGTCGGAGGAGACGCGCGAGAGCCGGAAGGAACGGACCTCGCCGCGGTCCCGATCCAGGCCGACCAGGTACCAGTGGCCTCCGCGCACCGCGAGCCCGTACGCATCGACCACGCGCTCGGAGGTCTCGCCCTTCGCCGTTCGGTAGGAGAACCGGATCCGTCGCAGCCCGGCGACGGCCTCGCCCAGCGACGGGAGGCGAGGGTCGCGCGCACCGACGATCTCGGCGATCCCCTCGCCGGCGAGCGACGACAGGATCCCGCCCTCCGCACCGGACAGGAGCTTGCGGACCGCATCCTCGGCCGACGTGTCACCGCCCGAGCGCGCCGCCACGAACAGCGCCGAGATCTCCTCGGGGGTGAACCGGACCTCCGGCAGGTAATAGCGGTCTTTCGCGATCGAGTAGCCCTGCTCCGCCTCCCACACGTCGGTCGCGACCACCTCGATCGGCACACCGATGTCGCGCAGGATGTCCTTGTCGCGCTCGAACATCCGCTTGGCGGAGTTCACGTCGCCGTGTTCGTACGCTTCGCCGAGCTTCTCCCGGATCTGGTCGAACGTGAGTGGCATGCGTGCCTCGAGGAGCAGCGCGACGAGATTGACCAGGCGTTCGAGCGGCTGCATGGCCGCGGCATCATACTTCCGGCATGTCCGAGCCCCGGGGTGGCGTTCGCCTGCGTCGCGGCAGGGTCCTCGGCATCCTGGCCGAGCGTCCGGGCGCGCTCGAGCTCGAGGTCGAGGTCGAGGGCGAGCGTGCTCCGGCCCTCGCGTATCCGGAGCTCGTCGGTCCCGTCGCGCAGGGCGACGCGGTGATCCTGAACACCACGGCGGTCGCACTCGGTCTCGGTACCGGTGGCTTCCATCTGGTCGTCGCGGTCGAGGGCGGCCCGCCGACGGAGCTCGCGCACGACGGACGAGTCCTGAAGGCGCGCTACACGCCTTCCCAGGTCGCCGTCCGCACCGTCGAGGAGACCCATCGCGACGCGCTCGAGGCTTCCCCGGGGCTCGCCGGGACGCCGGTGGTCTGTTCGCCCCTGCACTCGATGATCGGGCCGGCCGCCGCGGGCGCCAAGGCCGCGGGCGCCGAGCGGATCGTCTACGTGATGACCGACGGCGCTTCGCTCCCCGGCGGTTTCTCCCGGCTGGTCCCTCGGCTCCGGGACGAGGGCCTCCTGGCCGGGTGGATCACGTGCGGGCAGGCGTTCGGAGGCGAGCTCGAGGCGGTCACGATCTGGAGCGCGCTCGTGGCCGCCGTCGAGGTGCTGAGCGCCGACGTGGTCCTCGTCGCCGACGGACCGGGCAACCTCGGAACGGACACCACCTGGGGGGTGAGCGCCCTCACGAGCGGACATGCGCTGAACGCCGCGGCTGCCGTAGGCGGCCGCCCGGTCGCTCCACTCCGCCTCTCGTTCACCGAGGAACGCGAGCGCCATCGCGGCGTCTCGCACCACACGATCACGATCCTCGAGCGGATCTGCGTCCCGGGGATGAACGTGGCCGTCCCGGTCTTGGAGGCCGACGAGCGCGACGTGGTGTGGAACGCCCTTCGAGCCAGAGAGCTGGAGGACCGACATCAGCTCGTCGAGACCGACGGCCGGCCGGCGCTCGCCGAGCTGGAGCGTCGTGGTGTCGAGGTCGACTCCATGGGACGGACCCCGCGGGACGATCCGGCGTTCTTCCTCGCGGCGGGTGCGGGTGGCGTGCTCGCGGCGCGGATGGCCGCGGGCTCGCGCGAGTGGCGGGAGCGGGCTTAGTGAGCGGGGGCGCCTAGCGCGCAGGAGCGTCGACGAACCCGACGACGGACTGCGCGAACGCGGCCTGTCGATCCGCGACCACCGACCGGTCCTTGCACCCGCCCTCGCAGACCGTGACGCCGCTCAAGAGGATCGCGTGGTGGATCGCACCGTCGACGCGGTAGCGCAGGAGGAACGCGAGGACCGATCCGTCTCCCTGCAGGCTCACGGCGATCTGCACCGTGTCGAGCTCCCCGCTGCCCGGCGGGACGGGCGCGTCCTCCACCTTGACGATCGAAGCAACGTTCACGGGGAACCCGCGCGTGGGCTCGATCGCGGCGAGGCCCGCCGGAAGCAGCGAGGTCTTCACCACCTCGACGTCGCCCTCGACCCCAAGGGGCGCGATCTCCTCGAGCACGGCGGTCCCGCTGCTCGTGTTCCACGGCACGAACACGCCGATCGTGACGACGCCGTCACCCGCCTTGCGGACCGTCGTCATCGTCGCGCCGGACACGACGTTGGCGTCCTGCAACGGCCCGCCGAAACGGGTCGGATCGGGAACGAAGATCGTGGCCGCGATCATGAGGGCGAGCACGACCGCGACCAGCGCGATCACGCGTCCCGCGGGACGCAGGTCGACCGTGCCGGCGGCGGCGGCCGCCTCCTCCCGGTCCATGCGAGTGACTCGCCTGGACTGCGTCGTGGTCATGGGTGCCATCGTCGGGGAGCGCGCCCCGCGTCGCAATCCCCCGTCGGGCCGCCGGGAGGGCCTTCCGGCCTACGTCACATGTGCGCGATGAGCTGCTCGACGCGCTCGTCGACGCTCCGGAACGGGTCTTTGCAGAGCACCGTCCGCTGTGCCTGGTCGTTCAGCTTCAGGTGGACCCAGTCGACCGTGTAATCGCGGCGCTTCTGCTTCGCGTGCTTGATGAAGTCGCCTCGGAGCTTGGCCCTCGTGGTCTGCGGGGGCTCGCGCATGGCCCGCTGGATGTCCTTCTCGGTCACGGCGCGCTCGACGCGGTTGCCACGCTCGAGGAGGTAGTACAGCCCCCGGCTCCGGTTCACGTCGTGGTAGGCGAGGTCGAGCAGCGCGATCCGTGGGTGCGAGAGCGGCAGTTGGTGCTTCAGGTGGTAGCGCTCGATCATCGCCTGCTTCGCGACCCAGTCGACCTTGTGCATCAGGCGCTCGGGCTCGCCGGCCGCAAGCGCATCCAGCGCGTCCCGCCACTCCTCCAGGAGCTGCTTGGACTGCGGATCGGTCCCCCGCCGCTCCAGGAACCGTGAGGTCCGCTCGAAGTACTCCTCCTGGATCTCGATCGCGGTGAGCTCGCGGCCGTTCGCCAGGCGGACGCGCTTGCGGCACGTCACATCGTGGCTGATCTCGCGGATCGCCCGGATCGGGTTCTCCAGTGTGAGGTCGCGCATCACCGTGTTCGCCTCGACCATCCGGAGCACGAGGTCCGTGATCCCGACCTTCATGAAGGTCGTCCACTCGTTCATGTTCGAGTCGCCGACGATGACGTGGAGCCGGCGGAAGCGCTCGGCGTCGGCGTGCGGCTCGTCCCGCGTGTTGATGATCGGGCGGGATCGCGTCGTCGCGCTCGAGACGCCCTCCCAGATGTGCTCCGCTCGCTGCGCGATGCAGAACTGGGCTCCCCGAGGGCCGTGCAGCACCTTGCCGGCACCGCAGTAGATCTGGCGTGTGACGAAGAACGGGATCAGCAGGTCGGCCATCCGCGCGAACTCGCCCTGGCGCGCGACGAGGTAGTTCTCGTGGCAGCCGTAGGAGTTCCCCGCCGAGTCGGTGTTGTTCTTGAACAGGTAGACCTGGCCGCTGATGCCCTCCTCGTGCAGGCGGACCTCGGCGGCGGCGAGCAGCGCTTCGAGGATCCGCTCCCCCGCCTTGTCGTGCGCGACGAGGTCCAAGATCGCGTCGCACTCCGGCGTGGCGTACTCGGGGTGCGAGCCCACGTCGAGGTACAGGCGCGCCCCGTTCTCGAGGAAGACGTTCGAGGACCGGCCCCAGTGAACCACCCGGCGGAACAGGTACCGGGCCACCTCGTCCGGGGACAGGCGCCGCTGCCCTCGGAACGTGCACGTAACCCCGTACTCGTTCTCCAGGCCGAAGATCCGGCGGTCCATACCGAGCAGTGTAGGTCCAGTTCCGGAACCAGCGGCCGAAGACGGGGAGGCGACGTTCCGTCAGGCGAGGAAGATCAGGCGCGGAACGTCATTTCGACAGGATCGAAGCGATCTCTTCCTCTTCGAGCCTGCGGAACTTGCGGCGCACCGGACGCGTGCGGTCGAGCACACCCGCCTCGATGGCCTCGACCTCGACCTCGCGGCCTTCGGCGGACCGGAGCGCCTTGACGGACTCGCGGACCGCGGTGGGCAGGTCCCAGGCCGGCTTGAACGCTTCCTTCAGCGCGTTGGTG